>JANOBS010000498.1:0-2062 GCA_031411755.1 Luteolibacter sp. | reverse complement strand
GCCGACCTTGCCGCACATCGGGCACTTGGCGGCGGACTTTTCACACATCGTGCAGCCGGGCTTGCCGCATTTGGCGCACTTGGCGGCCATGGTGTCGGCGCAGGAGGCAAGCAGCAGGGTGCCGAGGGCCATGGGAATGAGGAGTAGCGATTTCATTTGGTTTCTTGGGGTTGTGGGGACGATTTGTCTCCAGTTCATCGGGTAGGATGGCCGAGATCGGGATTTATTCCGAGCCCCTTTTGAAAATGATTTCGCGGGTGGCTACCCCCTCCGAGGCCGCGCCTTGTGGATTCGGGAGTTTGCCATACCTGATAGGAACAAGAATCGTTCCTCGTAGATCCGTCTCTTCACCCAGCACTCTCTCTTCCACCACTCATGAAACGATTCACTTCCGCTTGCGGACTCGTCGGCTCCCTTGCCTTCCTTACCTGCCCTCTGAGCGCCGCTCCCCAGTGGATCTGGGCCAGCAAAAGCCCCAAGGACGGGGAAAAGGTGACCTTTCAGAAGGCCTTCCAGCTCCCGGACGCCATTCTCACCGCGCAGCTCTCCTTCACTTGCGACAACGGCGCGACCGCCTATCTCAACGGGGCCAAGATCGCGGAGAACGCCGACTGGGGCCAGCCGACCAAGATGGATCTGACCAAGCTCCTCAAGGTCGGGCAGAACGAACTCAAGTTCGAGGCGAAGAACGAAGGCAGCATGGCGGGGTTTGTCGCGACCTTGAAGATCGAAACGATGGACGGAAAAAAGTCCGTCATTGATACGGGCGCGGACTGGTCCGCCGCTCCGACCGGGAGCAAGGATTTCAAACCCGCAGTGGAGATCGCGGCCTACGGAGCGGAGCCATGGGGCAAGGCGCTAACGGCTGGCGGCGGTGGTGGTGGCGCGGCGGTCCTCGAGGGCAGCGGGATTCAGACCGTCCCTGGCTTTTCCGTGGAGCTTCTCTACACGGTGCCGAAGGCTCAGGAAGGCTCCTGGGTGGCGATGACCGAAGACGACAAGGGCCGCCTCATCACCAGCGACCAATACGGCGGCATTTACCGCATCACGGTGCCAGCCATCGGAACGAAGGGCGAACCCAAGGTCGAGGCTCTGACCCTCCCCAATAGCACCAGCGGCAAGCCCCTCGGCGGCGCCCACGGACTGCTCTACGCCTTCGGAAGCCTTTACCTGATGAACAACGAGATGTCCGACAAGGGCCTGTGGCGCTTGACCGACACCAACCGCGACGACCAGTTCGACAAGGCCGAGCTCATCCGCAAGTGCGACGGAGGCGGCGAACACGGCACGCACGGCATCGTGCTGGGACCGGATGGCAAGTCGATCTACTTCGTCAACGGCAACCACACGAAGCTGCCGGACAAGCTCGATTACTCCCGCCCTGTCGCCATCGGGGAAGACCACCTGATCACCCGCCTCTGGGACGCCAATGGCCACGCCCGCGGCATCCTCGCTCCCGGCGGATACGTTTGCAAAACCGACCCTGAGGGCAAGCGCGTCGAGCTCTTCGCTGGCTGCTTCCGCAACCAGTATGACATCGCCTTCGATGCCAATGGCGAGCTCTTCACATACGACTCCGACATGGAGTGGGACATGGGCTCACCCTGGTACATGCCGACCCGCATCAACCACATCGTCAGCGCCGGCGACTACGGCTGGCGCTCCGGAGCCGGTCGCTGGCCGAGCTACTACGCCGACTCCCTGCCGGCCGCCGTTGACATCGGCCCGGGATCACCCACCGGCACCGTGTTCGGCACCGGCGCGAAGTTCCCTGCGAAATACCAGCGGGCGATGTATGCGCTCGACTGGACCTACGGGCGCATCCTTGCGATTCATCTGCGGCCCGACGGCGCGAGCTACAAGGCGGAGTCGGAGGTATTTGTCTCCGGCGCGCCGCTGCCCGTCACCGATGCCGTCATCGGGCCGGATGGCGCGATGTATTTCACCGTTGGCGGACGCGGCACGCAGTCGGCGCTGATGCGCGTGACTTACACGGGCGGTGAACCCACGGCAGCCGCGGCTCCCGAGGCATTGCCAAAAGAAGCGCAGCAGCGCCGCGAAC
>JANOBS010000497.1:0-32018 GCA_031411755.1 Luteolibacter sp. | reverse complement strand
GGTGATGAAGGCCCGGGCGGCATCGCGGATTTCTTCGGGAGTTTCACCGGCGCTGAGGTCGTTGCCGCCGGCGTTGAGGAGAATGGTCTTGGGCGCGTAAGGCAGCACGATGCGGTCGGTGTAGTGCAGCACGTCGGTCAGTCGCGCGCCGCCGAAACCGCGGTTGATCACGCGATGTTGCGGAAAATAGTCGCTGACATCCGTCCATCGCCGCGCATTCGACCCGCCGACGAGCAGAACGCCGCCCTTGGGCGGAGGCGTGGCGGCATCGGTGGCCTCGAATTGTTTGATCGTCTCCTCCCAACGCGCGGGGTCGCCCTTCCTGGACTTGCCGGCTTTCTTCTCCGCGGCGGAAAGCGGGAGAGCTATCAGGCTGCTGAGCAGCAGCACGCCCATCGTCAAAGGCCGGAGTGCCGCGATGGGGCGTGGCGGATGAGATTTATGGGTCTTCATGGTGTGAAGTTTTTTTGATGGGAGATTGATTTCGGGTTGCTGCGCGGCCCAGCCGGGCATTTCTGAAAGCCGCCTTCACTTTTTGATCCAGCCGAGATCGACGAGGAAAGCGTCGGCTTCAGCAAGAGTCTTGGCGTACCCCTCGCCGCGGTTGAAAAAGCCGTGGTCCTCACCGTCGTAACCGACCAGCTTGCACGGTCTGTCTGCCTTCTTCATCACACTCTCGAACGCGACCACGGAAGCGTAGGGAACCGTGGTGTCCGCCTTGCCATGAAGTATCAGGGTCGGCGGCGTGTGCGGACCGATGTGATGGGCCGGCGAGATCACCTCTGCCTCCACGCCAAATCGCTCGACGCTGAGCTTAGCCTTGTCCCCTGGGGGTTGCCAGTCCGCGATAGGAGCGAGCGTGCAGGCGGGGTTGAAGAGGATCATGGCGTTCGGACGTTCATCGCTGCCGATGCCGCTGATCGTGCCTGTGGCGGCGGCGAGGTGACCGCCAGCGGAGCCTCCAGACGCGGCAATTTTGTTCGGATCAATGCCGAGACGCTGGGCATTTTCCCTGACCCAGGCGATGGCCGCCTTGGCGTCCTTCACGCATTCCACCACTTGCACACCGTGCCGGGATTTCACGCGGTAATCGGCGGTGATGGCGATCATACCGCGCTTGGCGAAATGCCGGGCCTGATTCTCGAACTGCTCCGGTGTTCCCCCATTCCAACCACCGCCAAAGAAGAACACAATCGCGGGCTTCGGCGTCTTGGGGTCCGATTCCCCGAAAATCCAAAGCTTCAGCTCGGTGGAGTCGACCTTTCGGTAGGTATCGACGCGGGCGTCCTTGAATGTGGGGGGATAAGACTTTGCGAACAGCGGGGCGGTGAGAAGGCAGAGAAGCAGGAGGATGATCGATTTCATAGATGTTCGGTGAATTGGACTCATGTGGCGTGGAGAGGGGTGTGAGGACTCATGGCTGCGTAACTTTAAGGCGCATGAAGCGCGTGCTGGATCCACTCACTGGCACCGCATCGCGGACCACAAGGGTGCTGGCGGTTTCCGAAACGATTACGGTGTTGTTGCTGTTCCAGGTGGCGAGGTCGCTGCAGGTCTCGGCGATGAGAGTGATGCCGGTGGCAGTGGTGTTTTTCTGAATGGTGAGCGTGAGGTAGCTGTTGCCGCCAGCATTTGTTAGGGAGGAGGCCGGAAGGGTAACCATGCCGCCCTGCGCTGGATCGCCTCCTGTTAGCGCGTATTCGATTAGGTTCGGAATACCGTCGTGATCCGGATCGTCCCCAGCACCATTCAGGCTGCCGACATTAAAGCCGCCGATCCATGTTGCGAAACCGGGGGGAGCAATGACAGTCACGTTGAGATCTCGGAAAACCGTCGCGCTACCATCGGTCGCGGTAAGTCGCAGCACGTAAATGCCAGCGCTGGAAAACGAGGCGCTGGTATTGACCGTGCTGGGCGAGGAGAAGGTGACCGTGCCCGGGCCGGAAAATTTAGACCATGCAGCAATGACGTTGCCGGGTGAGGCGGGCAGGCCGTCGTCGCTGACGCTGCCTTCGATGGTCAATGCGGTGCCTGCGGGCAGGCTGAGCGATGGGGTGGCGGGGTTGGTGATGGTGACGGTGGGGGCGCTGTTGAGAGTGATAACGAACGATTGCACCTTGCTGATGATGCCGTCGGAGACACTCAGCGAGACAGGATAGCTCACCACGGCGGAGTTAGTCGCGGTGCCGGTCAGGATGGCGGTGCCGTTGCCGGTGCTGGTGAACGTGAGCCAGGAAGGACGCACCACGGCAGAGATCACGAGTGATTGGCCATCGGCGTCGGTTGTAGTGATATTGTAGCTGTATGCTTGGCCCGAATTAACGATCGGAACCGCACCGGGTGTGCTGGTAAAGACAGGTGGAGTATTCACAACAGGATCCGTCCCATAGGGTGGAATGTTCAGGTAAGGAATTTCCATGGCTTCATATTTGGCCATGGTCGCGTTCATGTCGCTTAAGTAAGATGCGGAAGCTCGTTTCCGAGCAGTGTAATACGTATAAGCACCGGGAGTCTGATTTCTTCCTGTGATTTCAACGAGATCTCCGGAATTAACTCCACGCACGTGGAAGTTGGATTCATAGATGCGCCATCCATCCGCTGTGGTTTTTCCCTGTGCGAGGTTGATCCATTGGTTTGGACAATTCGCCGCAAGATCAAACAGGTTCTCGGCGACATCGATTTGCTTTCCCGTATTTCCATCATCACTCATGAAATTGAAGCCATAACGTGAACTTCCGCCTGTGATCGCATTACCCAACACCCGTTGCTGTGTGACCTTCAGGTAGTTGCGAAAGATTAGTTGGTTATCAAATGGATACAGATAGTCGTAGTCAATGGGAACGCTGTTGGGATCGCCATAGGAATACAATAAAAGCGGGGCATCATTGAGGTAGTTGGCCGCTATGACTCCGGGTCCCCATGTATCACGATGCTTCAGGCCGCCGCCCGCGGTGTTCGGAAGTCCGCTCAGCCAGTTCCGAGTGATCTCGATTTTGGTTTCCCTGAGAGAATAGATGAGATGATCCTCAGACATGCCACCGGCCAGGTTTGCCTCAAAATCGAGGTGAATGATGTTCTGATCGATCACATTCTCTGTTCCGTCAAAGATCGCAATGCCTCCCGCCATCTCTCCCATGCGGCGGGGAAGGTTCTGCTCGGTTTTGAATTGGTTGAGACGCCCCACGGCATTGGACCAGTTGGCATAGCCTTGCCACTCCGTAGCCAGCCATGACAGATTCCCCATATCCAGGCCGATGATATTGCGCCGGATCAGCATTCCCTTGGTTTTGGACGCCTTGATCGCCTTGATCCGTCCGCCCAACCACTCTCCCGTTTCATGCCCTGACAGGAAAATGCAATCCTCTACAATCATATCATCGCCGTCCCACTCAGACATCATCCAGCCTTGCCCGTCCGGAGCGATCTTATCGGTCGCAATCACACATCGTCTCATGGCGAGGTTGGCCATCGCATTGTTTTGAAAACTGAATCTCATATTGAGGAAGAACATATCTTCGATCCTAAGATTTCCGATGGTCTCACCGACATCATTATCATCACCGGTCATGTTGACGGTTTTGTAGGGCTGCACGGACTTCACCAAGGATATGCCAGACTTGTCTCCAAAGATGCTGGTATTGTCGGGAATGGAAATGCCGTTCATGATGTAGATTCCGGCTGGGAAATAGACACCCTTTCCCGCGGTATGGGCCGCATTGAGGGTATTTTGGATGACAGTGGTATCATTCGTGGTTCCGTTCCCCGTCGCCCCGCCTTGCGTTTTCACGTTATAGGTGTTGGCGGGTTGTTGCGCCATGACCTGAAGACTCAGGCCAAACAGGCAAGTGATGAGGATTCTGATCCAAAATCTGTAAGTCTGAGGTATCCCAACACCGACTTTTTTCAATGCGGTCCAGGCCACTTTGATTTCTTTGCCATCCACTTGCGCGCTGGAAATCGCCGACTGCAAAGCCTCTTCTGTCGCCACAGATACATATTTCCGAGCTCGGTGGAGCCGATTTTTCGGTAGGTCTCGACGCGGGCGTCCTGGAATGTGGGTGGATAGGAAGACTGAGCGAGCAGCGGGGCGGCAAGAGGGCAAAGGAACAGGACGTAAGGCGGCGAAACGTGCAGTGTTCATGGGGAGGTTCTCGACTCGTGGATGGAAGATGGTCCATTCCCGCCCGAGACTAGCAAGCCGACGTGGCGCAGGAGAAACGCAACCGCGCCATCGGACTTGGCTGACTGATTCTGGTCGGCGGCATAGACGGCGGTGACGGGGATGCCGAGTTCTTTGCACCGCCGCTCGATGACCTGACCGTGGCGCGGGTGATGGAGGAGATGACCGCGACTGGTGGGTTCGCCGTCAGGCTGCGAGCAAGAAAGATAGACGGGCGGGTCGTCGGCGGTGAGGAGACCGAGCATGTTGCAATCGGCGCGGATTCTCTTGCCTTGTTCGGTGTCGTAATCGGCCTCGCTCTTGAAGTGGTAGAACTCCAGGCGTTCATCCTTGCTTTTGAGCCATTCAGGCTTGAAAGAAAAAATGACGCGTTCCCACTCGCGCATGTCGTAGGTCGCCTGGCCGTTGAGGCTGCCGGCGGCGCTGATGCGGGTGGACTGGCGCAGCACGGGGTCATCGGACTTCGGATCGGCAAGGTCATCATGCGCCGCGAGCCACAACGACGTGCCCGCGCCCGCCGAACTGCCGAAGGAGGCGATGCGCTTTGGATCAATGTGAAACCGGGCCGCGTCGGCGCGCACGAACTGGATCGCGCGAGCGGCGTCGCGGAGGATGTCTTGGATCGGCGCTTGCTCACGGAATCGGTAGTTGATGCTCATGAATGCCGCGCCATTGTCGAGCGCCTCGCGGCCCGCGGCGGGGCTGGCCATCGATTTGTCGCCGCCCACGAATCCGCCGCCATGGATGAACACGATCAAAGGTGCGGCCACGTTGGTGTTCTTCGCGAACCAGAAATCGAGCACGTTGCGTTCGTCCGGGCCATATTTCACGTCGCGCAGATCTGCTGCGGGCAGAACGCTGTCTGTCGGCAGAGCCTTGGCCTTGCCTCGGAACTTGGTGGCGAATTCGCGCGCCTCGTCCTCGGAAAGCTTACCGTCCTTGTTTGCGTCGGCGTCGGGAAATCGCTCCAATGCCTTCTTCAGTCGGGGATTGTCAGCCGAGGTTTGAGAGTAGAGGGGCAGAGTGGCGAGCCCCAGGACAATGGCTGCGAATCCGGCGTGTTTGTTCATCACGCAAGAAACCCTCGCCGCGAGGATTTGTCGCGCGTGAAAAGTGGAGGGTATTGGGTTTATTATTTCAAAAGGGGTCTCAAAACAATTCTCGCATGGTAACATCCTCAGGAGTTTCGAGCAGTGTCTTTAGATTTCCGGGCTGTCATTGCCCTGTCGGATGAGGCGGCTCACCGAGCGGTTGTGGCCCATTGCCAGACGTTGGGAAATCCATTCGTTATCGACACGGGTGCGGGTCTCCAACACTGATGCGCAACCCGCCAACCGGGCAACCCGAAGACCTCCTGCAGGCAAACTGGATCAAGACCCGACCTGCCGCTCGTAAAACCATCGGGAGCCCCGAATAGCTTAGTTGCCAGACCTGCCAGAGTTCTGGCGAAAATGCGAGAGGTGCTCTGTTGACCGCTAGCCCCTCACCCTTTGCTCGTTTGGAACAAGGAAAACGTTACAATGCGAGGACCCGGCTACGGCGACGCGGACGGTTGGGCGGCGATGAATTCGGTGAAATGCTGGGAGCAGCTTCGCCGGATGGGAATCCAGTCCGATCTCCACACGCTAGTCGGACGCGGTCACTGCTTCCAGAGAACTGCCGCCCCCGGCACGGGCAGCTATACCTGGATGGGGCGCATCTGGGAATTCATGAACCATAAGGGATTCAACAAGTGAGAAGGTGAACCAGGGAACTCTTCCGCCGCCTCGTATCGCAAGGGTCGTGGCATGGAATAACGACTGCAAGCTCCGGCTGAAAACCTCAATGCTTGTGACTCGGAACTCCTATCAGACGCCTTTCCCGGGCTCTTCAGCGGCAAGCGATGCGTCGCAGAGGTCAATGAGTTTCTTTATGGTGCGGGAGGTGGTGGCGTGACTGATTTTGCTTCCATGTCAAAGCGTTCAATGTAGGGCAGCAAGGGCTTTTTCAGGCCGATGTGGACACCCCAGTTCGGCATGGCTCCTTTACCGCTTTCGGTAAAGGCTTCCGGGCGATACAATCCAGCGGCGATCGGCACGGATTTGAGATCCTGCCATGTGGAAAAAGTCATGCCATCGGGTGCATACTGGATCGTCTTGGCAAGGCCGGCCGGTCCGATTCTCACCAGCGACATGACGCCCGTGCCGTAGGGCCACACCGTCACTTCATGTCCGCCATCAATGATCGGAGCGCCGTGCTTGAGATACGGCCCTTCCGGCTTGGTGGCGATGGCGAGACCCATTTTCGTCTCTGCGGGTGTTTTGCCCATCTGCCTGCCTTTGTAGTAGAACCAATACTTTCCCTCGCGGACGATGAAGCAGGCATCGTCCACGCGAAAGCTGTCGAAGGCGTTGCTGTCCTCGCTGGTTCGAAGGATCGGATTGCTGTCCAGCTTCACCCATGGACCATCAGGCGAGTCGGCCTTGGCGAAACCGATGGCGGTCTTGGTGCTGGTGTTGTCAAAGGGCTTCGGCACAGCCGTGTAGGCGAGCCAATACTTGCCAGCCGCGACGAGGATGTTGGGAGTGAAGGCGCTTTGCTCATCCCAACTACCCGCTGGCCCGCGCGCGATGGATTCGCCTTTTTCCGTCCATTTCCTGCCATCGGGCGACGTCGCATACCAGACCGTGGCATCGTAGCCATCGGCGACTTTTCCTTTGGAATACCATACGTAAAACTGATCTCCGACGCGGATGATGTCGCTGGGATCGCGCCGCATCACCCCGGCCTCCGCGCCTATTCCCTCCGCAGGCGAGTAGGTGATGCTCACTTCCGCTTTCGCCCACAAAGACAGCACGGCGAAAATGATCGAGACGATCTGGATGGTTTTGATGGGCATCATGTTGTCTGAGATTTTGCCTGCTGGGTGGTCAGGCGCCTGGCTAACTGACCCCTTTCACCCACAAGATGGGTCTGAATTGGTTGAGGCCAGGCTTGTCTGTTAGAGATCGGCTCCTTGATTTCACGGCAGGGATTTTCGCCATCGGAGGGCGAGGTCGCGAAGGCGGCCGGCTGTTTCCTTTTCCTGATCAGCTAGATTGGTGGCTTCCTTGGGGTCGGATCTCAGATTGTAGAGTTCGATGCTCGTGCCGTCGGAGTTCAGCAGCAGTTTCCAGTCGCCATCCCTAACCGCCACGTTGGGGCTTTTGTCACCCGCTGTGGGGTAGGGGTAGCCCTTGGGCTTGCGACCGTATTCCCAGAAGAGCGGGGTCTTCCTTTGTGGGGCTTTCCCGAGCCACGCTTCGCTTTGGTCAATGCCGTCGAAGGGCGCATCGGCGGGCGCAGGGATGCCTGCGAGCTTCGTGATGGTTGGAAAATAGTCGGTGCTGGAAATGACAGTGGTGCTGTTGGTTTTTCCCGCAGGGATATGGCCGGGCCAGCGGACAAGGAATGGCTCCTTGATCCCCCCTTCGTAGAGGCTCCATTTCATGCCCCGCTGGTCGAGGGTGCGGGCGTGGTCGAAGGATGGCTCGGGGCCGTTGTCGGCGCTGAAGACGACGATGGTGTTGTTTTCCACTCCAAGATCCCGCAGCGAATCCATGAGCCTGCCGATCTGGGCGTCGTATTCATTCAGCACGGCGCGGAAATTGTGCTCCGCGGTGGGAAGGTCTTTCACCGCCGTTCTAACCAATGACTCCTCGGACGGCGTGTGCGGGGTGTGGACGTCCTGCGGCCAGAGTTCCAGATAGAAAGGTCGGTCCTGATGTCGCTTGATGAAATCGAGCGAGCGGCCCACCCAATAGGCGGTGAAATTGCAGCGAAGGTACTTCCGGCCATCCTCGGAGTTGAGTGTCGCTTCGCTGGCGCTTCCGAAGCCTTCAAAACGGGGCCCCATGCCCTCCATGTTCACGTGGGACTCGTCAAATCCGTAGGCGGAGGGAAGGGGAGCGTCCTGGACATCGCGTCCGCCGCCCATGTGCCATTTTCCGAAATGAGCGGTGGCGTAGCCGGCCTGTTTGAAGGCACGCGCGACGACGGGGGCTTTCGGATCCAGCCAGTCCGCCTGCTCGCAATGCTTGTTGCCCGCGCGATCGCGGAGGTAGCTGTTGATCTTCCAGCGGCCCGGAAACATGCCGGTGGTGAAGGCAGTGCGGGAGGCTGAACAGATCGGCGACGCAACGTAGAATTGCCCGAAGCTCGTCCCTTCCGCAGCCAGTTTGTCGATGTGGGGCGTGACGCCCTGCTTCCCACCGAGTGCCGAGAGATCGCCGCGACCCATGTCGTCCGTTAGGATGAAAATGACATTGGGCTTGGTAGCGTCAGCGCCGCAAGTGAACGGGGCGGTCAGACAACCGACGGTCGCGATGAGGATTCCGGCGTTTGCCATGATGGGAAGAATGCGGAGATTAGAGCGGCGATCAACGACTTTTCTTCGACTCAAATCCTGGTTCGAACCCTTTCTATAGGTCGTTGGTAATCGGATCGACGAGATCCGTGAAAAGTGGAACGCGTACCGTGTCATCAAGGTAGGGTTATGCCCCATGGCCGAAGCCGATCCGTAGGTGGAACCTAGTCAGGTCTTCGATGATCGGTTGGGACTACCAGCAGCCGACACCGCTCGACCTTACACAGCGCGGTAGACCAATTCCGCAGATGGAGAATTCATCTGCGGGAACCAGAGCCCTCACCTTACGGTTCGGTCACCTGAGATCCAACGTAGCAAACGACATCAACCACATGAAAACCAGAACCACCAAGAACATCCTCCTCCGCGCAAGTCTGACACTCGCTGTCATGATGGCTGTCCATGCGCCCGCATCCTCATGGGCCGCCGAGCCTGCCGAAGGCAAGGAGATGAAGATGGAAGGTAAAATGATGGAGCAGTGTGAGGAAATGAAGAAGGAGAAGCAGAAGATGCAGGCTGAAATAAAGGCGCAGGATGCCGAGCTTACTGCGGCCGTCGCCACGATGAACAGCGCGGCACCGGATAAAAAAGTCGCGCTACTGGCCGGCGTCGTCACCCAGGTGGTCGACCAGCGCACGGCCATGCATGCCAAAATGGCCAAGATGGAAGAGAAAATGATGAAGCACATGATGGGGCACATGGAGATGGGTAAGGAATCCATGTCAAAATGTCCGATGATGAAGGACATGGACGATAAATCCGATTCCGCTCATGCGGAGCATCATGAAAAGACGGAATAATCGCCGGATGCCGGAACACCTTACGAAGAAAGCAACCTGATGATGGATCACGCAGACAACTGGATGAATGGCCCGCTGGGAGGCGGGATGTGGATCTGGACCGTGATCGGCGTCCTGTTGGTTGCAATGTTGGTCGTCGCGATCAGCAAACTATCGAGAAAATAGACTTACGGAGAATCAAAACCAAAACCTGAAATCATCAGGAACTTCTCTCAACCATCCCATGAAACCATCCATTCTAGGCCTTCTTGTCGCCACCGTTGCCATGCTTCTCGCTTCCTGTGGAACCAGCTCCTCATCCACCAGCTCCATGCCGGGTATGACTGCGGAGGAACACGCGGCCATGAAGAAGAACTGAGTCGTTAGGAATCCCTGCCTCGGATCCGCACGTCGATGCCATTGGCCTCGTCGTGCGGAACTGTTTGATGAATCGAGTGACGATGCCATGAGCCGATATCGACTGATCCCAACCTTCATTCTGATTTTCTGCGTTTCCGCCCGCGCCAGGGAAGTCGCTTATGATCTGACGATCGCCGATCAACAGGTGAATATCACCGGCAAGCCGGTCGCCGCGATGACGGTCAACGGCGGGATCCCGGGGCCGACGCTGCGGTTCACCGAGGGCGACACCGCGGTGATCCGCGTGACGAACTCGATGCACATGCCAACCTCGGTCCATTGGCACGGAATTCTGGTGCCCAACAACATGGACGGCGTGCCGTTCATCACTTATCCGCCCATCGCGGCGGGCGCCACATTCACCTATCGATTCCCCATCCGCCAGAGCGGCACCTACTGGTATCACTCGCACACGATGGTGCAGGAGCAGAGCGGGGTTTACGGATCCATCGTGATCCTGCCCGCGAGCGGTGGTCGTGGGGCGGACCTTGATCACGTCGTCATGTTGTCGGATTGGACCGATAAGGCCCCGATGGAAATCCTCCGCCGGCTGCGCAGTGGTTCGGACTATTTCTCGATCGAGAAAGGAAGCGCGCAGAGCGTGCTCGGCGCGGCGAAGACCGGCAAGCTCGGCGCGTTCTTCGCCCGCGAAGCCATGCGCATGCCGCCGATGGACACCGCGGATGTTTCCTACGATGCGTTTCTAATCAATGGCAAGCCGCAGGGAAGCCTGTCTGCCAAACCTGGTCAAACCGTGCGCCTGCGCATCATCGACGGTTCGGCCACCACGTTTTTCCACCTCACCTACGCCGGCGGGCCCATGACCATCGTTTCCGCGGATGGCCAGAACGTGCGGCCTTTGGAAATGACGAACCCCTTGCTGATCGCCGTGGCCGAGACTTACGACGTCCTCGTCAAAGTCCCGCAGAACGGAGCCTTTGAGCTCCGTGCCACTGCGCATGACGGCAGCGGGCACACCTCGCTTTGGATCGGTTCCGGCGAGAGGCATCCCGTGGTGGATCTGCCGAAACCCTTCGTTTACGACACGATGATGGGATTCAACGCAAGGAATGCCATCGCTCTAACACCTGCCGGTTCCATGGGCATGCCGGATCGCGAAGTGGACGCCGGGAAGTTCGACCGGCCCGGAATGCACATGGCGAAGATGGACCACGGCAAGCCCATGAAAATGAAAATGTCGATGCAGGGCATGGAAGGGATGGACCACTCGACGATGGATCATTCCAAAATGGAGATGCCCAGCATGGAGATGAAAGGCATGGACCATTCGATGGGCATGGGCGTGAAGCACAACCCGCCGGCCTGGTATGATTTCCTGCTCCGCGAGGATGCCGCCCACGCTCCGTTGTTGGCCACGGATGGCATGATGTCGAAGGAGCGCCCGTTCGCGCCTTATCCCCAATTGCGTTCCGTGAAAAAGACCGCGTATCCCGCGAGCGCGCCGCGCCGTGAGTTCCGGCTGACTCTTGACGAGGACATGAAACGCTATGTCTGGATGATCAACAACAAGCCCATCCAACCCGGCGACGAGATCCGCATCCGCGAGGGCGAGGTGGTGCGATTCATCATGATCAACCGCACGATGATGCACCACCCGATGCACCTGCATGGGCACTTCTTCCGCGTGATCAACGGCCAGGGTGACTACGCGCCGCTCAAGCACACGGTGGATGTTGAGCCCATGTCCACGACGGTCATCGAGTTCCTGGCCAACGAGCCGGGCGACTGGTTCTTCCATTGCCACCTGCTCTATCACATGATGAGCGGCATGGCGCGGGTGGTGGAATACGAGGGCTTCACCCCGGACCCAGCCACCCAGGCGGTCAGGAATGAAATTTATGATGAAGCCAGCCCGGTGTTTTTCTATGGTCATGTGGACCTGCTGAGCAACATGGCGCAGGGTGACCTGACGGTTTCGAGCCTGCTCAATGTTTTCTCCCTGGGGTGGGAGGCCGGTTGGAACAAAGTCGAGGGCACCGACTGGGAAGGCGAACTCACCTACGGCCGCTACTTCAACCGGTTCACCACGGTCTTCGCCGGGGTTTATGCCGAAGGCAATGATTTCACGGCCGAGGACGAACGCCTCATCGCAGGCATCCACTACCTGCTTCCGGGAAATTTCCAGTCCTCCGCCTGGATCGATTCCGACGGCGAGGCGCGGATCAAGGTGATTCGCGAACTCATGCTCACTCCACGGATCGGCCTCTTCGGCCACGTGGAATATGACACCCGCGAGCAATGGTCCTGTCAGGCCGGACTGAGGTATACACTCACGCAATCCTTCTCCGCCACCGCCCTATGGGATTCGGACTATGGCGTCGGCGGGGGCTTCACCGTCCGATTCTAAAATGGCGGTTCGAACCGATGTCCACGGTCCGGACCTTATTCACTGTCCGGCGGCGACCGAATGGCCGGATCAATCCAGCGACAGCTTCTGGATCCAGGCGTTGCGGAACTTCACCGGATTGTGGTGTCCTTGGAATTTGATGGGCCCTGGGTCCGGTCCTTCGGGGCTGCCTGCTCCGGTTTTCTTCGGGATCTCATAATCGTCGTGGATCAGTGTGCCGTTCTGATAGACCGTGATCCGCGCATTCTCCGTCTTCGCGCCGTCCTTGAACCGGGCTCCGCGGAACACGATGTCGTAGGTCTGCCACTCGCCGGATGGCTTGCAGACCAGTTGGTCGGGCTTCTTGATCTTGTAGATGCTCCCGCCGTAGCTCGGCTTGTAGTTCTCCGCGCTGACCCCGGCCGAGTTGAGGATCTGCAGCTCGTAGCGCTTCTGGATGTAGATGCCGGAGTTTCCGTCGGCTTCCGGATCAGGGGCGTTCTCGACCTTGTTGACGTTGAATTCCACATGCAGGCGGAAATCCTGATAGCTTTCCTTGGTCACCAGGCTGTCCCACTTCGGCGAGGCGGTGAGCACACCGTCTGCGAAGACCCAGTTGCATTCGGCTTCGCTTTCAGGGACGAGCGCATGGCTTTCAGTTCCCACAAGCTGGACCGCTCCGTCCGGTTTCGGCGCGGCTGGGTCCGTGATGATCCCCTTGGTCGTGGGGGCTGCCTGGCCGACAAAAGTCTGTACGGTGAACAGAGCGAGACAGGTGCCGAAAGTGCGGGTGACGGTGGACATGGTGGCAATACGTCGCCCTTCCGTCCGCAGTTGCATCAATGTGACCCGATCGGGGAACGCGGAAGGGTGGGGGATCTTGAACTGCCCGGGGAAGAGGGGCAAAAGGCGATTCGCCTCTGTGCAGGACGGGTGGATGTTGAAACGCGGGCCCTGACCCCTTTTGCTAATATGGATCCACGTCCCTTCCTTCGCGCAGGCAGCATTCGAATTCTGGGTGAACGCAGAGGCGGATCGCATGGCGATCGTCATGGCCTCCCATCGGATGCGGACTTCCACATCGGCTGCAAGATTCGCAATAGGGAATCCGCAACATACCGCCCTTTAGCTGGCCTACCTCTTTTCCGACGCGTTTGCCGATCCTGAACAGGGCTGCCCCGAGAAGCACCGTCTTCAGAATGGGAAGAATGGGCGCGAGCAGCAGCGCCGGGCCCACTCCCTTCCATTCATTCACCTCCGAAGCCTTTCGCAGCGTCTCGGCCTGGACGACACCCATTTTGTAGGTGGCGTCTCCGCAGCCGCAGCAACGGTTCGGCAGCTGGATTTGGGACGAGAGGCCGATCACGATCCCCGGACGCCCACGCAGCCGGCCGAAGGGAAGGACGCTAGGGCCGATGACGGTGTGGACGTGTTTCATCGCAAGCTTGGGACATCATAAGGACTGCCGACGTCACCGTCCACCCTAAGGACTTTGGGTCATTGAGATCCCGCCCCCTATCTCCACGAGCCTTCACGCCTGTCCGCTCGTAGCCAGTGGCGAAGACGGATGGTCAAGAGCCCCAGCGGCCTCCTATCGAACCGATCGTGCCATGGGGAAAGACACTAGCGGGGGAGGGGAAACAGCTCAACACTGGAAGTTCGGTAATGAACCCTTTCATGACCCCTTTCACGAACCTTGGAACCATCCGGTATCAACAGATCCAGCTTGTCGAACTGAATTGATTTCTTAGAAGGGCACCATGGCATCTGATGATACCCACTGTTTGGGATGCGGCTTCAAAGGACTTCTATTCGACAGTGAAGATTGTCCCCGATGCGGAAAAGCCTTCAGCGAGAAGGAATTTGACGCTATTCTCAACGAACGTTTCCAAGCTTCGGATCCTGGAGCCGGCATTGCTTATTCCCGCTACGAAAAGTTCCAGGTCTGCGGGCCGCTGCACGATCCCGTGAAGCATTGGTCGATCATCACAATCATAACCTTCACGCTCAACTTTCTTTTCCTTCCAGTCTCCATGATCTGGAATGGCGCCGGTATGCGGTCGTCGGATCTCGTGCCGATGATCGCCCTCGGCATGACGCTTGCCATCGTTCAGACGGTGCTCATTTACCTCGCGTATCGGCCCTTGCACCAGATCGCCTTCAAGAGAAAGCGGGTCATCTTCCTTCGTGCCTTCCACCGGGACATCCGGCAGGACGATCTGGAATTGCGGACACTTCTCCGCGCGGCCTTGCCTGGTGAATTCAATTTATCAGGCATCCGCGCGCCGCGGCTGAGATCCAATCCGCTGCTGTCACAGATCGGCGGATTCGTGAAGGCGTTCCAGTATGTTGGCAGCGACGCCTTCGAACTGGAGGCAGCCGACAACAACTGGCTCGCCAGGCTGCTGGCCACCCTCTCGGAATCCCATGCCATGATTCTCGATGCGCGCACTCTGACCAAACACGTCGGAGCTGAGATCAAGCTCGCATGCTTGTTGAGTGTCGATGCTCCCAACCGGGAGTTCGTGCTCGTGGACCTCGATGATCGGTCGGAAGAGGAAATGAGGCGCGAGCTCTTCTCGGCGGCGGATGACCTGCCTGAGGATTTCCCTGCCTGCCTGACCTTTGTCAGAATTCCTTCGAACCTGAGCGAACACGAAGCTTCGAATGCTTCGCGCTTGAGAGCTTCCTTCAATGGGATACCTCAGCGGACCCTGCGGGTCTCGAAGGCTGGCATGAAGTTCGTGGAGGATCAGGTTCCGGAGGAGCGATGGAGTACGCATTTATGGCAAAAGGCTGGCTTTTACAGCTTTTTCGGAATCCTACTCAATCTCTACTTTCTTGTGTTCGAGCCGGTGTTATCCCGCGCACTTGCATTGGGCATCGGTCTGATCTCACTTATCTATCTCGCCTTCGCCGGAACCCGGCTTTGGAAATCCGCTAAGCGACAAATCGCCCTCGGAGGAAGCCCGATTCCGAGCCTGAACACGATGATCGTCTCGCGCCTGACATTCGTCCTGGGTCCTATCGTGATGATTGTCACCCTGGCAGCATTCATCGGAGTGGCATCGCTTCTGACTTGAAAGAAGCCGGCGCAGCGCAAGGCGGTTGAAATCCAGACACCCGGACAAGAAATCATCGTTGAGGCAGCATGGATAGCGAGTCCATCCCGCTCCTGATCACTTCAATGACTGAATGTGACGATGTGAGCGCTGACTTATCCGCCGATGTCACGATGAGCGGACACCTCGCTACGACTTACCCTTCCGACGTCCTCAAACACCACCCGCCCGCCATCGCAGCGAGCCATCACGCATGTCCGCTCGTAGTCTGTGGCGAAGACGGAGGGTAAACCGCCCCAACAGCCTCATATCAAACCGATCGTGCCAAGGGGAGAGTGGCTAGCGGGGGAGAGGAAAAGGCTCAACACCGGAATTTCGGCCTCCTTTCATGGACTTAACTTAATTCATCCTAACAAACATGAATATTGACTGATGATCCACGGTTAGATTATGGATCTGGTCGAATCTACAAAACCAAAATAATGAGACTCGTAGGACCATCTGGATTCGTTGCATTGGCAGTGGGGCTGTGTTTGTCGTCATGTGTGGATCTTCAGAAGGTCGGCACCTATTCTACGGCTGCCTCGGGAACCATGAAGAACAAGGCGGTTTCGGAGGGCATTCCTGCCACCATCTCCCGTCGGCTTTCCTATCGATCGCAGCAAAGTCCTGACCTTGCCAAGGAGGCCGAGTCCAATGGGAAGCGATTGGCGGCTATCCAGGATGCTTACGACAAGTACTTCCTCGCGCTGGGCGCGCTGTCGAGCAAGGACCTGACCAACTACAAGACGCAGTTCGACCTGTTCGAAAAATCCGTGACCGGCTCCGAGGTGGTGACGAAGTCCGAGTCGACGGCGATCCGCAAGCTGGCCCAAGGTCTCACGACGCTGGCCGCCGAGCGCTACAGGCAGAATGAGATCCATACGGTCGTGGCGACGGTGGATCCGCCGCTGCAACGAGGCATGAGGAATCTCCAGAACCTGAACGCGAAATATCGTGAATCCCTGGCGAGGGAAGATGTGGAAAGCAAGTCCGCCCTAGACGAAACGTTGACGGCCAATCAGCTCCAGAAGCCTCCCTTGCCACCCTATTTGGCCATGTCCCTCAGGAACCAGCAGGTGGCGGCCATCCAGGCTGAGATGAAAAAATCACAGGCCTTCGACAAGGCGGTCGACGCGATCGCCAAGGGACACAAGGTGATCCTGCGCGACAGCAAGAACGTCCGTGGCAAAGAGGCTTTCGAGGCGCTGAAACCCCATGTGCAGGACATCCTCGACGGCTACAAGGAACTGAGCAAGTAGACCCAACCGACATGAGCACCATCAAGAAGCAGGATGCCAAGGTTTTGAGCGGCAATTTCGATGCCGCAGCGACCGCAGTCAGCAACTATCTGATCGCCAACTATGCGGACCTCTCCGCGAAGGAGATCGAACGGATCCGGAGTCTCCGGTGGACCTTATTCGATCTGGCGGAGGAGATGACCCAGCGGGCGATCGGCGTGGTCCTCGACGGTCTCGAGGGGGATTTGAAAGCGATCACCAGCGCGACGGAAAAGGCCACCGCCGCTGTGAAGAAACTCAAGGACGTCGGAAAAGTCGTCGCGATCACCTCCACCCTGATCGATCTCGCAATGTCGGTTACCTCTGGAAATATCGGAGGCATAGCGGACGCCATCGGCAAATTGGCGGATCTGGTCAAAAAAGAGGAGCCGAAGCCCAATGCCAAACCCACCGGCTGACATAGCTCCCCGCGAATCAAACGCGGAGTGTTCGGTGGGAAAAAGGGAGGAAAAATGGGGCCAGTTGGTTCGTCACTTTTAGACCCCTTTCACTTGAGCAAGGCCGGCCCGTCTCGCTTGCGAAAGGCCCTCTTCTTTCCCGCCATGAGCGCCATGCGCTGCAACCCGCTCTGTCGAACCTTCGGGCAGCGGCTCAAGGAATAGGGCAAGAAATCCATCGTCGTCATCGGGGCCATCATGACGGAGCTTCTGCACCTCATCTTCGGCATCCTGAGGTCAGGAAAGCCCTTCATCCAAGCCATCTCCAAAGCCCCAAGATCGCCTAAAAACCCCTTGAATTCATCACCGTCACTGAGCCCTTTCGGGAAGACCCCTTTCACTTTCGTCTTAGATCAGTCCTTGGTCGGTCGTTCGGACTCGGGAATCCGGATCGCCGTCATGGCGACGCTTTGGAACGGCGCTTTTTTGGATGGATCGGGAATGCTGTGTGCGCCGTTCCAGGTGACGAAAAGGGTGCTTCCGTCGGCGGAGAGGGCGTAGCTGAAGGTGCCGAAGGGCGTGTAGCCGCTTGCCTGTTCCAAAGCGGGGTGGAGGAAGCAGATGACCTTCCTTGATCTACTGTGGATATCGTACTGGACGACGGGGGTGCCGTCGTTTTCCGCACCGCCGTGCGCACCGGGAATGTAGTAGAGATAGCGCCCGGTCGGGTCGGCATCGAGACTGGTGATGTAATCCTTGGTGGCGACGACTGTGCCGCCGAGAGATTCGACCTTTTCCGATTTCACGTCAAAGGCCCAGAGGCCGTCGCCATCAATGGTGTAGATGATTCCCTGCGGGGTTTCCTGGCTGGCGGCGCGGAGCCCGACTTTCGCGGCGGTCTTCTGTGGTTTGCCCGGCTTGCGCGGATCGAAACGGTAAAGCTCGTTCTCCGCCGAACGGTTTTTCCCCTCGGGGTCCGTGCCGGTGTGGAAATACATCATGCCGGTGGAGGTGGACTGGATCATGGCGCGATACGGGCCTTCCCCGTCGGTGTAGAGGATTTCGCCTTTCCTGATGTCGTAGGCGAGGAACTGCGGTTCTTTTTTGTTCAGGCCGTCGGCGCTGCCTGCGTACCAGATCATCCGCTCCGCATCGAGCGTGCCGGTGGGCAGGCACTGCATGGCAAGCGGTTGGGCGGCCACGACGGCGGCCTTCCCGTCCGCAGGGTTCACCTTCATGATCCAATCGCCCTCGAAATGGTTTTTCGGATCGAGCGCGACCTTGGTGGAGCCACGGTGGGTGGAAAAATAGATCCAGCCGTCCTGCCCCATGCCGAGCGCGCTGTGGATCTTGCCGGGAGTGTACTGGCCCTCGGGCCGGGCAAGCACGGAGCGGAGGTCGGTGAGTTTGCGGAGCACTCGTAATCCGGGGTCGAACTCATAGACGTAGGCGTTGCCCCCGGGGCTGAGGTGGTCGCCGACCGCGGAGTAGTATTTGCCGTTCGCCACCAGCCCGTCGCCCCACACGCTCCACGGCTTTCCCTCGTAGGTCTGGCAATCGTAGTAATAAAACTCCACATGCGGCGGGGTCCTCGCGATGGTCACGCCTTCCTTCAGTTCGACCTTCGGTTTCAGAAGTTGTTCGCCCTCGATGACCACGCTTGGCTTTCCGCCCGGCAGTTCCGGCGGCCATGGAATTTCTCCGGCGGCTCTAGCAGACGGAAGCATTGCGATCATCGCAGTGCATAGGGATATGGTTAGGGTTTTCATTCCTTGAGGGTCATCCGTTTGTTCACTTCCTTCACCGATTCGATCCGGCGGGATTTTCCATTCGGAAACACGAGTTCGACCTCGACCTCCTTCACCTCACCCAGCCCGAAATGGCAGCGTGCGATCTGTCCGCTCGCGTATCCGTAGCCGGTGGCCATCTCCTGCGACCCCAGCAATTTCCCTCCGGCCGTGACCCTGATTTTGGTGCCGATGCCCTGGCGGTTGATGGTTTCCCCCTGCACCTCGATGTCCAGCCAGTTTCCTGACTCGCTCACATTGCGCAGGAGGCGCGAGTGGTTGCCGCGGAACCAGTTGATCAGGAACAGATCCGTCCGCCCGTCGCCATCCACGTCGCAAGTGGGTCCGGCGGGATAGTAAACGAGCTTGTCGCCATTCTCCGGTTTGCGGGTTGCCACGAAAACGGGGATGCCGCCCTTTGCTCCGTTATTGCGGTAAATCAGCGGTTCGACCGCCCCTTTCTCATCCATCCATGCGGTGGAGAAATAAAGATCGGGCCATCCGTCGTTGTCGAAATCCTGGATCTCGACGTGAGGGGATTTCTCCGCCACGGAGTCCGGCAGCCCGGCTTCTTTCGTAATGTCCCGGAAACGAGGAACACCGTCTTTTGCGCCTTCATTCAGGAAAATCCGGTTGCGCGCCACGACGTGATGGATGGACAGGACCAGATCGGGCAGGCCGTCGCGGTTGAGATCACCGAAGGCCGCTCCGCAGGGCCAATCCTCCGCGTTGAGGGCTTTCCACGCGAAGGTCTGGTTCAGTTCAGCGGATTCGGTGTAGCCAGTTTTCCCCGTGGAGAAAAACATCCGGTTCGAGTGGCCCACGAAGAAGTCCGGGCGTCCATCCCCGTTCACATCTCCCACCGCTAGGCCGAGGCCGAAGAGGTCATCCGGTAATCCGGATTTCGCATTGGCGTCCTCGAATTTCATCCCGCCGAGATTCCGGAACAGGATGCTTCGCGGTTGCTTGGTGAAAAAGTCCTCCAGCACCAGGAGATCAAGAAGCCCGTCGCCATCGTAATCGAAGACGCCGATGTTGCGTGCCGTCAACAGCTCTGCGGGACAGGCACCCGATTCCTTCGAAACATCGACCAGAACGCCGTGGTCGTTGCGGAAGAGTTTCGAGCCGGTGAGCTGGGCCGTGCGCTGGGGTTCCTCCTGGCTGCCGGATTTGCCCTTGGTGTTGTTTGCGACGTAAAGGTCCACATCCCCATCATTGTCGAGATCCGCGAAAACCGCGCCGCTGGTCCGCGCGTGGAATTCCACGGCCTCCTGGTTCCAGACCTCGAACTTCAGCCCGCCGAGGTTCCGGAACAGCACGTTCGGTTTCGGGCCCTCCGCCGGTTCGTATTCCCCGTCCGGCCGATCTGCAAAACCGCCGACGTAGAGATCGGGCAAGCCATCGCCATCCACATCGCCAAAGGCTCCGCCATGCCCCATGATTCCCTTGAGCGGCTCGATGAGCCCCGCCTTTTGGGTGACGTCTTCGAAACGGATCTCCGCGCTGCAATGGAAGTGGGTGATCAGCAGGAAAAACCCGGAGAGCTTCAGCATCCGGACAGATACCTGCGGTTCCGGAGGTAAGTTTCAAGTGCAGAGACCAACCACCCGGTTCGAACCGATGTCCTCGGTTCGAACCTGACAAGGACGGATGGCACGCCCCAGCAGCGTTCTTTCGAGCCGGTCGTTGAGCTCATGGCGTGGCAGGCCGCCACGACGGGACCGTGCATTTGTCACCAACGGTGCGCATAGTACTTCCAGCAGGAGGATGGAAGAATTTCCCGAGCCCCATGGAATATGGCTTTCCTGGCTTGGCTCTCGAACTGCAAAGGGGCGTCCATGCTCTACCGTGTTTCTGCTTTCCTCGCCCTGCACGTCTGCAGTTTGTCGCCGCTCGCACTCGCAGCAGCACCCGCTCCTGAACCTGCTCAAGCCGTGGAACCCTCCACCGCCAAAGTGTCGTCGCCGGTGAACGAGCCGTGGGACTCTCAAAACCGCCAGGCGGCCCTCCGTCTCCAGCTCTTTCTCGATAAGGAAGGGTTTGGACCGGGGAAGATCGATGGTCGCTGGGGAGGATTCAGCCGAAAGGCGGCGGATCGTTGGAACGCGTCGGGCAACGGCAAGAAGGTTGCCATTCTTGAGAGTGGCGAGCTGGATCCTGCAAAACTGGCTGAGATCACCTATTCGTCGGAGCTCCTCGCCACCTACGAAATCACCTCCAAGGACCAGGCGATCCTTGGCTCCCTTCCCAGCGGACCGAAGGAAATGGCGAAGCTCAAGGAACTGCCCTACACCTCGCTGATGGAACTGGTCGCCGAGAAGTTCCATTCGGATCCGGACTTCCTTCGCGAAATCAATGGCCTCGCGGCCGGGGCCGGTCTCAGCGTCGGATCGAAGGTCAAGGTTCCGAACGTTGCGGCACCCTTTGAGATTTCCGAGCCCATGGCGCTTTCCAAGGCGGCTGGTGAAAAGAAGTCGGAAGACAAGAAGACCTCGAATGCCCCTGCCGACGACAAGAAGAAGCCGGCCTCCGATCTCGAGCTCACGGTCCACAGGGAGGCGCGTGTGGTGGAATTGCGGCGAGGTGGGAAGTTGATCCGTTCGTTCCCCATCTCTCCCGGAGCCAACGACAACAAGTCGCCGGCGGGTGACTGGAAGGTCTCCGTGATTTCCTGGATGCCTGAATTCCGCTGGGACAAGTCGATGCTGGAAGACGGCAAGCGCAGCAACGACGCCTACCTCCTACCGTCCGGTCCGAACAATCCCGTGGGCATCGTATGGATCGGCCTGTCCGCCGATGGCATCGGGCTCCACGGCACCCCGTTTCCCGATGACATCGGCCGCAATCAAAGTCACGGTTGCATCCGACTTTCCAACTGGGATGCGCTCGACCTCGGCAAGACCGTGGCGGTCGGAACCCGTGTCGTGGTCAAGTGACCCGAAACTCAGCCGCCCGACCGGTGGAACGCAAAAAGGCTCCAGCAAAAGGGTCATCCATCACCGTAACTGACCCCTTTCATACTGTCTGAACCTCCAATCATGGCATCGGCAGGGAGCGCCATCGTCGACTGTTAGGGAAGCTGGATTTCGGCGGAGTCTCCGTTTTTCAGCTCCTTCTCGGCCACGGTTTTTCCTTCCATGCTCACGGTCAGGCGCAGGCCTTCCCCTCGGCGTTCCACGACCACGTCGAAAGTGCAGTTAAAGGCGCGCACCGAGCGCAGCGCCATGCGCGGCCAGCCATCGGGTAGCCGTGGCGTGCAGCGGAAGCGGTTCAGTCCGGTTGGACGCATGCCGAACAGGCCTTCGGTGTAAATCCGGCAGTAGAGCGCGCTTTCGGAGGAAAGGTGGCGCTGGTCGCCCTCCGGCCAGGCTTCGACGGGGTAGGGGACGTGATCGCCTAACAACCGTCGCTTGGTGTAGTCCGCGAGGTAGCGCATGCCGGTTTTGGTCTCACCGGCCTGCAGCACGCCGCGCAGTCCGTAGAGCGTGGAGCGGTCCCAGAACGCGAGGTCGCCCGCCTGCGAGGCGAGTCCGTCCGCGGTCCAGAGCCGCGGGGAAAACAGGGCGGCGACGGTGCCATTACGGCGGTCCATGATGTCCATGCATAGCGGCAGGCAGATCCAGGAGCGGAGGACATCGTTGCCCGCGTAGTAGCGGTAGGTGTCGAAGCCTTCGACCTTCGAGCCGAAGTATTTCTCGATCGCTTTTGCCATCGCATCCGCCTGTTGGTCGTAATCCTTGGCCTCCTTGTCGTAGCCGAGCGAGCGGCCCAGATCGGCGGCGGCGCGGAGGCCGCCGTAGTGCAAGGATGAAGTGGAAAGGTTGGCCTTGCCGGTGGGCAGGCGGCCTTCGAGTTCATCGCTGTCGGAGGCGACCACGCCGTCGGCGTTGGTCTTGCGTTTGGAATATTCCAAACACCATTGGATCGCAGGCCAGAGTTCTTTGGCGATGTCCTTGTCGCCGCGCGCGAGGCAGAAACGCGAACAGCCGTAGGCATACATTGCCGCGTCGCCGCGGTCGCCACCTGTGCGGGCGATGCTGATGCCTTCGGCGTAGAGCGAGGGCGGGACCGGGTTGTAGTCCGGCGTCATGTATTTCTGGAACAGCCGGTAGGTGTCGAGCGAGGCCTGGTTGCCGTTCTTGTCACCGAGGAAGGGGAAGAACGGGCCGGCGTATTCCACGTTGTCGTTGCACCAGCAGGCGGCGTAGTAGGCCAGGCCGCCGGGCGCGAGCATCATGCCGCCCCGGGTGTCGTTGATCGCCTCGGCCACCCGCAGTTTGCAAAAGGCGAACGCGCGGTCGAGTTCCGGCTCGGGGGTTTCGAGGCGCAGATCGCGATGGAGGCCCTGCACGTAGGAGCGGCGCGCCTGCTCTTCTGTCGCGACGTCGATCTTCGCCACGGGTTCGTTGTCGAGCCTGCCGCCGAAGAGCACGGCGAAGGTCATTTCCTTGCCGGGCTCGAGCACGGTGGAGGCGGGCGCGGTGCAGGAAACCTCCGCGACGTTCAGACCATAGGGACCCTCGATCTGGAATCTTGCCGACAAGGGCGCGACGTTCACGGTGCGTGGGGCTTTGCCGTCGTTGCGGATTTTCCAACGATCCAGGGCGACGGGTTGCGTCGTGCTGGGAAACTCGCAGCGCTCCACGAACAAGTCATTCGCCGCGCGTCCTTGGACGGTGAGGGTGCCGTCCAGCCTCACCCGGTCCACGGTGAAGGCTCCGAGCGGAGCGCCGTCCACGGTGATCGCCGGCTCGGCTTCGTGGGCGTCATAGTGGCGGATGACACCGTCAAACATGCCGTTCTTCCCTTTGCGCAGGGATGGCCAGACGACGCTGCGTTTCATGGAGAGGGCGTGGTTACCATCCACGCGATATTGCACGACCTGCCCAGCCTTGAGGCCGCCTTGTTCGATGAAATCCGCGTGCGGCAGTCGCGCGTCATTGGCGATCTTCCACTCGGTGGAAAGTCCCTCGCCGAGGACCCAGCGGGACGGAGTGGCCGGAGCCGCCGTGGTCGCGGGTTTGGCACCCGTCACCTGAAACACTGCCTCCGCCCAATTCGCCTTGTTGGGCTTGCCGTCGAGGGAGCTGTCAAAGCCGCCACTCACCTTGAGCGCGAGTTTCTTCACGCCGGTCAGATCGAGATCCACCGCCTGTGCGGCCATGCCCTCGCGCATCAGCGGGCTGGTCCACAGCACCTTGTCGTCCCCTTCGATAACGAACTCCGCTCCGACCTTGTTCTTCGCGTTTCCTTCATCCTGAACGCCCACTTGTGCGGTGAAACGGCGGCTGCCTCCCTGGAGATCAAGGTGCAACACGCTCGGGGCCTGGGTGCCGCAGCCGTGCTCATAGGTCTTGCCCGCGATGCTGAGAGGCTTTGCGGCCTCCTTTCTTCCGGATGCCGCCTGATCGACTCCGGGCGTGCCATCGCGCTGCTGGATGCGGTTCAGGTCGAGCGAGGAAAGCCTGACCTCTTCCATGGCTTTCAAGGGAGACACGGCGGATAGCGCCGCGAGGAGCAAGGCCGGAAAACGCGTGGAGGTCATCGATGGATCAGGGGTTGAGTGGGAAGAAGTTTGACAGGTTGCGCCTTTCAGTGGTCAGGCAAGAGGAAGAAGTAGTCACCGGTCAGTAGGAAGGGAAAAATGCCGGTTTCCGCGTGATCGGTGATCGGTGATCGGTGATCAGACAAGACAAGTGGCCCTAAACTGTCCTGCGGCGGTCGCTGTCGTTGGACCACAACGGAACGGACTCCTTTTACTGACCCCTTTCGTTCTTTTTTCAACCGATCGTAGCCCGAAACGAAAGGCATCCAACCAAAAGGTCGGGATACACCCCATAGGCGAATCCTTGAAGGGATAACATCATGAGGAGACTCATGATTTTTCACCATTGACTCCTCCAACCAATGAATCCCCCCGATCCATATTCCGTGAATGAATGGAACATCGATTCCTCCTGGCAAGACTGGCCTCATGGAGGCTATTGGAAAACTCCATTGGATGGACAGGAAGTGCCCCCGGCCACCGATCCCACGGCCATCCAGTCCGGCATGACCGCCCAGGCATCCGCTTCTGCACCGGACCCCTCATCCACTCCTTCCATGTTCGATGTCGGCCGCTCCCTCTCCGAGTCGGAGCCGCCGTGAAACGGCGATCGCTCTCAGCCTCTTTACTTGGAGTCTCAAGCTGCTTGAGCTGGGGAAGGCCCGCGACGGCGCTCGATCTCCGAATGCCGAGGTTCGAACCGATGCCCTCGGTTCGAACCATGAAAAGTCTGAAGGGGTCGGTCCAAAGTCCAGAGATCGCCTAGAAACCCCTTGCATCCATCACTGTCACTGCCCCCTTCCAGGCGGACTTGCCGGGTCGCGACGCTACTGGCCGAGCAGTTGCAGATACAGCTTTACCCGCAGCTCATCGGCGATGGCCCGCATGCCGGGCTGCGCGCCGAGATTCATCGTGGCAGGACTGCTTGCGGCGAAGGCCTTCCACTCCGGCAGTCCATCCCCATTCGGGTTTCCGGTCTTCACGAAGTTGACCCAGCAGTTCGATACCTGGTCGGCCACCCGGTGGTCGGTGGCGGTCCACGGTCGATTCAACTTTGCAAGATTCCCGAACCCATACACGAGGTCACTGCTGTGAAATGCGCCGAATTCCGGGTGCTCCGGCCAAGGGATCGCTTGATCAAAGAAATACGTGTAGGCAGGCGCTTTTGCCGTCTTCGAGCGCCAGGCCGCCCACGCAGGGATGGATGCCATCCGGTACTCCTGCTGCGCCCGCTTTGCCATCTCGCGGGCCTCGGCGGCCGTGGACACCGGACACAGCGCGAGGTAGGGATCCTTGATCGCCGCAAACGCCGCCTTCTTCTCCCCGAACATGGACTCCACGCCCGTGCCGAAAGTGGCAACCGTGGTACTCAGCCTGCGGGCGGGAGGTCCGAAGTCGTCCGCGGTGATTCCCGTGAGGGTCGGCAGATCCGCGACCGAGCCCTGATCCAGCGCCTTCGGGTAGTCCACGGGGAAAGACCAGCCGTCCGTATTCACGCCGCCTCCCAGCGCTGCGCGGGTGAACGGCTCCACGGCGGGATCGTCCGCGAAAAGATCCGCCGCCGGGATCTTCCGTAGCTCCTCGATGGAGCCGACCTTCTTTGCCGCCGCAAACTTCAAGCCCTGCTGTTCCTTCTGCCACACGTTGCCGATGGCGTGCTGCTTGGTGAGATAGTCATACGGGAAGCTCACCGCGATGACCCCGCGAAACAGCCCCTTCGCCAGCGGACTGGTCGTCAGCGAATGCACCGCATGCGCGCCGCTCGATTGCCCGCAGAGTGTCACCTTTTCCGGGTCGCCGCCGAACGCCGCGACATTCGCCCGCACCCATTTCAGCGCGGCAATCATGTCGAGCATCCCATAGTTGCCGCAGACCTTGTGCGGCGACTCTTTCGAGAGCTGCGGGTGTCCCATGCCGCCGAGGATGCCGAGGCGGAAATTGACGGTGACCACGATGATCCCCTTCCGCGCCAGGGACTCTCCGTCATAGACCGGGATGCTTCCCGAGCCCCGCGTTCCCGAACCTCCATGGAGATACACCATGACCGCGAGCCGATCCGTGGCCGGCTTGGCGGGAGCCCACACATTCAGAAACAAGCAGTCTTCGCTCATCTCCCCGCGCATCGCGAATTCCTCCGTGTAAGGCGGCGCGCCCGTACTGAAGGGCTGCGGACAGCTTGCACCGAACTGGTCCGCCTTGCGCACGCCGTCCCACTTCGCCGCGGGCTGCGGCTCGCGCCATCGCAAATCTCCCACGGGCGGCGAGGCATACGGGATGCCCTTGAACGACACCACGTCACCCGTCCCGTTCATGCTTCCCTGGACCAGCCCGCTTTCGATGCGCAAGGGCTTCTGCAGATCGACCGCCTGCAACGCGGACAGCGGAGCCATGAACAGCGCGGCAAGGACGATGACGGGATCTCGCATGGGGCAGCGTTGGGAAGGTCAGGGAATCAGGGCAAGATCCTTTTCGAAGGGACAGGCAAACTTGCACTGGCCGCCAACCGTGCGCTGCACAGGCCTTGCCAATCGCTCCGAGCCATCACGCCTGTCCGCTCATAGCCTGTGGCGAAGATGAAGGATCAACCGCCCACGCAACCTCCTATCGAACCGGTCGTGCCATGGGGAAAGAGGCTAGCGGGGAAGAGGAAAAGGCTCAGCACTGGAATTTCGGGACTGCCCTCTTTCATCTTGGACATGGGGGCTGAGTGATCGGTGATCGGTGGAAGAGATCAGGCTGCGGCGAAATCGAGGTCGCGGGAGGCGCGGACGGCGGGAGTGGGGAGGGTTTCGTCGTTGCTGAGCCGGTGGGCGATTTCGTCTCGGACGATGGCGCAGAGGACAGCGTAGGTTTGTTCCTCCTGATCTCCATGGCAGCACCCGCCGTAGTAGAGGTCCGGACAATAGCCGATGTAGCATTGGTCCTCATCGGACCAGCGGACGAATCGGTGATAGCGGTCTTCTGGTTTCATGAACAGATGAAGAAGGTTCAAGTTTTCAGCGTTCCTTCGTCGCCAAGGCTGTGAAGGACAGGTCAGTTTTCAGGGAAGAGGAAGAGGTGCCGGGTGATCAGAGAAATCGGGGCCGTAGAAGCGTTGGAGGAAAATGGTTCTGCGTTCGGCTTCGGGGAGATTCTCGGGAATGCCGGACCAGACGAGTTGGCGGGCGGAGTCGGTCATGCGGCAGCCGATGATGAGGCGCTCGGAACCGCTCTTCTTCATCATTTGTTCGAAGAGAAAGGCGTTCAGTTCGGGGGGAGTTTCCGCTACGGAGAAACCCGTGTCGGCATAGCGGTCAGGTTCAATTTTTGAGACCATGGACATGGGGCTGAGTGATCGGTGAGCGGTGATCAGTGATCGGTGGAAGAGATCAGGTGTAGGAGAGCTTTCCTTTGGGCTCCGGAATGGGGCGACCGAGGGACTCGGCGGTTTCAATCCACTCGGCGATGACGATTTGGGCATTGGCGACGGCTTCTTCGTAGGTGCTTCCGTCGGCCATGCAGCCTGGTAGCTCTGGGACTTCCACGAGGAAGGCCTCATCCTCCTTGCTCCAGTAGATGATGAGTTCGTAGCGCATGTCAGTCGAAGAGCTCCTTGGGCAGGCCGCTTTGGCGGATCATGGAGCGGAGCGTGCCGACCGGGATGTCCTTGCGGGGATGGGGGATGATGACGGTATGTCCAAGGGCATCCCGATACTTGGCGTGGCTGCCGCGCTGGGATACGAAATCAAAGCCGTGGGCAGTGAGGATGGCGATGAACTCGGCGGATGGAATTCTCTTGGGCATTGTGCGTCAGCCCGTTCATGCGATGGCGAATTCTCCCACGGTGACGTCCGTGATCTGAGGAATGGCGGCGGATTCCGGGAGGTCTTCGAGGTAAAGCTCAAGGGCCTCCTTGAGGTTGGCGAGGGCTTCCTTTTCGGTGGAACCGAAACTGGATACGTCGTAATCGAGGCATTGGGCCACGTAGTCCGACTCTTCGCGATAAAGAGTGTAATGGAGACTTCTCATTGCGTGAAGAGTAGGGAGGAAAGTGCCGGATGGCAAGAGTGCGGGAGGAAGGTTGGCAGGGCTCCTTCGTCGCCGAAGCGATCAAGCACAGGTCAGTATTCAGGGAGAAGAGGTCCAAGTTTCAAGTGTTCAGTTTTCAGGAAGAGGAAGTGCCGGGTCACCAGGAAATTCAGAGCCATAAATCCCAGGTTCGAACCGATGTCCTCGGTTCGAACCCATTCCCGCCTCTGACTCCGACCAAGGGTTGCGGCTTGGCCCCGATCCCACGTGCCGTCTTCGGGAACCTGCTTGTCAATACCCTGCGTCTCAGGTAGCTTTTGGGCATGAAATCTCGTCCCCTCAGCGTTTCCATTGACGGAGCAACCGCCCGGCGCAATCACCTGAGGGATGCACTTGGAAACGCCGCTCTGGAGGGCATCAAGCCGCGCCCTCCAGCGATGGCGGATTTGGAAAAGGTGATCAGCGGGAGCTTGTCCACGGAACAATATCGCCAACGAGTGAAGGCCAGATATGGCGTACAGGGGTGATACCGGAGATCCCTACGTGGATCCCGACACGGGCATTCTGAAAAATCTGGCAGGAATCCAGGACGCCGTCCTTCTTGAGGACTACGAGCGTGAAATGTCGATCATCCTGAAACCATTCGCTCCATCTGCCGGGCCCGCTCCGGATAATGGCAATTCATTTTGGCAATGGGCCTAAGCCGCCATAACCGCCCCTATCAAACCGGTCGTGCCTTGGGGTAAGACGCTGGCGGGAGAGGGGAAAAGGCCCAACACTTGAATTTCGGGACTGCTCCCTTTCATCTTTCATCCTTTCCGAACGCCCCCGGCGCCTCCCATCTCACTGCTCTCATCATCGCTTCCTGATCGCCGTCGCTGGTGTTGACGCGGACGATGTAAAAGACCTTTCCGCCATGACCGTCGTCACGGATGAAGGGATCGGTTTCGTAACGCGGCAATTCCCCGTCCCCACCGGTTGAGCATCGCCGGTAACGCACCAGGCCGATTTCCGGAATCATCACCTGCTTGGCATGCGGCGACGCGACCGGCTCCTCCCCGTCACTCGCCAGGATCGTGATGAACTTCCCGGCGGGGTTGTATTTGGAGATCAGGTAGTAGCGGGACTGGTCGAAACTCGCGTCCTCGGTGGTCCACGACGTGTATTTCGCGTCGGGCACCAGCATCGGAATATCGGTCTTGCCCGAGAGATGAGCGGGCTGAGTGGCGCAGGAAACGAACAGCCCAAACAAGGTCATCAACAGCAGATGGAATTGTTTCATGGTGATTGGTCCTCTAACGCCTATCCGAGCAAATGGAAAGCCATTCAGCCCGATCCTCCTCGGCGTAACGGGGGACAATCATTGGAAGTGTTGCCAAGCGCCCCGAGCCAGGCCTTGCGGTCCTCATCGTCCCCCCAATCCCCGCAACAATCGACCCCCGCCACCGGTATTCCCCGGATGCGCTCTCTCCTGCCATTTCTATTGATCGTCCCACTCGCGGCCGAGACCTTGGTGGTCAAAACCCAGGCCGAACTGAAGACCGCGCTCGGAACGTTGAAATCCGGCGACACGCTCAAGATCGGGCCGGGTGACTATCCGGGCGGCCACTCGCTCAGCGGGCTTGCGGATCTCACCGTCGAAGCGCTCGATCCGAAGTCGCCACCCCTGTTCCGCGGCGGGACCAATGCCTGGCAGTTTTCGCGCTGCCCGGGATTGACCCTGCGCCACCTTCACTGCCAGGGCCAGACCGGCAACGGCTTCAACCTCGACGACGGCGGTCAGCGCACCGCGCCGGTGAAGGGCGCGGTTCTGGAGGACCTGCGGATCGAGGACATCGGACCGCAAGGGAACTTCGATGCGATCAAGTGTTCCGGGCTTCAGCAACTGCGCATCGAGCGTTGCGAAATATCCGGCTGGGGAGGCCAGGCCATCGACTTCGTCGGCTGCTCGGACGCCCTCATCCGCGGTTGTCGGATCACTGGCAAAAAGGGGTTCTCCCAACACACCGGACCGCAGTTCAAGGGCGGATCGAGCAAGATCGTGATCGAGAACTGCGTGTTCAAGGATGCCGGCGAGCGTCCGATCCAGGTCGGCGGTTCCACCGGCCTCGACTACTTCCGTCCACCCGGTGCCAAGTACGAGGCCAAGGACATTGTCATCCGCAACAACACCCTCGAAGGCGGCACCTGTGCCTGCGCCTTCACCGGCGTCGATGGCGCGGAGTTCACCGGCAATACCATCCTGCGGCCCACCAAGTGGATCTTCCGCATCCTGCAGGAAACCCGCGAACCCGGCTTCGCTCCCTGCCGCAACGTCCGGCTGGCGGACAACACCATCACCTTCCGCCGCGCGCAGGTTTCCACCGAGCTCAACATCGGCGAAGGCACCGCCCCCGAGACCTTCCGCTTCGAGGGCAACCGCTGGCTCGCCGAGGACCAGCCGCAGGCCTCCCGCCCGAAGCTGCCCGTCGCGGAAACGAACGGCCACTACGGCGAGCCGACCAAGTAGGACCCGATTTCCCCCACGAGGTTTGTTCGAACTGACGCCTTTCGATGAAAACAAAAAGGCGCGGCCTGGTTCGCTTCCGGAACCGACTCGGTCTTGCTTCCGATCTGTTCAACAAACGTGATCTCAAAGCCCCTATCCGCTTCCTCGAGACCCACATGAGCAAGGCCGGCTCCTCGCGCTTGCGCAAAGCCCTCTTCTTTCCCGCCATGAGCGCCATGCGCTACAACCCGCTCTGTCGAACTTTCGGGCAGCGGCTCAAGGAAAAGGGCAGGAAATCCATCGTCGACATCGGGGCCATCATGACGAAGCTCCTGCACCTCATTTTCGGCATCCTGAGGTCAGGAAAGCCCTTCAAGCCAAGCCATCTCCAAAGCCCGGAAATCGCCTAAAAATCCCTTGCATCCATCACCCTAACTGACCCCATCGACTCGCATCGAACGGCGCGGGCCGTCAATTGGCGCGGCTCTGATCCAGTTTAATAACGAACGGAGATGGAGGCACCTGGCCTACATTAAAATGATAGGTGTAATTCATAGCCAACGGCATGCCCTTAAATCTTCCCGTGCGGGATGATGCTTTTGGCAATACGGTAACGACCAGATCCCAAGCGACATCGCTTTGACCGAAGATGAAATGCATTTCTCCTCGGCTGTCCGCTTTAATCCAACCTGTTCCAACCGTCTGTGACACTGACTGATGGATGATTCCTTGGCAGTCATAGACCGTGGATCCATCCAGATTTCGAACCCGAACAACCAATTCTGTCCCTTTAACACTCCCCATGGTACCCTTGATCACATTTGGTGACTGTGGACCAGAATTGCGGATCGAGGCTCCGGCACATCCACTGAAAACGCTTATTGCGGTGATGCTGGTGCAAACGCGAATGAACGCGCGGACAATTTTGGAACGCATGTGTCATTTTTTAACCGAATGGTTGTGGGTCGTCCAGTAAATTGCTTTGGACCGCTTACGTTAGTTGGAGAACTGAGATCCTCTCGGCTGTTGGAACTATATGTCTAATGGGCTACCACTTTGTTAGATTATAGAACGGGTCACCAAAAGGGTCAGTCCCGAAAATCAAGTGTTCGCTCAACCTTCCTCAGCATCGCCTGCAATCCCTTCTCCTCCCGCACCCGTCGCACCGCCTGCGTCACATTCCCCTCGTGACCGATGGAAAGCCGCTCCGCCACCCAGGCATTGCGCACGCCCGTCCGCGACTTCACCAACGCGGCCACCACGGCTTTCCCGTCCCGCCACTTGCCGCGACCCCTCAATTC
>JANOBS010000496.1:0-1478 GCA_031411755.1 Luteolibacter sp. | reverse complement strand
CGCTTTTCCTCGTCCGCAGATGGGTAGCCGACCTCGATCAGGAACATGAAGCGGTCGAGCTGGGCTTCCGGCAGGGGATAGGTGCCTTCCTGCTCGATCGGGTTCTGAGTTGCGAGAACGAAGAACGGCGGCTGGAGGGTGTAGGTCTGACCAAGGACGGTGACCTTGTTTTCCTGCATCGCCTCGAGCATGGCGGACTGGGTCTTGGCAGGAGCGCGGTTGATTTCGTCGGCGAGGACGATGTTGGCGAACACCGGACCCTTGATGAATTCAAACTCGCGCTTTCCGCCGACTCCGGACTCCTGAATGATGTCGGTGCCGGTGATGTCGGCCGGCATCAGGTCGGGCGTGAACTGGATGCGGTTGAAGGAAAGGTCAAAGGTTCTCGCGACGGAGGAGACCAGCAAGGTCTTCGCCAGTCCTGGAACTCCCATCAACAGGGCATGGCCTTTGGCGAAGAGCGAAATGGCCAGCAACTCGATGACCTGCTCCTGGCCGACGATCACTTTTCCAAGCTCCTCGCGGAACGCCTGGTAGGTTTTTCCAAGTTCGTCGATGGCGGCAACATCGTCGGGCGGTAGCTGATAGGCGGGGTCGATCGGGGATTCCATGGGATACAATTGCGAAACCGTAGCGACGCTAGGGAGCGTCCTTGTTTTGTCGAGACGGGATCGAGGAAGAATAAACATCAGGGTCGTCATTGGCCCGGCAGGAGCCGGGAGCCCTTTTCCGGGGCGAGGTCTCCGTTCCTCGATGCTTCCGCGATTTGTGGCGAATTTTCACGATTTACCACTTGCCAGAGGGGGGCGGTCTGCTAAACCACCCGCCCCGCGGCGAATTCGGACAATTCCGGACTAGCGGGTACACGCGAAAAATACCGCACACATGGCACGCATCCTAGGCATCGAAATCCCAAACGAGAAGCGCATCGAAGCGTCGCTTCCCTATATGTTTGGTATCGGCAGCTCGACCGCAGCGAAGATCCTTGATCACGCAGGCATCGACCCCAACATCCGCACCGGTCAACTGACCGAAGAGCAGCTCGTCAAGATCGCCCAGGTGATCCAGGCCGAGGGCGTCCTCATCGAGGGTGACCTTCGCCGTGAAAAGCAGTCGCAGCTCAAGCGCCTCACCTCCATCAACTGCTACCGCGGCATCCGTCACAAGCGTGGCCTGCCCGTTCGTGGCCAGCGCACCCGCACCAACGCCCGCACCCGCAAGGGCAAGAAGAAGACCGTGGGCGTCAAGAAGTAACCAGTAGCACCTTACGAACATGGCTGACGAAGAAATCACGGCTCAGGAAACTGAAGCCCCCATCGAAACTCCCGCTCCAGCGGTTGTCGCTGCTCCGGCTCCTGCCGCTGCCGCCGCTCCCGAAGTGGCTGCTGAAGCTCCCAAGAAGGAACAGAAGCGCGACATCTTTGCCGAAATCGCCGGTGGAGAAGAAGAAATCAAGATCCACAAGGCGAAGGGCTCGA
>JANOBS010000495.1:0-1207 GCA_031411755.1 Luteolibacter sp. | reverse complement strand
CACATCGAGCGGCTGGCGATGCAGACCGCTCCGTTGTAGGAGCCCTGATTGCGGGCGTTGAGGAAGGCGAATCCCTGGATGGCCAGGCGGTCGAGTCCGGGTGTGCGGACCGTCGTGTTTCCAAGCGCGGAAATGGTGTCGGCCCGTTGGTCATCCGACTCGATCAGGATGATGTTCGGAGGCTCGGCACGGAGGACGAGTGTGACGAGGAAGGCGGCGGAAATCCGGATGAGCCAATCAAACATCCGAACAAAACGCCGAGCCACCCCCGAATCTCTCAGCTACTCCTTCAGCCGCACCGGCGTGCCGCAGTAGGTGCAGCGGAACCAGCGGAAAACCAACATGTGGAGGGCGGTCGGGATGATGTAGCCGATCATCGGGACATGGTGGGCCTTGGCGTTTTTCCGGCAGGCCCTGGGAACAAACTGCCTTTGCGTGCAGATCCGGCATTTTCCCCCGGCCACGCCCAGGATCATGAATGCCAGCCCAATCACTGGAAGCGCCAGCGGGAAGACCAGGAACCACTTCGGCACCCAGGAGAAAGTCTCCGGCTTCTGGTCGCTCAAAAGCAACAGGATCGCCGACAGCACTGCCAATGGCAGATCGATCATCAGCAGCAGGGTGACCAGCGCCCCCATCAGCATCTGCCCCGGATGGGTGTGAAGGACCCCGCGGATGTAGGTGCGGGATTCCGGATCACGGCCACGATTGGTCTCCGCGCGGGGAGCCCGGATGAGGGCGATCCGGTCATTTCCTGGATCCAACGCCGGAGTGGACGCAGACTTCGAGGAATTCAAGGTCTCCATGTCGGCGATCGAACGGATCCGCGTCACATCGAAATCGCGACGCGGCGGGGAGACATCGCCGAGCTGGACCGCACCGGATGTGACCGGACGAGCCGGCGGACGGACCGGATTTTCATTGGAAACGCGGACGTCGAGATCCCCGACCACGCGGTTGAGGAAAATCGCAGGGGGGATATCGCCGACAGCGAGTTGATTATCCACCAGCAGGCGTGCAGGAAGAGGGATGGCGGTCGGGGCTTTCTCCAGGAGCTCCAGCACATCGGGATTCCCCTCGTAATTGACCGCGACCAAAGGAGCCGGAGAGCTTTCCTTTTCGACAAACCCAACCCTTTCCCGTGCGGTATCCAGCCACTTCTGGACATCGGCCCGGCGAGGTGGACGCTTCGCGATCTTGAGCACGG
>JANOBS010000494.1:0-1606 GCA_031411755.1 Luteolibacter sp. | reverse complement strand
GTCGGGTCCGCTGCTGGCGGATTGGATCGTTGTAGGTTGAATTGACGTTCAGCGTGGCCCCAATGTCCGGAACGGTTGCGATGACGATGGGGAGTGTTGGCTTTTTCGTCCGGACCCAGTCGTGGATCTTCACAAGATTCGCCACAATGGCATCCAGGTAGCCAGCGGGCTCGGTGTTGTTGAAGATTTCATCGTAGCGGTCCTTGAGGTCGTTTCCTCCGAGAAAGATGACGGCCACATCGCAAAGCCCCAGATCGATCTCCAGATTGTAGCGGGACTTGGCGTCGTAACCGAAATTGCCGGAGGTGCCGATGATGCCCACCCAATCGACCGTGGTGTCGCCGGGAATTCCGTAGTTCAGCCTGTAGCCCGCATTCCTCCAGTCAGCGTAACCGAAATAGTTGCTCTTGTAAGTCCCGAAGGTCACCTCGGAGGCGCGACGTTCCGATATCAGCTCGACCCAGTTCTTCGCATTGATGCTGAAGGCGACTTCCTCGAATTTGTATTCCTCGGTGAGACTGTCGCCGATCGTCAGCACTCGAAGCGCCGCACCTCTGGCGGGGAGCAGCAGCGCCACGAAGAGAATGATCCGTTGAAAGGTCCGGCGAGGCATCGGAGGGAGTTTATCCGGATTTCAGCTGAAATCCACTCCCGGTTCTGTTCGGGTCTGCGGACGCAAAACAGGGCGGCACCGCACTCGCGGAACCGCCCCGTTCGGAGCCATGAGCAGCAGCAGGAAAATCAGGGGGTCACATTGAGACGGATGAACAGGGAGGGGGGCCTGCTGATGGGGAGGGTGAAGGTGACGGGCCCACCGTTTGGAGCCGACACACTGCCAGGATAGGTGACCGAGGCGTCGGTCCAGTTGGTCAGTGTGCTGGAAACCTCGACCTTGAAGGTGGAGATGAGAGTGCCGCTGGCGCGCGGCCAGGTCACCGTGCCCCCTGAGATGCCGGGGTTGACCGTGAAGGCGTTTCCTGCGGTTCCCATGAAGAACTCAGCTCCGTTCGAGAGTCCGTCGCCGTCGAAGTCCAGGTTGGCCGCCTGATTGGCAATGGCGTCGTTCCAGGTATCGTAGCTAAGCCCGGGAGCAGTGGTGCTGAAGGTGGCCACGGTGCTGTAGGTCGTGCCGAGGTTGTTGGTGGCGTAGGCCTTGAGGCTGTAGCCGGTGGAGGCCGTGAGTCCCGTCAGCGCTTTCGTCAGAGGTCCAGTCGTGACAGCACCATCCACTTCCTTGATGACTCCGGTGCCATTGATTAGTGGATTGGAGTTGGTGGAGGTCGGAGCGTAGACAAAGCCACGCTCGGTGATGGCCGAGTAGCCGTCAGAGGTGACGCTGCCGTTGAGGGTGGCGGTTGTGGAGGTAATGGAGCTGGCGGAGGCGCTGGCGAGCACAGGCGGAGTCGGGATTGCCACAAGCACATCGGAGATCCCGATCTTCTTCGAAGAATTGGCTCCAGCACCTCGATTGGAGGTCCAAGTAATTGAAAACTCGGCACCTGGAGCAATAATGTTGCCCGGAGTCAGCAAAATGGTATCCGCCACAGTCGCATCGACATTTCCCTGAGTAGAGTAAGTGAGGTTAGTGGCTGCGACGCCGTTCACG
>JANOBS010000493.1:0-15164 GCA_031411755.1 Luteolibacter sp. | reverse complement strand
GCGCGCAAGGCCGCCGTCGGTAGCTGGCGCAAATGCGGGTGCCCGGCTTTCGCAACATTGCGTTTCCAGCAGGTTCTGCCAGCTTTCGAGGTCAGCCATGGAATACATCACGACCGCCAACGTGCTCGCCTGGGTCTTTCTGACCCTTGGAATTTTCCTGATGTTCGTCGGCTACTGGCTGGCGGCGACCGCGCTTTTTCCAAGGCATGTCGGTCGCTGCGAGGTGCTCTTTGCCCGTCCGGTGGTGGTGTCGCTGATCGGGTTGTTGCTGGCGGTGATTCCGATCATTGCGGGCTTCGCGATCTTGAAAGCCTTTCCGGTCGCCCTGAAATGGATCGGCCTGCTCCTGATCGCCGCGCCGATCCTCTGCGGGTTGATCGGCAGTGCTGGTCTGGCCCGGCGGATCGGCTCCGGTCTGCGCGTGCCGGTCGATGTCGACCAACCGTGGCGGCGCGTGATGCGCGGCGGAGTGGTGCTTTCCCTAACGCTTCTTCTGCCAGTTCTGGGGCAGTTGCTGCTCATGCCGCTGATGATCGCGGCGGGGCTCGGGGCCTCCGTGCTGGCTTGGTTCCAGAAATCGCCCGCTGAACCGCCGCCGGTTCCTGCTCCGCCGCTGCCATGAACGAGACGACACGACGTCGGTTCCTCCAGACCGCGGCTGCCGGTGGCGCGGTGGCGGGGTTTGGCGGCTTCTCCGCGATGTCGCAGTGGCTGGGTTCGCTGTGGCTCGACGGGGCCGATGGCCTCACTCCATTCCGTGCTCCGACTTCGGCGGAAATGGATGATGCCACGCACGTGATCAATCGCCTGACCTTCGGTCCACGGCCCGGTGATCACGAGAGGATCACCTCGATGGGTGCACGCGCGTTCATCATCGAACAACTCGATCACGCCTCCATCGAGAACCACGAGGCGGAAACGCAAAGCCGCCATTTCGAAGCGCTCAATGCCTGGCCCGCCGGGGAACTGCTGGAATACTCGCCTGCTGAGTTGCTCGATCAGCTCACGCGTGACAAGATCCAGCGCGCGCTGCACTCGAAGCGGCAACTGTTCGAGGTGATGGTCGATTTCTGGTCGGACCATTTCAACATCGATCCGTCAAAGGGCGATTCGCGGTGGCTGAAGCCGCTCGATGACCGGCATGTGATCCGCAAGCATGCGCTGGGAAATTTTTCCGAACTCGTGAAGGCCTCCGCGCTGAGTCCTGCGATGCTCTGGTATCTCGATGGACGGGTGAATCGGAGGGCCTCGGATCAGGAGAAGCCGAATGAGAACTACGGTCGCGAGTTGCTGGAACTCCACACGCTGGGCGTTGATGGCGGCTACACGCAGACGGATGTGATGGAAGTGGCGCGCTGTCTAACAGGCTGGACGGTCCACGAGCGGAAGAAGGCGCGTTTCGCCGTCGGCAAGATTCAGTTCCAGGCCGCGCGTCACGATGACGGGGCGAAGACCGTGCTCGGCGTTCATATCCCGGCGGGGCTCGGGGAAGGGGACCTCGAACGTGTGATCGACATCGTTTCCCATCATCCATCGACCGCCCGACATCTGGCGACGAAGCTATGCCGACGCTTCATTTCCGACACGCCACCGGAAGTAGTGGTGGCGACGGTTTCGAAAGCCTTCCTCGATTCGCGCGGCGACATCCGTCAGGTGCTCGCGGCCCTTTTCAATCACGAGGCCTTCTGGTCAGCGCGCGGTGGAAAGGTGAAGCGGCCGTTCCACTTCGTCGTCTCCGCCCTGCGTGCTACTGGAGCGGAAACGAATGCAGGACCGGAGCTTCAGGACTACCTGCTGCGGATGGGCCACGCGCCGTTCCAATATCCCACGCCCGATGGGTATCCGGATGAGCCGGAGCCGTGGATGGCCACGCTGCTGTGGCGCTGGAGATTCGCTGCGGAATTCGCCGCGAATGGCATCAAGGGCACGTCGCATGACGCCGGGAAGCTGCTGGCGGCAGTCGGGGATCAGCGTGCTTTCGCGGCGCATCTTTTGGGAAGGCTGCCGACGGAGACTGAAGTTTCCGCCGCGCTCGAATCCGGGGCTCCGCTGGCGCTGATGTTGGCCAGTCCGGCGTTTCAAATGATCTAGCCATGATTGCGATTTCCAGCATTCAACGATCCCACAGAATTGACGGGCAAATGTGCCGTTCCGAACTATAATCAGGATCTGCATGCGTCTCATTTTCATCACCTTGCTCGCCCTGTCGTCCGGACTGCTGAACGCCGTCACGGTCCATCAGGGAAGCTTGTCGCCGCTCACGGGTCCGGGTGATCTGGATGCCTCCGGAGTGATCAGTGCCGGCAGCCCTTATGATGGCGCGGCGGGAAGCTCCTCGGACGGCGTGCGCGTGACCGGTGGGATCGATTTTGGAGACTCCTACACGCCGCTCAACCCCTCATTTACCGGCAGCGTCAGCGGCATGCAGAACGGCTCGTCCGGGACGGCACCCAATCTCGGCGACGCTGCCTTGAACGAAGTGCTGAGGACCCAGGGCTTCGGCCCCAACATCGCGATCGACTTCACCCTGCCGACTGGAACCTACAAGGTGCAGCTCCTCTTCTGGGAGCCCTACTTTGGTCTCCAAGGTGGTGGCGGCATCGGGTCCCGGGTGTTCAACATCGCGGTCGAAGGCCAGGCCTCCGTGTCCAATCTCGACCTCGTCGCCGAACATGGAGCCGGCTCCACGACCCGTGGTGTTCTCTTCAGCCAGGTGGTCAATGTGACGGATGGAAACCTCGACGTCGATCTCACCGGAGTCACCGACAACGTCACGCTCGCCGGGATCATCATTTCCTCGGCCTCGTCAACCGTCGCCGGACCAATCGACGTCATTGGCACGGACAATTTCTCCGGAGTGAACTCCCCTATTGGAGGAAGAATCGCCGGAGAGTTTTTCGACTACGACAACTCGACCGCCGACGATGCCTACATCGGTCACGAGGGGCCGCGCGCCGACTGGAACAATGTCGCTGGAGCGCCGGCCATTGTGAGTCAGGCGCTGGTCACGCAGAATTCCTCGGCGAAGCGCGAGTACAATGCCATCAGCGAGTCGCGAGGCGCGGTGTCACAGGCGGCGGACCGCGGAGCCAAGGCGATCTACTACAAGTTCCGTATGAAGCGCGCTGCAGGAGCCGAGTGGAGCGGCGTGAGCAGTTACGATTTCAACACCGAACGAATCCTTTTCGGTGTTCCGACCGCTGCCAATCCGGCCAGCGACCAGCGCGAACTCGGCATCCATGTGCTCAATTCGCCTGGGTTCGAGGGGCATTCCTATTCAGGCATCGCGCCGACCACGGATGAGAACGTCCTGCTGGTGGCGAAGATCGACTTCACCGGCGACCTGCTCTCGCTTTGGCGCGAGCCGGATCTGGCGAAGTCCGAGGGGACCCAGATTCCGATCGCGACCCGCGCCTACACCGCTGCCTTTCCTTCCAGTGCGATTCGTTTCGGCTCTGGTGGGACCGGCGGCACGACCTGGGATGACCTGGTGGTCGCCACCTCGTGGGAAGGTCTCTCCAGGAATGGAGCCTATCCCGTGGCCGACACGCTCACGATGAATCCGGGTGGAAAGGCAACGATCCGCGTGCTCGGCAACGATGCGGGCATGATGGATCCGGCGAGCGTGGTGGTGGCGAGCCCGCCTTCATCTGGAACTGCGACCGTTCTCCCGGATGGAACCATCCGCTACGTCCACACGACGGGCACGCCAGCGACTGACAGCTTCACCTACACCGTGCGTGGGCTCGATGGAACAATGTCCAAGCCGGGAACCGTGACCATCACGTTCACGAACTCCAAACGCTTCGGCTCGAACTTCGTCAATCTTCCCGGTCAGGCTCCATCGACTGGCTTCGCCCTGACGGACGCCTTTCCGGGGCTGACCTTCGATTCACCACATGACTTCGCCGTCTCGGGGAATTCTCTGTTCGTGACCGAAGGCGATGGCCGCGTCTGGTTGATCCCGGATGTGACCGCCGCTTCTCCGGTCAAGACGCTGTTCCTCGACATCACGGATCGCGTGGAGCATGACAACAATGAGCTCGCTCTGAAGGGCATCGCGATTCATCCGAACTACGCGACCAATGGTCGGATCTACGTGACCTACAACCACCTTGAGTCGGGTGTCCGCACGGCGCGGCTTTCCTGTTTCACGCGTTCGGTGGGTAATCCCCTCGCGGCGAACACGTCTTCGGAAGTGGTGCTGATCAATCAACTCAATCAGGGAACCTTCCACAACATCTCGGTCTGCCGCTTCGGGCCTGAAGGTTATCTCTATCTCGGCTTCGGCGATGGCGGCACGCAGGACGATGGCTACGACAACTCACAGCACCTCGACAAGAACCTCTGGTCTTCATTGCTCAGGATCGATGTCGACAAGCGGCCAGGAAACCTCGCGCCCAACCCCGACTCCGACATTCCAGGCAGCGGCACCGGCAGCGTCGGTTTCCTCATTCCTTCAGACAATCCTTTTGTGGGCGCGACGAGTTTCAACGGTCGTCCGCTCAGCCCGTCCGCGCTCCGCAGCGAGATCTTTGTCACCGGCGTCCGCAACCCCTGGCAGTTCAGCTTTGATCCCACCACCGACGAACTCTGGCTCGCGGATGTGGGTCGAAATGATCGCGAGGAGGTCAATATTTTCGGGGCTGGAGACAACGGCGGCTGGGCCTGGCGTGAGGGCGGCGTCGCAGGACCGCGTTCCGGGCAGTTGATCAACGGTGCAACCCAGGCGGCGGCGACCCTGAAAGAGCCGATCTACGAATACGGCCACGGCGGCACGGCCTTCGAGGGGCAGTCGATCACCGGTGGCATTGTCTATCGAGGCAGCCGGATTCCCTCGCTCGTAGGAAAATACATCTTCGCCGATTACGTATCAGGAAACATCTGGAGCCTTCAAAAAGGCACGACGAATGTCGTGGACCGTCTTGCCACAGAAGCCGCCATCGTCTCGTTCGCTGCTGATCCTTCGAACGGTGACGTGCTCCTGCTTGACCGCGGCAACACCGGCACCAGCCAGGGCACCGGACGCATCCTGAGGCTCGTTCAGACGGCGGACGATACCACCTTTCCAGCCACACTTTCCGCCACCGGATTTTTTGCAGACCTGACCAATCTCACCCCGAACCCCGGTGCGCGGCCTTACGATGTCAACCTCCGCTTCTGGTCGGACAACGCCGACAAGTCGCGCTGGTTTCTACTCAACAGCCCGACCGATCTCATCGGCTACTCACGCGATGCACCGTGGACCTTCCCGAGCGGCATGGTGTGGGTGAAGCACTTCGACCTGGAACTCACTCCGGGAAATCCTGCGACCAAGCGCCGGATCGAAACCCGATTCTTCGTCAAGACCGCCAGCGGTTCCTACGGTGTTACCTACCAGTGGAACAACATCACCAACGGTCAGCCACAGACCGAGGCCACCTTGGTCGGTCCGAATGGTGCCGACATCGTCCTGCCACAGCAACGCTGGCACGTTCCCGGTCGCGGCGAATGCATGACCTGTCACAATCCCACCGCCGGGCATGCACTTTCGTTCAATACACCGCAGCTCAACCGCACCGGCTCGCTCGGCAACGACGTGGGAAATTTCATCAGCCTCCTTTCCGGAAATGGCTACCTCGATCAGAACCCCGGCGCACCGATTGATCTGCCACGCCATGTCCGCCCGGATGAAACCGCCTACTCACTGGAGGCCCGCGTCCGTTCCTACCTCGATGTGAACTGCGCTTACTGCCATCAACCTGGTGCTGGCGGTGGTGGAAACTGGGATGGACGGCATCACCTCACGCTCGACCAGACTGGACTGATCAATGCCCTCTCAGTCGATGCACCTCTGAATGCCGGGGACCGCTTGGTGATTCCCGGAAGCGTCAATGGCTCGATGATCTACAGCCGCGCCGCCGCCGCCAACGGCTACACGCGGATGCCCCCACTGGGCTCGAATATCATCGACTCGGAAGGCGTTCAGCTCCTGACCGACTGGATCCAGAGCGAGGTCTCCGCGCTGACGAGTTACGACAAATGGCGTAGCCAGTATTTCGGCGCCAGTGCCTCAGGGGCTCCGGAAGCGAATCCGGATGGTGATTCACAGACCAACCTTCAGGAGTACTTGTTCCGCACGAATCCACTCGTCCGCTCGGATGTGTTCACGCCGTCGGTCACTCTCAACGGCGGGCAAGTCAGCTTGGCCGTGCCCGCGCTGCCGGGTCGCTCGGTGAGGGTCGAACGCTCGACCAACCTCGGAACTTGGGAGCGGTGGAATGCGATCGGCAACGATGGCCTTTCCCGGAACCCCACCATCCCGTTTTTCCTCTCCGCACCCGCCTCCGGGCCGAAGGAGTTCTTCCGCTTCAGGGTTTCCGAAAACTGACGGACCTGCCCTCATGTCCACCACCGCCATCCTCTCCGATGAACGTGATCTTGATCGCTCGGTGGTCGTGGTGTTCCTGCGTGGTGGCGCGGATGGGCTGCATCTGGTCGTGCCGCATGGGGATGACGACTATCATCGGGCGCGGCCCGGCATCGGTCTGAATAAGAACGAGCTCACGGATCTCGATGGATACTTCGGTCTGAATCCCCAGCTCGCGGCGCTGTATCCGCTATGGCAGGACGGCCTGTTAGGGGCGGTGCATGCGGCGGGATCGGAGGATGAAACGCGATCCCACTTCGAGGCCCAGGATTTCATGGAACATGGCGGACTGGCAGCCGGTGGCTGGCTGGGGCGCTTCCTCCGGGTACGTCCGGATGCGGGGAGTTCTCCTCTGACCGCCGTGGCGATCGGGGCGCAGCTTCCCGAGTGCCTGCGTGGTGCGCCATCCTGCGCGGCGGTGCAGTCGCTGCAGGACTTCGGGCTCGGACGCCACGCGCCGCCTGGCTTCGCGAAGCAACTTGCCGCACTCTATTCAGGAACGTCAGGTCTCCTGGGCCCCGCAGGCGCGAGTGCGCTCGCCGCACTGGAGCGGATCGACGATCTCAACAAGCAGGCCGTTTCCCCGGACCACGGCGCGGTGTATGGAAAGGACGCTTTCAATCAGGGACTCCAACAACTCGCGCGGCTGCTCAAAGCAAAAGTCGGTCTTCAGGCGGCGGCGATCAGTCTCGATGGCTGGGATTCCCATCTGACCCAACAGTCGATCATGGAAGGCCCGATGAACCGACTCGCCAGCGGGCTCGCGGCCTTCGCCAAAGATCTCGGCCCTGCACGGTTGGCCCGCACCAGCGTCGTGGTCATGACCGAGTTCGGTCGACGCGTCGCAGAGAACAGCGCAGGCGGCACCGACCACGGCCATGGCAGCGCGATGTTCCTCATGGGCGGCGGCATCAAGGGAGGAAGGATGCACGGCAAGTGGCCCGGACTGGGTGACGACTCGCAAGTGGGCCCGGGTGATCTATCCGTCGCGAACAACTATCGCGATGTGCTCTCTCCGATCCTCAGCCGACTTTCACCCGCGACACGCATGCAAGAGGTTTTTCCCGGCCATGAGCTCAAGCCAGTGGGGTCGCTGTTCGGGTAAAGGTGCTGAGACGTGCATGATCAAGAGCGCTTGCAACGATTTTTCAGAAATCTGATGTCCGAAGCGCCGGGCCACAAAGGCGGGTGCGTGACGGAAGAACAGGAACGCGAGAAAGCAGCATGTAAGTCCGCCAACCAACGCGAAGATTGCTGCAACGAGCTGCGCGCGGTTGTAACCTGAAATCATCCCGGCTGTTGAATCCAAGTTTCGCGGTTGGATTCAAAGTCATTGACTCATTATCCATTCAGATCCCGCAGGATCGGGTGGACAATGTCCGACCATCCCAGGTGAATCCAGTGCGCAAGAGGGAAGGAATCCAGACCTGTGTACCTTCGCGCCACCAGACCGCGCGCTCCATTGAAATAGGAATAACCCTCCCATTCTGGGGGCAGGAAATGCTACTTGATCTGCTCGTTTCTGCCAGTACCCTCGCGGTATAACGGAATCGAGAGTCCCAAGGCGTTCACCCGTGCGCATTGTGGTCACAATTCCGGAATCTTTGCGTTTCCAGCCCATTTCAGGAACTAGCAGAGGTGTTCTTTTCAGTTCTCAAAAACCCAAAGCCATGAAGAATCGTTTCTTTAAAAATAGCATTTTCGCGTCTTTCGTCTTAGCCATGAGCGGATCGACCGCCCTGGCCACTCCCTACTACTGGGACACCAATGGCGCGGCAGGATTCACCACCGTCACCGGTGCTTGGAACACGGCGGCCTTTTGGAATACCGATTCAACGGGTGCGACCACAGGAACCTTCATTGTCAATCCCACCTCAGCGGATGACCTGAACATCACGGCAGGCACGACCGGCACCATCACGCTGACTGGCACCAAATCGGGCGGCAGCCTCACCATCAGCGACAATGTCGCCATCACCATCACCGGCGGCACCCTCGCGCTCGGCGGCACGACCACCAACAAGGGCCTCTTCATCACCAGCACCGACAACGCGGCGACGACCGTCAGCAGCGCGGTCACCCTCAACACCGCCGCCACGACGATCCAAAATGCCGGCACCGGCGTCCTTTCTCTCAGCGGCGGCATCACCGGCGCACAAAACCTCGTCCTCAGGAACAACGGAGCTACTGCCAGCGGCGTCACCATTTCGACCACCTCGCTGAACAACACCGGTTCCGTGACCAACAGCGGCACCGGCGCGGGAAACACGCTCATCAGTGCGGTCATCGGCACAAGCGTCACCAGCGTTTCACAGAGCAGCACCACCTCCGGCCTTACTCTTTCCGGAATCAACACCTACACCGGCCCGACCAATGTCACTGCTGGAACCCTGACGGTGACGGCCGGCTCCATCGCGGCTGGCAGTGCCATCAACATCTCCACGGGTGCGGTCCTGACCACGGGGGTGAACAACACGTTTTCGGGAAGCCCTACTGGAACGTGGACCATCGCCGGGACGATCACCGGCACCGGTAACGCCCAGACCATGCCGACCAATGTCGTCCTGAACAGCGGGACGATGAGCGGCACGGCATTCGCCACCTTCGGCACGTTCCTGACCAGATCCGGTGGCACCACGATCACAGCGAATGGAATCTCCAACACCATCAGTGCAGGCAATATTGGAATGGCCACGGGGATCAATCTGACACTCAGCACGCCTCTTTCGGGCGATACGCTCGCCGTCTCATCCCCACTCGGCGGAACCAGTGCGTTGTCGGGTTCCCTGATCAAGACCGGCCTTGGAAACGTCACGCTCTCTGGTGCCAGTACCTTCACCGGCGCGACGACTGTCAGCGCGGGCACCCTGACTATTTCCAATGCCACGGCGATCACGACCACCAGCGGCGTAACGATCAGCTCAGGCGCTCAGATGATCGTCGCGGCCGTTAGCCCCACTTTTGCCTCCCCGAAAACCCTCAGCCTTGACGGATCCGGCGTCGGGGGGGGCGGCGCACTTCAAACCAGTGGCGGTGCTGCGACCATTTCCTGGAATGGTGCCATCTCGCTGGCGGGAAGCTCGACCATCCACACCAATGGAAACGGCATCTTCACGACCGCCACCACCGGAACGATCGCTCTCGGAGCCTTCAACCTGACGATGAACCTCGATGGTTCAAACACCAGCACCCTCAATGGCATCATCAGCGGCACGGGTGCGGTCACCAAGGGCAGCACGGCCACCCTGGGGCTCACTGCGGCAAACACCTTTTCCGGCGGTCTGAACATCATTCTGGGAACGGTAATCACCTCGGGAAATGCCGGTGCTCTTGGAGCGGGAACCGTGTTTCTCGGTGATACGACCGGCACGGGTGCCGCCACCCTCAACAGCGGAGCCAATACCCTTACTTTCCCCAACGACATCAACGTCCGCTCGGGAAGCAGTGGCATCAAAACCTTGGGCAACACCGGAACTGCTCCCGTCACCTATTCGGGTGGTATCGCATTGAATGGAAATCTCACCGTCAATACCACCAGCAGCGGCAGGCTACTCTTCAGCGGAATCATGAGTGGCACAGGGGCCCTCACGATCAACGGATCAAGCACGGGTGACTACGTCGCAGCCGGTCTGAACACCTACAGCGGCGGCACTACCCTGAATGCGGGTGGCCTTGCTCCCGTCAGTACCAACTCGGCAGGTCCGGCTGGCGCTCCCACGAGTGGCTGCTTCGGTACTGGCACCCTGACCCTCGCAGGTGGCCAGATGCGTTCCGGCACCGGTGCCTCGTTCACCGTTGGGAATACGGTCAGCCTTGCTGCCGATACGACCTTCTATACGTCGGGGTCGGAAAAATCCCTTGTCTTTTCAGGCCCCGTCACCATCACGGGAGCCACCCGCACGCTGACCAGCACCGTTGGGACCACGGTTGCAGGGACCACGGTGATCTTCAATGGCAACATCGGCGAAGCAACTGCCGGCCTCGGCATCGTCAAGGCGGGTGCAGGAAACATCACCTTCAACGGGACCAACAACTACACCGGCAACACTGACATCACCGTCGGGAACCTTTCAATCGGCAGTGTCGCCGCACTTCCGGGATACAACATTACCGGTAGGTTCTCGGTCTCCCCTGGAGCCACGCTCACTGTCCAGAATGGAGTATTGGACGCGGACATCACCTCCCTACTTGCCACCGGCAATTTCCAGACATCCTCCAATCTTGGAATCGATACTTCACTTGGAGACCGGACGGTCGCGGTCAACCTGTCCGGCGCGATCAACATCATCAAGTCCGGGACCAACGCCCTCACTCTTTCCGGCACAAACACCTACTCGGGTACCCTTTCGGTCACGGGTGGCTCTCTCATCATCCCCAACACCTCCGTGCTCCCCGCATTTCCAGGTGGATTCACGATCGCCAGTGGAAGCTCCCTGGTCATCCCCAACGCGGTGACCGAGAGCGAGGTCACCGCCATCCTGGGTACGACCAACCTCGCGGTGGGAGCGAACCTGGCCTTCGACACCACCGCCGGGAACCGCACCTATGCCAGCGCCATCACCAACAGCGCCTCGGGTTCGATCAACTTCGTCAAGCTCAGCTCCAACGCGCTGACGCTCACCGGAGCCAACACCTACACCGGCACGACGACCGTCAGCAAGGGAACGCTGGTCGCGGGCGGAAGCTCGACCGCTGTCGGGAACCTGGTGATAGGGAACACGACCGACAACGCGGTTCTCAACATCCCCACAGGCGGCAGCATGACCGGTGGGATCTTCACCGTCGGATCCATTTCCGGTTCCTCCGCTGCCATGAACATCACGGGAGGCACCTTGACGATGGCCGCCTCATCAGACAGCGACTCCTCCTCATTTGGCTGCGTGGACGGCTCCTACGGTGCGTTCACGATCTCCTCGGGCACCTACAACCAGCAGCGCTTCATGTTCGGCGGCACGGGTTCCGTCGGAGGCACCGGCGTCGGTCTGGTCACTGGAGGCGCAGTCAATGCCACAGGCTGGTTGATTCTAGCACGCGCCAGCACGGGCAGCGGCACCCTCACCGTCACTGGCGGCACGATCAACCATGCCAATGCAGTCAATAACCTCGTCGTTGGCCTGACCGGATCAGGACGTGCGGAATTAAACGTGACCGGTGGCCTGATCGACAACACCGGCAAGACCCTCAACATGGGCGGTAGCGGCACTTTCCACTGGTCCGGCACTGGCCTGTTCAACCTCAACGGCGGCACGGTGCTCACCAACTCGATCGCCTACGATACCGGCAGCCCGACCGCCAATTCATACGTCAATTTCAGCGGTGGCACCCTGAAGGCGGCGGCAGCCTCAGCGACGATCCTTCCTGCCTTCAGCTCAAGTGGCATCAATCAGGTGTTCATCAATGGCGCGTTCGGCAGCTTCACGGGTGGAGCGACCATCGACACCAACGGTTTCGACAACGCGATTTCCGCCAATCTCCTCGCCCCCACCGGCACTGGCGTGACCGCGCTGTCGATCGACAACGCGGGCAGCGGTTACATCGGCGCACCTGCGGTCAAGATCCTGGATAATGGCAATCCCTCCGCCGCCACCGCCTACGCGGTCGTGGATACGGATTCCTCCTCTCCGAACTTCGGCAAGATCACCAGCGTGGTCATTACCAACCCAGGCGTGATCGTCGGCACCCCAACCGTCAGCCTCGTTGGCGGCGGTGGCACGGGAGCGGTTGTTTCGGTCGCCTCGACTGGTGCCAACACCTCCGGCGGTCTTACCAAGACCGGATTTGGAACGCTCTCCCTGACCGGTGCTAATACTTACACCGGAGCTACAAATGCCAATGCGGGAACCCTGACCGTCAGCGGCACTGGAACGCTTGCCGGCACGAGTGGCCTGTCTGTCGCAAACGGTGCCAGGTTCAGCTACGCGCCTTCCTCTCCTGGAACCCTGACTCTGGGAACTGCTGGTAACCTGACGCTTGCCGGCGGCAGCACACTCGGCATCAATTTTGACTCCCCGATTGCCGCTCCCGGTGCGGCCTCTGTCACGGGTGTCGTCAACCTCGCCCTCTCGGGTGCCTTCACCTCGGGTACCCCCTACACGGTTCTCACTGCCGCAGGTGGCGGCCTGACGGGCGGTACCTTCAACATCCTCAACCCGGTCGACTTCACCTATTCAAAGGTCGTCACCTCGACATCGGTTGAAGTCACACCAACCTCGGTCTCGCCACTGAGCTCGCCCTATTGGCTTGGCGGCTTGAGCGGCAGTCCCAAGGTCTGGGCTGCGTCAGACGGCACAGCGAACAGCAACTGGACCTCCGATGGCGTTGGAACAGCGACTCCCCTCGTTCCGGGTGGAACGGCGACCATCAACTTCTCGGATTCATCGGCGCTGGCCGGAAATCAAGTTGGCATGACGCTTGGAGCCAGCATGTCCATTGGCGGCTTCGCTTCCACAAGCACCAATCCGATCAGTCTCCTGAAACCAGATGGTGCCACCCTCACACTTGGCAGCGCAGGCATCGCCATGGCTTCCGGGACCGGCAGCGTCACCCTGGATCCAGACATCTTCCTTTCCGCCGCCCAGAGCTGGAACAACAACGGCTCGAATGCCCTCACACTCAACGGCACCGTGAGCAATGGGGCGAACCTGCTGACCTTCAATGGCACCGGAGCGACCACGATCTCGAGCTTCAACAGCGGAACCGGCGGTTTTTCCGATCTCGCTGGAACCGCGACGATCACCTCGGCAACCACGACGGGCGCACAGACCTGGACGAACAGCAGCGGCAATGCACTGACCGTCGGCTCGCTGGTGAATATCAGCTCCGCACTCACCATCGCGGGCAACTCTCCGACCAATATCTCAAGCTACACTGGCAATGGCGGGGGCTTGACGATCTCGGCTGGAACCACGTCGATCACCGCCGCGACCCTCGCCATCGGACATACTTGGACGAGCAACAGCACGGCCAATGGCCTTAGCGTGGGAAGCGTCAACAACAACTCCTTCACGCTGACCATCGCTGGCACGGGGAATACCGAGTTCACGGGTCCCGTCACGGGAGTGGGTGCCTTGGCCAAGAGCGCCGCAGGGACGCTGACCCTTTCTGGATCCAACAGCTACAGTGGTGCCTCAACATTCACCGGCGGGGTCATCGTGCTCAACAACGCGAACGCTCTTGGCAGCACGACGGCGGGCACGACTCAGTCCGGTGCTAGCGAGGTGCGGCTCAACGGCGGCATCATTACCGCAGCCGAGCCTCTCTCCATCAACGGTGGTGGCATCGGCAACGCGGGAGCTTTGCGCAATTTCTCGGGCAACAATACCTATTCCGGCACCGTCACTATGGCGGCGCAGTCACGCATCAACTCGGATGCCGGCACCCTGACGCTCAATGCTCCCACGGCGGTGGCCAGCACTAACCAGAGCCTCATCGTCGGCGGTGCCGGAAACGTCACCATTTCCGGAACTGTGGCGCTCGGTACGGGTGGCGTGAGCAAATCGGACGGCGCAGGCATCCTGACGCTTTCCGGCACCAGCACCTACACGGGTGCCACAACGGTTGCCGTCGGCACGCTCGCTTTATCCGGTACCCACAACAATGGCGGGGCGGGTGGGGTATCGGTGGGCAGCGCCGGCACGCTCAACTTCTCCGGCTCCAGCAACTACACCGGTAGCGGTGAATATGTGGTCGGCAGTGGCAGTGCCGGTATCTTCAACATGACCGGCGGCACGCTCGCCATCAACTCGACCGGTGTTGCCACCGCCACCAGTGACTCGGGCGGAATCTTCGGCATGCGCGTTGGCAACAACGCCGGTGGCGATGGAACGCTCAACGTCTCCGGCGGCACCCTGACGGTTGCCGGTGGCGGAGAATTTCTTGTCGGTTACAACACCACTGCTTCCACTGCCTCAGCCGCGCTCGGTGCCGTCAATGTCAGCGGCACCGGCGTCCTCAACATCGGCGGAGGCAACGCTCGTATCTTCATTGGCGGCAAAACCGCGACCGGCACCACCGCCGGCACGGGTATCATGACCGTCAGCGGCACCGGCCAAGTGAACGTCGCGGCCACCACGGCAGCAGTCCCCGACAACGCCTTCTATCTGGGCGGATACGCGGGCATCGGCACGCTCAACCTCAACGGTGGCACGTTCGCGATCTCTCGTATTTTCGGCAGGGGGACCGCAACCTCCACCATCAATTTCAACGGTGGACTTTTCAAAATGGGAGGTGCCGTCGCCACGGTCCTCAATACCGGCTTCATTACCAACGTGCGTGATTTCGGGGCGAAGTTCGATACCAACGGCACCAACACCCTCATCGTCTCGCCGCTTCTCCACTCGGTCCTCGGTGGCGATGCCACTACCGATGGCGGCCTGACGAAATCCGGCCTCGGAACGCTGAGCCTCTCCGGTGTGAACACTTACAACGGCACCACCACCATCAATGCCGGCACGCTCCAGCTCGGCTCCGCCTCCGCCACCGGCTCGCTCGATCTCGCCAGCGCGATCGTCAGCAACGGCACCTTCGCGGTGAACCGCACCAACGCGACGGTCCAAGGCACCGACTTCAGCGCTGCCGCCATCACCGGCACCGGCGGATTCACCCAAGCCGGTTCCGGCACCACCACGCTGAATGCGGCGAACTCATTCACCGGACCGACGACCATCTCCGCCGGCACCCTCTCGGTGGGGACGATTGCGAACATCGGCACCGCCAGCCCGATCGGCGCGGGGGATGCCACCAGCGCCGCCACCAA
>JANOBS010000492.1:0-16335 GCA_031411755.1 Luteolibacter sp. | reverse complement strand
GCCAGTGAAAGCTAACAGTTTGATAGCAAACAATCCATGCCTCTTCAATGTGACAGAGCTGACTTGATTGCAGGCTCGTTTATCAGCTTGGTGAACTCCGGCTGGAAAGACAACAACGCCTGATTAAACAGGGAATCATTGGCATCATAGTGGAAATCCCGCTGCACCTTGCGCGTCGAAGTTGCCAGTAGTTTTCCAGAAGGAGAAAAGACGCGCGCAGTCACATTGAAATAGAGGATCGACGCAGCGCCATTGAGTGGATTTGCGAAATCGATCCAAGTGTCGTCCTCGATCGTCAATCGCAAAATCTTGCGTGCTCCAGCCGCAGACAACGCGTTTGGACTGGTATCCACAGATTGACCCTTCGCAGCTTGAATCGTTCTGACTTCGACCCCCCTTTGTTTAAATCCGGCCTCCAAGTGCTTCGTTACACGCTCCGCAACTGAGGAACCTGGATCAAGAATCGGAGTGGGGATGCCGTAGAGGCCTAAACGACAGCGTCCATAGTAACGGCTTCCTGAAGCTCCAGCGCTTCCTGATACATTCTGACGCGTGTCGCTAACTGAAATTCCAACTGGCGAGGAGGTCTTTTGGTTCGGAGTGAACGGAGCCTTGTCAGGCGTGACCAAGGAAACGCAGGACGTGCATGTGATCGTCGCAAGTAGAGTCAGACTATGGGTGAGCCAGGAAAACTTGGAGCGATAGCTATTGAATAAAGTCATGAAGTTGCAGCCTTCTAAAGGTGAGGCCGCACTGGTCAAGTGTGATCTTCCGGCCAAAGGGAAGATGACGTCACGGGAATCCAACGAGCATCGTTTGTGATCTCGCAAAGACGACTTTTAGACCAATGAAGTCTAATACCCCGATGGATGTCGCATGACGGTGCCTCCGGGGGAGCGGGTGCTGGTGCGCCATTTCGGGCCGTCGCCGCCGCCTCGGCCGCCGGTGTCAAGGCGGAGACCGGCGATGGTCATGAAGACGTGGCCGTTGCGGGTGTAGATGGTGATCCAGCGGCCTTCGCCTTTCTTGCCGTAGGAAAAGTAGCCGTTCGAAGGCAGGGAGCCCGTGAGGAGGCCGGATTCGCGGAGGACGTAGGAGACGGTGCCGGAGCAATCGTAGCCGGTGTCGTTCTGGCAGGCATGGCCGCCGCCCCACTTGTAGGGTTTGCCTTGGAGGCGGTTGCCGGCGGCGATGGCGCGCTTCACGGCTTCCGGTGCCTTTCGTGGGGCGTAGGCGATGCCGTCACGAATGAGGGCGGTTTCGCCGGGCTGGAAATGGTAGGAAACGGGGCGTTTCGCTTTGACCTGGCTGGAGCAGGACACCAGTCCCGAAACGAACGGGAGGACGAGGGCGAGGGTCAGGAGACGTTTCACGGCGGAGCGTGTATAAAATTTATTAAGGTTCATCAAATAGTTTTTAAATCCTTACCGATTGCCTTGGAGGGCTTTCCACCAGGACTTCTTGCCTGGGTCGAGCACGGGCAGGATCAGGGCCTGCTTTCCGGGGGCGAGGGTGAATTCCTGAAGTGCCACTTGTCCAATCGGTTCTGCGACGAGTTCGAGCGCCCACTGGAGCGTGATCAAGCTGCCTGAAAGGCTGTAGGGCGAGCCGGGAAGAGGGAAGGAAAACGAGTCGGTGCCCTGCGGGGTGGCGGGGAGGGATTTCACCTGCACGAGCCCGGCCTCGGCGGTGCCCCGACCGCGGGTGAACCAGAAGAGGCGGAGTTCGAGGGATTTCGGGGCCTTTTCCAAGGTCCAGGCGACGGTTCCCCGGATCTCGTCGAAGGGCTGGAAAGCGGCGTCGGCGTTTTCGAGAGTGATGGAGCTTTGGGGGGGCATTCGTTGGGATGGGAAAAGAAACCACGAAAGGCACGAAATTTCACGAAATCAGACGGTTGACCACGGATCACTCGGATGGGCACGGATGAAGGTTTTTGAATAGGGATTCTATTCCGTCTGTCTGATCCGTGATCATCCGAGTCATCCGTGGTTCCACATCTTCTATCTTCCCGTTTCGTGCCATTTCGTGAATTTCGTGAATTTCGTGGTTTGAATTCCGGTGATTGGATTCATGGATTCAGCTCGTCGCGACGCAGTGGGCGGACGTCGATTTCGTATTCGTCGGTGATCTTCGGAAAACCCGGAAGGGTGATGTCCATGCGGAGTTTCCAAATGAGTTTGTTGGACTTACTTTTGAAGGACGGGGCAGCATTTTCGGGAAACTTGATGGCGACAGGGCGGTTGGCGGAGATGGAGCTGAGCGGGAGGTCCGCGAGCAGTTCATCATAAAAAATCGAGGTGGCGGTGGAGGAGTTTTCCTCGGCAAGGTTGATGGCGCTTTGCGTTCCAACGAGTCGGAAGGCAATGGACTTCGGCTGGCCGAATCCGCCGAGGCGTTTCCAGGTGAGGGTCGCGGTGCCGCCGGGTTTCAGGGTGCCGGGGGTGAGCCGGAGCTCGTAACGGGCGAGGAAGACCATCAGCAGTCGGTAGGGGACATTGATGAAGAAGAAGGTTCCGACCAAGACGAAGGGGATCAGGAAAATCATCAGGAAAGTCTCCGGGTTTCCCTTTTTCCAAGCGGTCCACGCGATGCCAACGAAGATCGAGACGATGCCGTTCCAGAAGGCGCAGACGAATAGGGCGGCGAAGAGGTTGATCCAGCGGGATTTCCCGGCGGACAGGATGCGCTCGGGAAGATCCTGGATGAAGGGTTCGGAGCGCGTGGCTTTGCTGCTGCTGATGGGGTCGATCAGTCGGGCCTTTTCCGCGCGCCGCTTTTTCAAGGACCAGAACATCCCACCAAAGCCGATGCCGAGGAATGGCAGGGGAAAAAGGGCGAAGAGGGCGCTCGCACCGAGGTCGCGCTTCACGATCGCCTGCCAGGGCTTGCGGGGGTTGACGTAGCAGGTCAGCGGGGACTTCGGCGGGTGGGAGTTGACGATTTCCTGCTTGGCGTCCCGACCGCTGGAGCTGCCGGGCATGAGGTTGTAGCCGTTGGCGCAGTAGGTGCGGCCTTCAAACTGGTAGCGATAGAAAAGATCGGCCGAGTAGGTGGTGCTTTCGCCGCTGTGGGATTTCACCCGGCTCCAGATGACGGTGGCGGGGGTCTCGACCCAGGATTGCGCCGCGAAGTAGCGCATCGCTCCAGGGATCACGACGCCGAAGGTGACACCGAGGCCGACGACGGCAAAGATCCCGAAAAAAATCACCATCGAGAACGGTGCCTGGCTGGCTTGGGAGGCTTGGTCGGAAAGGGCCTTCTGGCTGCGACTCTTGAGGCCGTTCCAGATGATCGAGATGCCGAGCAGCATGAAGCTGCCGCCGAAGGCCACGAGAATCAGCCCCAGCCAACCCGCCCCGGAGGGAGGAAGCAGCGAGGCGCTTTCCGGGTGCTGTGGATCAACTAGGCACGCGGTTGTCAGTCCCTCGGGCTTGTCGCGTCGGGCCTCAGCGAGGAGTTTTTCACGGATTTCGGAGAGCTTTTCATACTCGTTGTCGTCGCCCCTGACGCCGGGTCGGAGTTTGTCACCTGTGTAGGACTGGCCCTGCCATTCGTAGTGGAACTTCAGGTCAGGCTGGAAGACCGGGTCCTTTTTCGGATCGGCGCGGATCTCGAATCGCTCGATGACGCAGGGGACCTTATCCCAGGCCGATTGCGAGACGCCTCTCCAGGTGGCCATGAGGCCGGCACAGACGAAGGCTGAGCTGAACAGCGTCCAAACGGTGCCGAAGAGGATCAGGCCGACTGTGCCCGTCCGCTTGCCGCTGCTGTTCGATTGGAATTCTGGCACGCCGTCGAAGTATCAGTGGTTTCCTTGCTTGGCCCGCGAAAATCACGCCCGTGATTCCAGCCACGCGACCACCTTCGCCAAGGCCCGCGCGCGATGGCTGAGCTGGTTTTTCACGTCGTCGCCAAGTTCGGAAAAGGTGCCGTCATGACCGTTCGGGACGAACAGTGGATCGTAGCCGAATCCACCGCTGCCGCGCCGCTCGTCGATGATCGCGCCCTCCACCGTGCCTTCGAAGCTCGTCAGCGTGACGCCGTCCTCCGCCAGCACCATCGTGCAGCGAAAACGCGCCGCACGGTCGGACCTCCCGGCCATTTCCAGCATCAGGCGCTCGTTGTTCTTCGGGTGGTTTCCCTCCTCGCCGCCGTAGCTGGACGACCACACGCCAGGCGCGCCGTTGAGGGCATCGACCTCCAGGCCGGAGTCGTCGGACAGGACCAGCCCGGCGATTTCCCGGCTGATGCCCTCGGCCTTGAGGCGGGCGTTTTCAAGGAAGGTGGTGCCGGTTTCGTCAATGGCGGGCAGGGCGGGAAAAGCGGTCGCGTCGAGCACCTCGTAGCGATCCCCGATCATCGAGCGGATCTCGGCGGTCTTATGGGCATTCCGGGTGGCCAGGATCAGGCGGGGCTTCGTTTCCATACCCCGGCCTAGCCGCTCAGAGGAAACGGGCCAAGATTTTTGAAATAAACCGCCCGCTCGCGACGCCTATAGTATGATGAAAGCAATCACCTGGCTGGCCTCACTCACGGTCGGCGTCGCCACACTCGCCTCCTCCGCCTTTGCCACCAGCCTAGAAGGCTGGTCCACCGATCTCGAAAAGGCCCTCGCCCAGGCCAAGAAGGAAAAGAAAATGGTGCTCGTGGAATTCACCGGCTCCGACTGGTGCCCGCCGTGCATCATGATGCGGAAAAACGTTTTCTCCAAACCGGAGTTCGTGAAGAAGGCCTCGGAAAAATACGTTCTCGTCGAGCTGGACTTTCCGAAGGGCGACAAGGCTCTGGCTGAGAAAAACCAACCGCTCGCCAAGAAATACAACATCGAGGGCTATCCCACCGTCATCCTGATGCATCCGGACGGCAAGGAGTTCGACCGCTTCTTCGCCTCCGCCCATCCCGACACCGAGAAGTTCCTGAAGCACCTCGACGAGGCTCTTGAGAAAAAGGATCTCGACTGATTCCCCGCTGACAACACCAAGCTCATGAAACAACTCATTCTCAAGTCCCTCGCGGTCTTTGCCGCCACCTGTTCACTCGCGCTCGCCGGAGACGGCTGGGGCGAGGACTTCGAAGCCGCCAAGGCCGCTGCCGCCAAGGACAAGAAGCCGATCCTCGTCGATTTCACCGGCTCCGACTGGTGTGGCTGGTGCATCAAGCTCGACAAGGAAGTCTTCTCGAAGAAGGAGTTCAAGGACTACGCCAAGGACAACCTGATCTTGCTCAGCCTGGATTTCCCCCATGAGAAGAAGCAGACCAGCAAGCTGAAGAAGCAGAATGAGGCCCTGTCGAAGAAGTTCGGCGTGGAAGGTTTCCCGACCGTCCTCCTGCTCGACGCTGACGGCAAGAAGATCGCTGAAACCGGCTATCAGGAAGGTGGCGCCGCCAAGTATGTGGAGCACCTCAAGGACCTCCTCGCGAAAGCGAAGAAGTAAGTCCGTCCCAAGTGACTGATTTTCCAACCCCGTCCGGCACCCCTGCCGGACGGGGTTTTTCTTTTCAAGATCAAGCGCTTCCGGCAAGTTCCGCGCCCCGCCGCCTGCCATTCGGCATTCCGAAATTCGTCATTCGTCATTTCTTCCAGCCATGTCCGACCGCCGCAAACCGTTTCCCTTCGATGACTTCGAGCCCAAGTGGCAGGCCGTCTGGGAGGAGAACCAGACCTTCCGCACGCCGAATCCGGGTGATGCCGACTTCGATGGCACGAAGCCGAAGTTCTACGTGCTCGACATGTTTCCTTACCCCTCCGGAAACGGCCTCCACGTCGGCCACCCGGAAGGCTACACCGCCACCGACATCATCGGTCGCGCCAAGCGTCGCCAGGGCCACAACGTCCTCCACCCGATGGGCTGGGACTCGTTCGGCCTGCCCGCTGAGCAGTATGCGATCAAGACCGGCCAGCATCCGGCGATCACCACCACTGCCAACATCGCCACCTTCAAGCGGCAGTTGAAGTCGCTCGGCTTCGCCTACGACTGGTCCCGTGAAATCGCCACCACCGATCCCGGATACGTCCGCTGGACCCAGTGGATCTTCCTGCAACTGTATGCATCGTACTTCGACGAGGAAACCCAGAAGGCGCGTCCGGTCGCGGAGCTGGAAGCGAAGGGCTGGACCCGCGATCAGATCGACGAGGTCCGCCTGGCCTTCGTCCACGAGGCCCCGGTCAACTGGTCGCCCGACCTCGGCACTGTCCTCGCCAACGAGGAAGTCGAGGAATGGAAATCGAAGGGTCACATCGTCGAACGCCGCCCGTTGCGCCAGTGGATGCTGCGGATCACCAAGTATGCCCAGCGCCTGATCGACGAACTGGAACCGCTCGACTGGCCGGAAGGCATCAAGCTGCTGCAGAAGAACTGGATCGGGAGGAGTGAGGGAGCGGAAGTGGAGTTTGAAATTCGAAATCCGAAATCTGAAATTCGAAATCCAGTTACCGTCTTCACGACACGTCCCGACACCCTCTTCGGAGCCACCTACATGGTGCTCGCGCCGGAACACGCCCTCGTTTCGGAAATCACGACCGCCGAACAGAAGGCGGCCGTCGAAGCCTACATTTCCGCCTGCGCCACCAAATCCGACATGGAGCGCGGCGAACTGAACAAGGACAAGTCCGGCGTCTTCACCGGTGCCTTCGCCACGAACCCCGTCAACGGCGAGCAGATCCCGGTGTGGATCGCCGACTACGTCATGATGGGCTACGGCACCGGCGCGATCATGGCTGTGCCCGCGCATGACGAGCGGGACTTTGAGTTCGCGAAGAAGTTTGATTTGCCGATCAAGGCGGTGGTATCAAGGAGCGTGGGCGTCTCGCCCACGAGTTCACCATATCTGAATCCCGAGGCCGAAATCGAGAAGCACAAGCCGTTCCTCCTGCCGCATTGGCAGCAGGATGCGAAGCTCTACTTCGTCACTTGGCGACTCGCCGACAGCTTGCCAGCCGAAAAGCTCGACGAGTGGACCCGCGAACGGAACGCATGGCTCGCTCAAAACCCGGAACCCTGGAACTCCGAAACAGAACGCGAGTATCATGAGAAATTTTCCAAATCCATCGATCATTGGCTCGATGCCGGAAGTGGTGAATGCCTTCTAAAGGACCCGGCGATCTCGAAAATCGTGGCGGAGGCCCTGCTTCATTTCGATGGCGAGCGATACCTGATGGATTCGTTCGTGGTGATGCCGAATCACGTTCACGCGATGTTCAAGCCGGCTCCGGGAATCAAGCTGGAAGACGTGATCCAATCCTGGAAGAGCTTTACCGCGAAAAGCATCAATAAGGCCTTGGGACTCGAGGGTGTGCTTTGGCAACGGGAGTACTGGGATCGAATCGTCAGGGATTCGGAACATCGGGCGAATATCCTGAATTATATTGGGAAGAATCCGGAGCGCAGTGGACTGCCTGAGGGCAGGTTCGTACTCTATTCTGCTGGTTCGACTCTCGTGGGCCGGACGCCCACGCTCCTTGAGGCTTTCACCGAAACCGGCATCGCTATCAACTCCGGCTTCCTCGATGGCCTTCCCACTTTCGAAGCCAAAGCCAAGATGATCGACTGGCTGGAGTCGAACGGCAAAGGCAAGCGTCGCATTCAATACAAGCTGCGCGACTGGTTGTTTTCCCGCCAGCGTTACTGGGGTGAGCCCTTCCCGCTGACTTGGAAGGATGGCTACCACTACGCGTTGCCGGATACAGAGCTGCCGCTGCTGGCCCCGCCGCTGGACGACTACCAGCCCTCCGGCTCGCCCGAACCGCTGCTCAGCAAGGCCCGCGAGTGGGTCGAGCTGCCCGATGGTTCCATCCGCGAAACCAACACCATGCCGCAATGGGCCGGCTCGTGCTGGTACTACCTCCGCTACTGCGATCCCAGTAATTCCGGCCGATTCATTTCCAACGAAGCGGAAAGTTACTGGTCCGGCTCCGATCACCGATCACCGATCACCGATCACTCGACCGGAATGGTCGACCTCTATGTCGGCGGCACCGAGCACGCCGTTCTCCATCTCCTCTACGCCCGCTTCTGGCACAAGGTCCTCCATGACCTCGGCCATGTCACCACCAAGGAGCCGTTCCAGAAGCTGGTCAACCAGGGCCTGATCCTCGGCGAGGACGGCCAGAAGATGTCGAAGTCGCGCGGCAACGTGGTGAACCCCGATGTCGTCGTGAAGGAATTCGGCGCGGATGCCCTGCGGCTTTACGAAATGTTCATGGGCCCGCTGGAGCAGGTGAAGCCTTGGCAGATGAAGGGAGTCGAGGGCGTGTCGCGCTTCCTCGCTCGCGTCTGGCGCATCGCCTTCGAACAGGACGAGGCTGGTGAATGGAAATCCACCTGCAAGGTCCAGGACGTGCCCTGCACCGACAAGGAGCTGCTCCGCGTCGTGCACGAGACGATCAAGAAGGTCACCGACGACATCGCGAAGCTCTCCTTCAACACCGCCATCTCGCAGATGATGGTTTGCACGAACGCCTTCACTCAGGCCGAGGTCGTGCCACTGAAGGAATTCACGTTGCTGCTCGATGTGCTGAACCCCTTCGCGCCGCATCTTTCCGAAGAGATCCACGCCCGCCTCGGCGGCAGCGGATTACTTTCGGAAAAGCCCTGGCCGACCTACGACGAGGCCGCGTTGGTGCTCGATGAGATCGAGGTCGTGGTGCAGGTGAACGGCAAGCTGCGCGACAAGATCCGCGTGGCAAACGGAGCTGGCCAGGCCGAGGTCGAAGCCCTCGCCCTGGCCAGCGCCAAGGTGCAGGAACACACCGACGGCAAGACCGTCCGCAAGGTCATCTATGTTCCCGGGAAGCTGGTGAGCATCGTAGCGAACTGATCCGTCCATCGTCGAAACCTTGACGCGTTCCGCCGTGCTATCCAGCCTGCGCAAGCCTCGCAGGCTTTAGCGTACCCTCATCCCATCGTGATCCCACGCGACATTTACGTGACCTGGAAAAGCAAGGACCTCAGCGGGTCCCCGGTGTGGATGCAGCGTTATCTCGCCGGCTGGCAGTCGATGAATCCGGGTTACACCTTTCATCTCTGCGACGATGCCGATTGCGAGGCGTTGTTTCATGAAGTGCGCGACGAGGTGCATGCGGAGTTGGGGATCGACGTGCTGGATCTCTATCACCGCCTGGAGAAGCAGGTGGAGAAGACCGACCTCTGGCGCTACCTCGTGATCTACACGAAGGGCGGGCTCTACACCGATGCCGATACGGCGTGTCTGGTGCCTTGTGAAAAATGGATCCTGCCGACCGATCGTGCGATTACTGGATTCGAGCGTTTCAAGTGCGAGCACCCGACGCAGTACTGCCAGTGGACCTTCGCGGCGGAGCCGAAACATCCATTTCTCGGCCTCGTCCTGCAACGGGTCGCGGAGACGATCAAGACGGTGAAGGGCAACGACCGCGATGCCACGCTGGGACGCACCGGGCCGATCGTTTACACCAACGCGCTGATCGATTTCATCGAGTCGAACGGCGATCGCTTCAAGGACGTGGTGGACAAGGACCGAGTGGTCTCGCACGGCCTGCACCTGCTGCCGAAGATCGCCTTTTCGGGCGGGCTGGTGTATCACCGCTTCGCCGGAACGTGGAAGCACTGGTGGCATCGCCCCGGGTGGTTCTGGCGGCTCAGGAATGCCGGGCGCGACACGCCGAAGGAAGGCTGAGTTTCAAGGCGTGTAGTCGACGCCGCCCCACTCGACCTTTCGCTTCGAACGTCCGCTCCACAGGACGGCGATCCCGACGACGATGGCGGCGGGTTCGTAAAGGAGGGCCAGCGGCAGCAGTTGGAAGCGTCCGCCACGTGCGAGCCACCATGCCACGAATCCGGCCCCGAGCAGATGGCGGATGATGAAGGGAACGGCGAACCAGCCGGGAGCAATGAGCGCGCTGAAACCGAGGCCGATCCAGAGCAGCATCCAGATTCCGAGGAGCAGCGACAAGGCGGAGAAGCCTCCAGCGCCGACCCTCTGGGCGCGGCGGATCAGCTCCGACCACGATCCACAAGCCATGACGGCGATGGCCGGCTGCGCCGAAAAGCCAAGCCGGCATCCGGCAGCACGCAGCGCCCGGGCGAAGGCCAGGTCTTCTGTTAGGGCGAAGCCAATGGCATCGAAGCCGCCAGTCCGCTGATAGCATTCACGACGGAACGCGCAGTTTCCGAAGACGAAGCCGGAGGTGAGTCCGCAGGCATTCAGTAGGGCACAAATGCCGGTGTAGAAGGCGCCATCGACGGTCTGGAGCCGGGCGATCCAGCGGTTCGTGCCCTCGGTATTCGGAAGGAAATCGACCCGACCAGCCACGGCGTCGACGGACTTGTTAGAGAAAACCTCCAGTTGACGGCGGACCCAGTCGGGCGGCGCGACGCCATCCGCATCGGTGAGGAAAATGAATTCCCCGCGCGCGGACTTGAAGGCCACATCGAGCGCGACCTGGCGGGCTGTTAGAGCCGGGTGATCGTGATGGTCCAAGCGGATGATCCGCAGGTTTTCCAAGCCAAGGGCGGCAGCGACGGCCCCCGTGTCATCAGTACTGCGGTCGTCGACGAGGATGATCTCACTTCCGCCAATTTCCCGCTGATCCGCCAGCGAGCGCAGGCAGGTGGCGATCGACGCGGCCTCGTTGCGGGCGGTGACGACGATGGAAATGGCGGGATCGGAAGGCATGCGGCGGACGGCTCATCGCCTGACGGTCAACACCGCGAAAAGAGCGATTTTTGCTGCGTTTGCAAAGGATTACAAATCGGGAGCCTGTTCCCGCTTCCGCCGCTCGGCACGGAGTTGCCCACATCCTGCCGCGACGTCGATTCCGCGACGTTGGCGGAAGGTGCAGGGGAACCCGGCGTCCCTGAGAATGCGTTGGAATTCAAGGCCGGACGATCTCACCGCTGGAGCGCCCTCGAAGCCGTCGGTGGGGTTCAGTGGGATGAGGTTCACGTGGCTGTCGATGCCCTTGAGGAGTTTTGCCAGGCGGGTCGCTGTTTCCGGGGAGTCGTTGACCCCGGCGATGAGCGTCCATTCGAAAAAGATCCGCCGACCGGTCGTTTCACAGTAGCTTCGGCAGGTGGCAATGAGCTCGGCGAGGTTCCACTTCTTGCTCGCCGGGACCAGGGCCGAGCGTTCCTCCTCGTTCGAGCCGTGGAGACTGACTGCGAGCCGGTATTTCCGCCCTTCCGCCGCCAAGCGGAGAATGCCGGGGACCACGCCGACGGTGCTGATGGAGATGTGGGACGGCCCGATGCTGGGGCCGCGGACATCGGAAATGGCAGTGAGGGCTTTCAGGACCGAGTCGTAATTGTGCAGCGGCTCGCCCATGCCCATCATGACGAGGTTGCGGACGCGCTTGTCCGGCTGCTCATCGCGCAGCGCCCGGCGGACGTGGTGGACCTGGGCGATGATTTCCCCGGGCCGCAGGTGGCGCACGAAGCCCATCTGCCCAGTCGCGCAGAACACGCAGCCCATCGCGCAACCGGCCTGGCTGCTGACACAGGCGGTGTGGCGACCGTCGTAACCCATCAAGACGGCCTCGGTCTCCTGGCCATCGCGCAGGCGGAGGAGGAATTTCCGCGTCAGCCCGTCCGAGCTGCGGATTTCCCTGACCTGCTCCGGAACGTCGAGAAAGAACGCTTTCCCCTCGCCGACGTGGCCGTCCACCCAGTTCTGAAGCTTGGGAATGAAGGCTGCGACGTTCGAAAGGTCTGTCAGGGCCTCGCGATGCAGCGCCCGCCAGAGGGAGCGCGTATGGTGCGCCGTCATCCCGGCGAGGGCCAATTCGGCCAGGACCTCTTCGTAGCTAAGGTCATGCAGGGAGCGTGGAATCGGGGTTGTCATGCTGGCGACGCGCGGCAGATTCACCCGGTCCGGGTGGAACAATCAAGAATCGTCCGGCGAATCGCCCGTCCGCGCTAAGAACTTGTTCACAGGCCGCGTATTGGCGACCCTCCCTCTGCCTGAAAAATTCGATCCCTTTCCGAAGATGACCCGAAAACCACTCCCAAGCCTCGCACGCATTGCCATCGCCTGCGCCCTGTTCAGCTCGCAGAGCCATGCGGCCAACAGGATCGTCTTCCTCGCCGGCGGTCGCAGCCACGGCCCGGGCGAACACGAATTCCGCGCTGGCTCGATGCTCCTCGCCAAGGCCCTCAACGAAAGCGGACTCGACGTCCAGGCCGAAGTCGTCAGCGGCTGGCCGTCCGATGAGAAGGTCCTCGACGGAGCCAAGACGATCGTCATCTACGCCGACGGCACCAGCGTGGTCGGCAAGGGCTGGGAAAAGGTCGACCAACTCGCCAAAAAGGGCACCGGCCTGATGTTCATGCACTACGCGGTGCATCCGAATCCAGCGGAGGGGGAAAAATACTACCGCCCCTGGATCGGCGGAGCCTTTGAGACCGATTTCTCCGTGAACCCGCACTGGGTGGCCGACCTCCAGGCGCTGCCGAACCACCCCGTCTCGCGCGGCGTCGACTCGCTGGTCGAGGCCTACGATGAGTTCTACTACAACATGCGGTTCCCCGCCGACCGCTCGAAGGTCCTCGACCTGGTCACCGCCACTCCGGATCGCGATCGGGTGAAGCAGTACATCAATCTTTGGAACCAATACGGCGTCGATGGCCTCGGGAAAAAGCAGACCCTCATGTGGGGCATCCAGCGTCCGGACGGCGGCCGCGGGGTCGGCTTCACCGGTGGTCACAATCACCGCAACTGGTCGATCGACGGATTCCGCACCCTCGTTCTCAACGCCATCGTCTGGACGGCCGGAGTCGAAGTCCCTTCCAAGGGCGTCCCTTCCAAGCCGATCACCGAGGATGAGCTGAATGCCAACCTCGACGACAAGGGCAAGGTCGTCCGGCTGAAAGTGGTCGAGCCCGGTGAGTTCAAAAAGCTCCCGGCTGCTGCGGTCCCGACCGCGCGTGAGGCGGGCTTCAGCAAGGAGAAGACCACCAAAACGGACGCCGCTCCCACCAAGACCATCGCCAACCCCAAGGAGAAGGAGAAGGCCTCAGGAGGCGCCAAGCCCATCGCCGAAACTCCGGAAATGAACGTCGGCAACGCCCGCATCCAGGAGATCAAGGCCTCCATTTCCGGCGCGAAGCAGCTCTACCTCGTGGTCTCGGACCTCGGCGACAACAACTGCGACTGGGCCAACTGGATCGAACCGACACTCACCCTCAAGGGCGGCAAGACCGTCGATCTCACCGAGCTGAAATGGAAATCCTCCGAGACAAGCTACGGCCAATCCAAGGTCAACAAGAACATCGAGGGCCGCGCGCTCACCATCGCCAAGAAGACCTACGACAAAGGCATCGGCACCCATGGCGCTTCCACGATCGTCTTCGAACTCCCTGCCGACGCTGAGTCCTTCACCGCGAAGGTCGGCATCGACGACGGGGGTGCCGTCCGCGATGGTAAGAACAGCGCAGCCAACGTGAAATTCCAGGTCTTCACCGAAAAGCCCACCGCTGCGACCGCCGTCGGCCCGTCCCCAACCGAAACCGTCGTCCCGGCCGAACTTTTCACCCTCGCCGACGACAAGCTGGAAGTCACCGTCTGGGCCACCACCCCCCAGCTCTACAACCCAACCAACATCGACTTCGACGCCCAGGGCCGCCTCTACGTCGCCGAGGGCGTGAACTACCGCGCCGGCGCCAAGAACGCCCGCCCGGATGGCGACCGCGTCGTGGTGCTCGAGGACACGGATGGCGATGGCAAGGCCGACAAGTCCGATGTCTTCACCCAGGAAACCAACCTCGAATCGCCGCTCGGCGTCGCAGTGCTCGAAAACCGGGTCATCGTTTCCCAACCGCCGGACCTCATCGTCTACACCGACGTCAACGGCGACCGCAAATTCGACCCCGCCACCGACAAGCGCGAGGTACTGCTCACCGGCTTCAACGCCCGCCAGCATGACCACTCGCTGCACAGCGTCACCGTCGGCCCCGATGGCCAGTGGAACTTCAACAACGGCAACTGCTCCGGCATCTTCACCGACAAGTCCGGAAAAACTTTCCGCATCGGCAGCAGCTACTATCAGAGCGGCGGCGGCACCTGGTACTCCGACACCCGCTCGATCGCCGGTCAGCCGAGCGACGACGGCAAGGTCTGGGTCGGCGGCTTTTCCGTCCGCATGAATCCGGATGGCACCAATGCCCGCATCGTCGGCCACAACTATCGCAACTCCTACGAGCAGGCGCTGACCTCCTTCGGCGACATGTTCCAGAGCGACAACGATGACCCGCCAGCCTGCCGCGTGGCCGAGGTGATGGAAGGTGGAAACGCCGGTTTCTCCTCCGCCGACGGCCAGCGCTCGTGGAATGCCGACAAGCGTCCAGGTCAGGACACTCCGACCGCCGAATGGCGTCAGGAAGATCCCGGCACCATGCCATCCGGCGATGTCTACGGCGGCGGATCGCCCACCGGCGTCGCCTACTACGAAAACGGCGCGCTCGGCGACAAGTGGCAGGGCCTCCTGCTCGCTTGCGAAGCCGGAAAGAACGTCGTTTTCGGCTACCTCCCGGTCCCTGATGGCGCGGGCTTCAAGCTTGAGCGCATTGACTTCATGACCTCCAACAAGGAGAAGCAGTTCGCAGGCTCCGACTTCATCGGCGGCGCCGGCAGGGAGCTCAAGCACCTCTTCCGTCCCTCCGATGTCACGGTCGGTCCGGATGGTGCGCTTTATGTCGCCGACTGGTTCGACGGACGCGTCGGTGGCCACGGCACGATGGACAAGTCCGGCTCCGGCACCATTTACCGCATCGCTCCGAAGGGCTTCAAATCAGTCGTTCCCAAGTTCGACCTGAAGACCACCGAAGGCCAGATCGCCGCGCTGAAGAGCTCGTCCGTGAACATCCGCAACAGCGGCTTCGTCCGCCTCAAGGCCCAGGGCGAAAAGGCCGTGCCAGCCCTCACCGAGCTGCTCGCGGACAAAAATCCCCACCTCGCCGCCCGCGCCATCTGGCTGCTCGCCCAGGTCGGCGATGCCGGTCAGTCGGCCGTCACCAAGCTCCTCGCCTCCTCCGATGCCCGCACCCGCCTCGTCGCCTGCCGCGCCATCCGCGCTGCCGGTGGTGATCCGGTGAAGCTCGCGGAAAAGATGGTCGGGGATGCCTCGCCGATGGTCCGTCGTGAGATCGCCATCAGCCTGCGCGACGTGCCTGCTGAAAAGTCGCTGCCCTTCCTCGTGAAGATCGCCAAGCAGTTCGACGGCAAGGACCGCGCCTACCTCGAAGCCTTCGGCCTCGGCTGCACCGGCAAGGAAGCCCTCGTCTACGCCGCGCTCCGCAAGGAGATGAACGCCGCGCCGGACGCCTGGACCGACTCGTTCGCCTGGCTCGCCTGGCGCCTCCACTCCCCGCAGGCCGTGGCCGACCAGAAAGCCCGCGCGCTTTCGCCGAAGGTCAGCCCGGAGCAGGTGAAACTGACGCTCACCGCCCTTGGCTTCACGCCCAGCGCTGCTGCCGCCACCGCCATGATCCAGCTCGCGAACACCGATGGCTTCGCCCAGAAGGACCTCGCCAAGTGGTGGGTGAACAACCGCAAGGGCAATCTCTGGAAGGCCTACAACGTCGACGGTATTCTGAAGGCCATGGGCCAGGACGCCGCCAGCACCCCGCTCGTCGCCGTCGAAATGCCCGCCGAGCCCGCCAACGCCCCGGCCCTCCCAGCCACGGCGGAAATCCTGAAGCTCAAGGGCGATGCCGAACGCGGCAAGCTTGCCGTCGCCTCCTGCTACATGTGCCACCGCGTCGGAGACCAGGGCGTCGACTACGGTCCTGACCTCACCACCTTCGGCAAGCAACAGCCGCTGGAAGTCGTGATCAACTCGATCCGCAACCCCTCCGCCGACATCTCACACGGCTACGAAGGCTCGATCCTGAAGACCACCGATGGCATCACCCTCACCGGCATGGTCCTCAGCGACGGCGACCCGGTCATCATGAAAACCATGGGCGCCCAGAACCAAACGATCGCCAAGTCGCGCGTCGCTAGCCTGAAGCCGATGGAAAAATCCCTCATGTATGTCCCAGCCCAGCTCGGCCTCACCGCCCAGTCCATCGCCGACATCGCCGAGTATCTGAAGAGCCGCTGATCCCAGCCCCTGAAGATCCGATCCCTCAAAAACCCCGGACCGCTGGTCCGGGGTTTTTTCGTGTGAGGGATGGGAATCGGATTCGCAGAGGCGAACCCCTTGGACTGCGGCAGGCTCCTGCCGCTTTCCGCCAGCCAGCCTGCTGGCGGGTCAGGCCTGGGGAAGTCCATCCGCTCAAACGGCTCCGCCCATGAGGGGGCTGTTAGAGGATTCGGAGCCAAGACAGCGCCCGACAGCAGCAGGCTGCCTCGGAAGTAGCT
>JANOBS010000491.1:0-4248 GCA_031411755.1 Luteolibacter sp. | reverse complement strand
GCCCCCTGCCCCGGCGCTGTCAGCCCCATCGCCTCGTATTCCATTAACTCGGCAATGGTGAAACAATCATGGCTCTCCGCGAAGGATAAATCCCCCAGTTTCAAATCGGCGTCGGAAAACGCCCGCTTCCACGCCTGCTCCGCTCCCTCAAACCGCGTCACATCGCGCTTCGATATCTCAAAGGAAGTCTCCAGCGGCTGCCCCTGCTCTTCCTCCATGCGGCTGCGGTGCTCGGCAAAGGCAGCTCGCGCCTGCGGCGTTTTGAGCACCTCTTCCTCGAACTCCTCCAAGTGAAACTGCTCGCGATCCTCAAAGTAATCCAGCGCCCCCTTGACTGCGCTCGCCGTCTCCCATGGCGGCGTATCCTCGCCGTCGTTCGACTGCTTTTGCGCCACGAACGACACCGCCATATCCGCGTACGATTTGGTTAAAAAAGCAGCATCCGTCACTGGCTGCACGCCCAAGAACTCGCGCACCCAGAAGCGCGACTCCCCGCCACTGCGGTCAAAGGTCAGCACGTAATACCCCGTGTGCTCGTTGTGATCTAGGATCAGGCAGCCCTTGTCGATCTTCTCCGGGTTGATCCCCTGCTCCGTGGACAGTTGCAGATCCCCGTCGCGCGCCGAGATGCTCAAAAACGGCACCATCGTCTCGCTCTTCAGGATGCAGATCCCACGACGCTTCTCATCATTGACCTCGATGTCGTCGATCAGCGCGATGCACAGATCCCCTGCCTTGATGTTCGGGTGGTTCGACTTCGCGTAGAGGCGCTTGGCAATGTCGCAGCCCTTTTCCAGCAAGCCTTCCGGACTCGCGAAAATGGCGGTGGCGTAGGCGTTCATCTCGTGCTGATCGAGCGACGAGTGATGGCTGAAGCGATGGCCGGTGAGGCTCTTGAAGGGCTTCAGGAAAATGGCGGTCAGGGTTTCCTGGTCGTCTTCGTCGATCTTGAAGACTTCCTTGGAGGTCTGGAGCGGTTCGTCGCGTTGAGGGTGGCCGACCTTGGCGAGAACGAGTCCAGTGGCGGCGGCGGAGGTGAAGCGGATCCTGACTGACATGCGGGGCCGCAACCTAGGGCGAGCGCCCGATTTGAAAACCACGAAATGCCAGGGCAACGCGCAGGGCTGATGGCTGCGGAGATTTGATCGGTTGATTGGTTCTGGGAACAGGTTAGGGTCGAGTGTCGATGGAATCCCCTCCGGCCAATCAAGAGCCAGCCAAACTGGTGGCGGCGGTGCGTCGGATCAACGACCGCTGGATCGTGCGCGGGCAATTGAGGAGCCACGCGAACGACTACCTGGTGCATTTGGAGGAGTGCGATCCGGAGCGCTTGCTGAACTCCTGCCAACTGGCCCTGGAGCTGGTGAGGAACCGGGTACCGGGCGAGGACCCGAAGCCGCTTTTCTATGCCGGGATCTTCGCCTTCGCCACCGAACCGGAGGTCGACCAGCACCTGGCGGAGCACCTTTTCACGCGCGCGATCTGTCGGCTGCTGCATGGCCAGCCCGAGCGTCCCGTGTATCTCGCCCTTCCGGATAGCGTGCGGGCACTGGCGGATTCGATCGCGATGAAGATTCAAGTGACAATTGACCGCTTGTTTGAGAAACGGCCAGATTTGCCCGCGTAGATTCCGCTTCCACGACTTTAGGCCACTCTCTTCCATGCCCTTTTCCATGATCCGCAAGACCTTCCTGAAATTCATGACCGCACTTGGCCTGACTGCCGTGGCGCTCGGTGGCATCTCGTCCGCTGATGAAACCCATCCCGCCCGCTGCTTTGAAATGCGGACCTATTTCGCCCCGGCGGGAAAGCTCGATGCCCTGCATGCCCGCTTCCGTGATCACACGACGAAGCTTTTCACCAAGCACGGCATGACCAACGTCGGCTATTGGGTGCCGAAGGACAACACTGAGAACAAGCTGGTCTACCTGCTCTCCTACCCGGATCTCGCCGCCCGCGAGGCCTCGTGGAAGGCCTTTCAGGACGATCCCGACTGGAAGACCGCGAAGGCCGCGTCCGAAGTCGATGGCAAGCTGGTCGAGAAGGTGGAAACCCGCTTTCTGACGCTGACGGATTTCTCGCCGAAGCTGAAAGAGGAGGAAGACAAGACCGAGCATGTGTTCGAGCTGCGGACCTACACGACCACGACGGGAAATCTTCCGCTGCTGCTCGATCGTTTCCGCCAGCACACGGTCGCGCTTTTCACCCGCCATGGCATGGAGCACTTCGCCTACTTCACGCCCGCCGTGGGCCAGCCCGGTGAGAAGGACACGCTGATCTATCTGCTGATGCACAAGTCCGTGGAGTCCCAGAAAGCCTCGTTCGAAGCCTTCCGCGCCGATCCGGAATGGGTGAAGGTGAAGGAGGATTCCGAAAAGGCCGGTGGCGGGTCGCTGACGATCCCGGATGGGGTGAAGTCGGAGACACTGATCGCGACGGATTATTCGCCAGTGAAGTGAGCCTTCAGCGCAAGGGATCCTCCGCGATTCTTCCGTCCTGATTGATGCTCCAACGCATGAAGGTTGGTTCGAATCTTTTGTCGACGCTGCAGGAATAGCCTCCGCCTACATCCTTCGAAAACGACAGGTTGTAGAGTCCTCCGAATTTCCCGATGTCGACTCCAAGATCCTTGGCGTTCAGTGCCCATTGATTGTGCGTCTTGAAGTAGTCTCGTTGGGCATAGTAGACCTCTTGGAGACACTTCTGCATCGGAATGAAGCGGGGATCGGGTCCCGGAAGCCCTTTCTCTTTCACGAAGCGCAAGTAGCCCCACATTTCCGGCCGGTGCATGTCGATCACGCCCTGCGGTGACCAGACCCAGTTGGACTCCGGTGTCTTCGGCTTCTTGACGACCTTGCCGTCGACAATCTCGATCTGCCACTCCACCCGGGAAAAATTGATCCGCCACAGATCGCCTTCCTTCGGGGCGGTTTGGACATGCCGCAGCCTTTCGAGCGACTTCCACGGCATCGCGATTTCCACAGACCAGCCCTGATCCTTGTCTAAGGGATCGTTGAGCGTTCCCTGCACCTGCACCGCGGTCTTCAGGCCGGTGATTTCCCAGCCATTGTCCGGCTTCCCGCCATCCTTGTAGGGCTTCGGCAGAAAGAGATCCCAGGTGGTATTGAGGGCGTTCATCTCGAACTCGCCGTATTCGTGCGTGTCGCCATCGGGATCGAGGAAGACCTCGAAATCCGGGTCGTTGAAGATGACCGAATCGTGCTTCACCAACGTCGCCCACACCTGCGGCTCTTCCATTTCCGCGGCGATGTAGAGGTTCTCCTCATCCCACAGCATCTTCACGCGGGTCCGGAAAGTTGGCTTCGGCTTGGCGGTGCCCTCAATGTCCACGAAGTCGTTCGTCCATGCGGCGTCCGACCACTCCTTTTCATCAAATTTCCCGTCCACCACCATCGGACCGGAGGCGCGACGGCAAAGATAGCCTTCGGGACTGATGCCGGCCATGCGGGTCCTCCATGCCTCAAGGTAGGGCTCGGCCGCCGTGACCATGGAGCCGCAGGAAACCAGCAGGAGCAGACTTTTCACACGTTCAGCCAACCCGTTCGGCCCCCTTCTGGCAATGCCGCCCTTGATTTTCGCTGAACGGATCAGAAGTGGATCGTCGTATCGGATGCTTTACGCCGACGGAGAAAGCCTTCAGTTGTCAGACAGATTTCAGCCCTCATTTCCGCCCATGAAACCCTCGATTCCCTGCCGCTTGTCGCTCATTGCACTGGCCTTCGTCTCGCCACTGCTCCGCGCCGAGCCCACTCCGACGACCGGTCCGCTCGGCCAAGTGGCAGCCCTGTCGCCGCAGGAGGAGCTGAAAACGATCCACCTTCCAGAAGGCTACAAGCTCGAACTCGTCCTCGACGATTCGCAGATCAAGGAGCCCGTGCTCTGCGTCTTCGATGGCAATGGCCGCATGTATGTCGCCGAGATGCGCAGCTACATGCAGGACATCGACGGCAAGGACGAGCTCACGCCGACCAGCCGCATTTCCCGCCATGAGAGCAGCAAGGGCGATGGCGTGTTCGACAAGCACAGCGTCTACCTCGACAAGCAGCTCCTTCCGCGCATGGTCCTTCCCATCGACGACCGCGTGCTGGTGGGCGTCACCAACACCAGCGACCTCACGCTTCACCGCGACAACGATGGCGATGGGAAGGCCGACACCAGCTCGGTCTGGTTCGCCGGTGGCCCGCGCGGAGGAAACCTGGAGCACCAACCCAGCGGACTTGTCTGGGG
>JANOBS010000490.1:0-8497 GCA_031411755.1 Luteolibacter sp. | reverse complement strand
TTCAGATAGATGGTATCGGCATCCGCGAGCTCGACGATCTTGCCGAGATACATCACCGCGACGCGATCGGAGATGTGTTTCACCACCGCGAGGTCGTGGGCGATGAAGAGATAGGACAGTCCCATTTCCTGCTGGAGTTCGAGCAGCAGGTTCAGCACCTGGGACTGCACCGAGACATCGAGCGCGCTGACCGGCTCGTCGCAGATGATGAGCTTCGGTTCGAGCGCGATGGCGCGGGCGATGCCGATGCGCTGGCGCTGGCCGCCGGAGAACTCGAAGGGGTAGCGCTCGGCGGCGGACTTCGGAAGGCCGACGCGTTCGAGCAGCTCGTTGACGCGGAGGCGGCGCATGGAGGCATTGCCCATGCCATGGATCACGAGTGGCTCCTCGATGATCTGGCGCACGCTAAGCCGGGCGTTCAGGGACTCCACCGGGTCCTGGAAGATCATCTGAAGGTCGCGCCGGACCGGACGCATCGCATGGCGACTGATCGTGGTGATGTCCTGGCCGTTGAAATGGATCGAACCAGCGGTCGGACTATTGAGACGGACGATGGCTCTGCCGAGCGTGGATTTTCCGCAGCCGGATTCTCCGACGAGGCCGACGGTTTCACCGGGAGCGATGTCGAGCGAAACGCCATCGACCGCGCGCACGGCACCGATGCTTTTGAGGAATAGTCCACCGCGCACCGGGAAGTGCATTTTCAAGTCACGAACTGAGAGCAGCGGTTCCATCAGGCGGGTTCTTCGAAACAGTTGGGGCAGGTTTCCACCCAGTGACCGGAGTGAATCTCCTCGAACAGCGGGCGCTCGCGCAGCACGGGACCCTCACGGCCCATGCGCTGGCAGAATCGGCAGCCTGGCACGAGATCGGCGAGCCCGGCGACCATGCCGGGGATCGTGGGGAGAACGGACTTCCGCGGTGTATCGAGCTTCGGCATCGAGGCCAGCAGGCCCCGCGTGTAGGCGTGCAGCGGGCGCTCGAAAAGCTCGGCGACCGGTGCGCGTTCGACGACGCGACCAGCATACATCACGACGACGTCGTCGCAGGTTTCCGCGATCACTCCGAGGTCATGCGTGATCAGGATGACCGACATGCCCATGTCCTTCTGGAGCTGCTTCATCAGATCGAGGATCTGCGCCTGCACCGTCACGTCGAGCGCGGTGGTGGGCTCGTCGGCGATGACGAGGTCGGGCTTGCAGGCGAGGGCCATGGCGATGACGACGCGCTGGCGCATGCCACCGGAAAGCTGGTGGGGATAATCGCCGATGCGCTGCTCGGGGGCCGGAATGCGGACCAGGCGGAGCATTTCGATCGAGGCCTCCCAGGCTTCCTTGCGGCTCATCTTCGTGTGCAGCAGAAAGCACTCGGAAAGCTGCTTGCCGATCCGCTGCACGGGGTTGAGCGCGGTCATCGGTTCCTGGAAAATCACGCCAATTTCGCCACCTCGGACCTTGCGCATTTCGGCATCGCTGGCCTTCAGAAGATCGCGCCCCTTGAACATCACGCTGCCGCGAAGGACCTTGCCCATCGGCTGGGGAAGCAGGCGGATGATCGACATGGCCGTGACGCTTTTCCCACAGCCGGACTCACCTACGATTCCGAGCGTGCGGCCGCGCTTCACGTCGAAAGAGACATGATCGACCGCACGGAGCAGTCCCCCATCGGTATCGAAGGCGGTGATGAGGTCAGTGACTTCCAGCAATGGTTCTTCGTCGCTCATTTCGTGTCCTCCGCGCTCTTCAGGCGATACTTGTCATAAACGACGCTCTGCTCCGGAAAGCTCTTTCCGGTGCGCTTCGCCTCAAGGGTCTCGCGCTTCATGTCCTCGTCGATCCAGTGCAGGTTGAGGGTTTCCGGCAGCTCGGAAATGCGACAGTTGAAATCATCCGGCCAGCAAACCCAGCGCCAGTAGCCCTGGCGGTAGGCGTTCTTTTGATAGCCAGGAACCCACAGGGCTTCGTCATGAATGATCTGCTCGACCTTGTAGCTCAGTTCCCAGATCGTTTCCTCGCTGCGGGCGTTGCGCACCCCTTCGACCAGAGCATCCATCACCGGCTCGCCGTAGCTGGAGATGTTGTTGGTCATCGGACGCGGCTGACGAGTGCCGGGCATGAAGGCATCCTTCGAATGGAAATGCTCGTAGTAGTCCGGGTATGGCGGAGTGATGCCCCAGCCGGTGTAAGCGATTTCGTGATTCTTGTTCATCACCTTCTTGAACGACGCGGTGTTGTCCTGACTGTCCAATTGGAACTCCAGCCCCGCCTTCCTGGCCTCCTCCTTCAGGCGCTGCATCATGGCGTCGATCGCCTCTGACCGGGTGTAGTTGATCGAAAGCGAGAGCCGTTTGCCGGCGTCGTCGACCAGGATGCCATCCGGGCCGGCCTTGTTGAACCCGGCCCTGGCAAAAAACTCGCGGGCCTTTGAAACCGAGAACTCCCGAGCGCGGATGTTGGGCTCGGAAAACACGCCGTAACCGGCGCTGAAGATGTTGAGCCGCTGCGCATCGCCACGCAAATCGAAGTCGATCACCTTTTGCCAGTTCGTGGCGTGGCAGATTCCGATCCGGATGTCGCGATTTGAAAGCAGCGAATTGGCGAGGTTGAAATACAGGCCGCGAGGCACGCGGGGGTATTCGTTGTAGAACTCCGCCTTTTTGATGTAGCCCTTGAAGACCTCCGGGATTTCAGTCTTCTCGTACCAGTACTTCGGAAGGCCCAGCGGAAACATGTCGAGTTCGCCAAGGCGGAACATTTCAAAGGCCTTCTCGATGTCGCGGACGAGCACGTATTGCACGCGATCCGGGTTGAAGCAGTTGCGGTAGTAGAGCCGGTCCTTTGCCCACCAGTTCTTCACGCGGCTGAGGGTGATCGAGCGGCCCTTGACGATGTCCTCAGGAAGAATCTGATAGGCCCCGGTGGTCGGGCGGGTACGCCAGTTGTAACGCTGCTCGAAGTCAGGACCGAACTCGCGGTAGAAGTCCTCTTGGTAAGGCACTGCGTTGGCGAAGTACTCGGGGCGGGGCTTGGGGTCGGCGAGGCGGATGCAGAGGTAGTCATCGCCATAGGTGGAGATCCCCCAGAACTGCTCGCCGTAGTAGGCGCGGTAGTAGGTTTCCGTCAGGTAGGGTGAGAGTGCGATGTAGAAGAGGGTCACGAAATCCCGGGATGTGACTTTCTTTCCATCGGACCAGCGGGCCTCGGCATCGATGTGGTAGTACACCTCCTGGCCGTCAGCACCGATCGACCAGCGGTCGGCCAGCGCCGGGATGGACTTGTCGGTATTCGGATGCCGCCCGACGAGACCCATCTCAATGTTGTCCCAGTGCTCCGAACGGAAGTCGTTGTTGGCTTCCTTGCCCAAGGATCTGACGGTCGGTGGGAAGGAAAGGCCCGCGAAAAAAGTGCGCATCGTGCCGCCCTTTTTGGCCTTCGGGGAACCAATGTCGGGATCGTCGAGATTCGTCTCCCAGGCGAGGGACGGAGGGAGGTCCTTTTCGGTGAGGAACTCGAAGTAGTTCGGCCGTTCCGCCCGATGCTTCAGCGCGGCAAGCTGCCGCTCCTTTTCCTCGCGGCTCACCGGCTCACCATCTGAGGGAGCCGCGGAGGATGGATCGGCCAACTCCTTTTCGAGCTTCGCGGTGTCCTGGGCAAGCTGCTCGATGACCTGCTTGTTGTAGCGCTCGAAGAAGGCCTTTTTCTCCGTGGTATTGTCGTAAGGTGCCTCCACGACTGCCTTGCGGCATCCGCCCAAAAGAGCGAGGACCGCGAATGCGAGGATCGACAGGTTGCGGAGTTGTGACATGGACCTCAACGGTAGTAAGTGAATTTTTTCGGATCAAAAGCCTCGCGGATGGCCTCTCCGACGAAGGTGATGAGCAGCAGGGTCAGCACCATCATGCCGAAGACCGAGCTGACGATCCAGATGGCATCGAGATTCGAAGTGCCGTCCCCGAGGAGCGTCCCCCAGCTCGGATACTGGGCCGGGAGTCCGAAGCCAAGGAAGTCGAGGGCAGTCAGCGCAGTGGCGATGCCGACGATGCTGAAAGGCAGGAGGGTGACGATGGTGGAGATGCTGTTAGGCAGGATGTGGCGGAAAACGATCCGTCCCGTACCAGCCCCAAGAACACGCGCTGCAGCCACATACTCGCGCGCCTTTTCCCGATAGGTCTGCGAACGCAGGTAAGCCGCCACATCGATCCAGGAAAACGCGCAGATCACCAACAGGATCACCAACAGGGTGATCTTTTCCTGCCCGATGTTCGACGAGATGATCATCACCAGGTAGAGGAAGGGGACATTGCTCAGCACCTCGACGAAGCGCTGTCCGATCAGGTCATACTTTCCTCCGAAGAATCCCATCGAGCATCCCGCAGCGATTCCGACCAGATAGGTGAGGAAAACGTAGATCAAAGCCGCCTTCAGAATGACCTGGAAACCCCCGTAGAGCTGGGCGGCGACATCCCAGCCGCGTGAGTCGGTGCCGAGGAAATGCCGGCTCGCGACCGAAGGAGGCGCGGGGGGGAAAAGCAACTCGGTCCACACGGATGCCTCCACCGCCGCCGCATCGGAGGCGACATCCTCGCCGAGGGCGCGACGACTGAGACGTTTACCATCGAGCCACTCCTCGACCGCCAGGGTTTCTCCCTTGCCGTCATAGATCTCTAAACGCCCGCTGCGCTTTCCCTGACGGAAGGTGGCCTTCTGGAATTTCACCAGCGGGTCGTTCGGGTCCAGCACGAAGGCGATCCCGCTGAAGGGCTCGCTGCCTTTGTGATTGCCCACGATTCCATCACCGACAGGCAACACACGGTATTGGATGTTGTCGGTGTCGAAGGTCGGATCGAAAGGAACCAGCGGCATCCAGACGCGGTTCACTCCACCCTCCTTGGCGAATTTCTTTTGAAGCTGGCGGTAATCTGGATCCGCCTGGCTCGCCCCACCGAAAGTCGCCGCGTCGATCCTCTGCCGGACGAAGGCGGGAAAGAACCATTCTCCTTCGTATCGGACCGCAAGCGCCTGCTTTCCGACCAGTGCCTGATCGAGTAGCGAAACCACGACCATGACCATCAGGATCAGGAACGAGCGGTAGCCGCGGGTGATCGCCCGGAATCGGGAAAACTTGCGGAGGGTGAGCGGGTTCCAGCGAAAATCTCCGCCGAGAAACATCATCAGCACACCGATGACGACCGTCGCACCGGCGATCAAATGACCGATCCAACGCGCCCGATTCGGATCGGCACCGTCCGAGGATTCGAACGAGTAAAACCAGCGGAGCGATGGCAGCGCCAGGCCACACTCGTAGCCCGTCGCGGCGAGCAGTGCGATGAGAATCAGGAGCAGGCCAATCTTTCGGGGGAAGGTCATGCGGCTTTCAGTTGTAGCTCACCCGTGGATCCACCAAGGCCACACAGAGGTCGGAGACCACATTTCCCAGCAGCATCAGCACCGCACTGACGGTCACCAGACCCATCACGAGATATTGGTCGCGCTCGAGCAGGGAATTGAACTGGAGGAGGCCGAAGCCATTGATGTCGAAAACCTTTTCAATCAGGATACTGCCGCTCACGAGCATCGTGATGTTCGATCCGAAGGTGGTGGCGACCGGGATGATCGAGTTCCGGAATGCATGCCGGAACACCGCCTGGCGGAAGCCCACGCCCTTCGCCACGGCGGTGCGCACGTAGTCGGCGGCAAGGTTGTCCATCAGGTTGTTCTTCATGATCTGCGTGAGGAAGGCGAAGGCCCCCACCATGTAGCAGATCAAGGGCATCACGGCATGATTGGCGAGGTCCTTGATTTTCCCCCAGGTATCAAGATTCGGAAAGGCCTCACCGGTGAATCCTCCGAGCGGAAACCATCCGAGGCGCGCTCCCAGGAAGACGACCAACAAGGAACCGAGAGCATAACCCGGAATCGCATAGCCGAAGAACACGACCACCGAAGAGGCATTGTCGATCCACGTGCGATGCTTGATGGCCTTGACGATCCCCAGCGGCAGGCAGATGCCGTAGACGAGGAACATCGTGATGAGTCCGTAGAAGATGGAAACCGGCATGCGGTCGAGGATCATGTTCCAAACCGGCTCCTGATAGTTTTTCGACATCCCGAGTGAGCCCTGGAGCAGTCCGTCGTAGACCGGCTTGATGAGAATGGCCCGGGGGGTCGGAGCCTCCTTGAGCGGAATGTCCTTCACCCGCGCCTTCCAGCGCTCCGCCTGCTCTTCGGGAGTTTGCAGGCGAACCTGCCAGCCGGCGAAATCCACATCCTTCGGCGGCGTAACCTTGATGCCTGCCCCTTCGAGCGTGATCGTCACTTCCTGCTCCGTGCCCGGCATGGCGATGACCACTTCTTTCGCGTCCTTCGGAAAAACCGCACCAACCTTTTTCATGCCGCTGGCCACATCCCGTGGCAGGATGCCCAGCCACTCCGCATACATCCGCATCATTGGCTTGTCGCGGTCATACTGCTCCTCCAGCTCCAACAAATCCGCTGGTTTCAGGGAAGTCCCCGATTGTTCACGGGCCCGGGTGGAGCTGCCCTTTTTGTCGCCGCCCCCGCCCATTTTCTTTTGAAGATCCTCCTCCATCGGACCGCCCGGCACATTCCACATGATGGAAAACACCAGCAACGTCACTCCCAGCAAGGTGAGTGGAATCAGAAGCAGGCGGCGGAGAAAGTAACTCTTCACGTAAGGACTTCAGGGTTCTAGCCGCCTCTTCGTTCCATGCAAGCACTGAACCCGGCACGGGAAACGCTCCATGGTCCCGGAATTTCATAAAAATCCGCTTCAAACCCTGCCGCGCCAAGCCACACTCCGCCCGTCATGCTTCGTCCGTCCGCCTGTCTGCTGCTTTCCTTCCTCCTTCTCGCGTCATGCCAGAAGGAAACCGAGGTCGACCGGGCCAACCGCGAAAAGATCCTCCTCATCGGAAACAGCGCCGACCCCAAGGCGCTCGATCCGCATCTCGTCACCGGAGTGCCGGAAAGCAAGGTCATCAGCGCGCTTTTCGAAGGCCTCGTCGCCGATGACCCGGAGTCCGACACCGCCTATCCCCCCGGCGCGGCCACCTCATGGTCGCACAACCCGGACTACACCTCCTGGACCTTCCATCTCCGGCCCGATGCCCGCTGGTCGGACAACGTGGCCCCGGTCGTCGCCCAGGACTTCGTCTTCGCCTATCACCGCCTGCTCCATCCCGACCTCGCCGGGCCCTATGCGGAAATGCTCTACTTCCTGAAGAACGCGGAGGACTACAACAAGAACCGCCGTTCGATCATCCTCGCCCGTGCTGGATTGATCCCGGGGATTTCCGAAGAACAGCTCAAGACCTTCAACCTCGAAGGACTTCCCGACAAGACGATCAAGGACGACCTCGGCAAAGCCCCAAAATGGGAGGAGCTCAGTGAGCCGAACCGCCGCCGCCTGGTCCTGAACAAGGGCCTCGATGCCCTCGATCGCCCCACGTTGAAATGGATCCTCGAGTCCCCCGACTCCCGCTTCGAATGGCCGGCTGAAAGCCTGCCTGAGCAAAGAAGCGTGCTTCTCACCGCGCTGGCCGCCAAGGCAGCCGATCCCACCGCCTCACCAGCGGTCGAGGCCGAGGATCTGTTCGACCTCGCCAAGATCGGCGCCACCTCGCCCGACGACTACACCCTCCAGGTCGACCTCCGCGAACCAGTGCCCTACCTCCCCGGCGTCACCCGCCATTACACCTGGTTTCCAGTGCCCCGGCATGTGGTTCTACAGTGGGGAAAAATCTCGGGCCGCTTCACTCCGTGGAGCGATGCCGCAAACATCGTCGGCAACGGTGCCTTCGCCATGAGGACGTGGAAATTCAACGACTACATCGAGGTCGTCAAAAACCCGCACTACTGGAACGCGGCCAATGTGAAGCTCAACGGCATCAAGTTTTTCCCCATCGAGAACTCCTACTCGGAATCGCGCGCTTTCCTGGCTGGCCAGCTCCACAGCACCTACAAAATCCCGCCCGACCTGGTGGATGAGATCAAGAAAAACTATCCGCAGTACCTTCGACAGGAGCCCTATGTCGGCAACAATTTCGTCCGCTTCAATGTCACCCGGCCCGGCCTGAACAACCAGAAGGTCCGCCAGGCGCTTTCCCTCGCCATCAACCGCAAGGAGATCTGCGACACCATCCTGGAAGGCTTCAAACCCGCCGGAACGGTGACTCCGGAAATGGGTGACTACAAGCCCGAGCAGATCGCCGTTTATGATCTGGCCAAAGCCAAGGCACTGCTGGCGGAGGCCGGCTTTCCGGACGGCAAGGACCTGCCGAAATTCACCCTGCTGATCAGCAGCGGTGGCGGGCAGGCCGGCCCGGAAGCTATCCAATCGATGTGGAAGGAGATCGGCGTCAAGGTGGACATCCGCAAGATGGACTTCGCCTCCTACAACAGCGCCCAGCAGAGGCTCGATTTCGACATCTCCATCGCCGGATGGGTGGGCGACTATCTCGACCCGACGACCTTCCTGC
>JANOBS010000489.1:0-2767 GCA_031411755.1 Luteolibacter sp. | reverse complement strand
TCACGCCCGCAAGACTCGGTACGAATCGAGTGGCTAGTTCTTGCCACCTCGGGCTTCCGCCCTCGGGAGACTTTCGGCAGGGACTTTCACCCTGCAAGAGACGCCAAGCTTCGCTTGGCGCACAGTATCTGTAGCCGTAGTACTCTACTACCCCCCAAACGCCAAAATCTGCCGAAAATGAAGGGTTTGGCGCGGCTTTCAGCCGACGCGAATTGCCTCGTCCGGGAAGGAACGAGCGCCTGCTTCCGGGATTGGATTTCGGCTTGGTGGACGGGAATCGCACGGTGCAGGGATAGGCGAGTGAGGGGTCCCTGTCACGCTGAAAGCCAAGCTCCCGACTGCGACAGTCGGGACACGTTCCGGACCTAGAGGGGCGCGGCCCTGGGAACGGGCCGCCACGGTTTCAAGGTCCGGTGACGCGGATGCGGTAGAAGCGCTTGGGGTCGCTACCGCCGGTGGGGTCGCTGAGGGTCGACTGGACTCCGGGCGCGACGAGCGATGAACCTGCGGGGGACCAGCTCAGGGACTGGAGTGAGGTCGAGCTCTCGAGCTGGTAGGATTTTCCGATCACGGAGGTGAAGCTGACGCTGACCGAGGGAGCGGCGCGGTTGATCGAGAGAATCTTGAAGAGCGAGGTGGCATCGAGCGGATTCGTGCCGGCGGTCTGCTCGTCGAGGTTGCTGCGGCCATCGCCATCCTGGTCACCGCTGGCAGCGAGGGCGATGGAGGCGGTGGTGGCGGAAGCGGGATTCGGGGCTCCGGTGTCGGAGGCTCCGGGCGTGGTCGAGGAAATGCCCGCGCTGCTGATCGCGGTGATCCGGGCGCGATAGGTGGTGCCCGCGACGGCACCGGTGAAGGTGTAGGAGGTGCCCGCGACGGTGGCGGAGGTCACCACCACATTTCCGTCGAGGATCTCCACGAAATAACCGGTGACATTGTCATCCGCCCCGCTGACGGGAGCCCAGGTGAAGACGAGATTACTACCAATCCCATAGTAGTTCGTCTGCGGCGTGGAGGAAGGCGGCGGGGTGACGTCGTAGAGCTTCAGATACTGGCCCTCGAAGGGAGCCGTGGTCCATGCTCCGTTGGTGGTCGGAACCTTGTTGAGGGAAACGAAGAAACCAGCGGACTTCAGGTTCGCCCCGGTGATGCCGGAGCCCCAGAGCCAGTTCGTGCTGCGGTTGGCATCCTGGGCAGTGTAGGCGGCCGGATTGCGTGTGTTGTAGGTGCGGCCATCCTTGAGGCCCAGAAAGGAGGCGAGACCTGCAGGGATCTTGAAGTTGTCGCTCTGGGTGTTGTTGCGATCGAGATTCGAAAAGGCGATCACGACATCCGAAAAGGCGGGCGAGGCGTTGGCGGTCTCGTATTTCGCGACAGCGTGGATCTGCGCATTGTTGCCATCGCCATCGAGGAACCAGCGGTTCGGGGAACGCAGGGCCGGGCTGTTGCTGCGGGCGCGGTTGGCGGCGGCGAAGACCGGATAGAGCTGGTCGTTTCCGAAGACCGTGTCATTCCAGATCGGGGTCATGGAGTTCCAGCGCTTGAAGTGCGGGATCTGCTTGCCGAAGTTCGTCTCGTAGTGGTCGTAGCCGAAGGTGGTGGAGATGCCCAGTTCCTGACCGGGAAAGACGAGAGGCACGCCGTCGAGGGTATTGCAGGCGAGGTAACGGACCATCGACCCCCAGGGATCCGCCATGACCTCCTCGTCGTGCGAGGTGGTGTTCGCCAAGACGAGCGCCTGGCCGTAGGAACTACGACGTCCTTCGTAGATGTCGCGGTAGCTCTGCTTGTTGGTGGCGGACTTGAGCGGGAAGACGATGTTCTCGTTGAGGATCTCAAACTGCCGGGCGCTGCGGTAGGTGACATTGCCGCCATCGAGCGACTCGGTCATCATGACGAAGTTCCACTTTTTCGAGCGGGCGCTGTTGATGATGTATTCCCAGCACTGCGGAGGCAGACCCTGGCCGAAGTCGCAGCGCAAGCCATCGATGCCGCGGGCGTCCCAAGCGTATCGCGTGGCGGCATCGCCATCGGTGGAAAGCGAGTTCCGGTTCTGTCCGCTGGGCCGGGTTTTCTCCAGCCAGTGCACGGCGTAGTGGGCGAAGTACTGCCACACGCGGCGGGTGACATTCCACTGCTGGCCGCCCTGGGTGAAGTCGGGATTGGTCCATTCGTATTGGGAGGTATCGAACCAGTCGCCTTCACTGCTGTAGCTCGAACGCTCGGGCTCGCTGTCGTATTCCACCAGCGCGTCGTAACGACCGAAGAAGACATCCTTCACGTCGTTCCATTTTCCGAAATCGAAACGGTCCGGCCCGGCTGCGATCGAGGCCGTGTCAAAGGCACGCTGGCCGTAATTTCCGCTTCGGGAAAAGAACCTGGCATCGCGGTTGCGGATCTCATCGCCGGGCGACCACGTCTCGCCATCGCGCTGGAAGAGGTCGATGCCCTTCTGCGCGATCTCGACATCGAAGGCGGTGTGGTTGAACGGGGAGTCGAGCATGATGCCGACCTGTTTCGCATCGGCGGCGCTAACGAAATTCTGCCAGGCCGTCATCGCGGCGGCGCGGTTGGCGGGGTTCCGCACGGGATCGGGAAGAGCGCCGTTGTAGTTCACGGTCATCAGCGGATTCACCTCGAAGAAATTCTTCACCGCGTAGGGACTGCCTGGATCATAAGGACTGCCGCTCGAAGGATCGTTCTCGCGGCCGTCGATGCCGTTGGGATGGATCGGCTGGAACCAGAGCCAGTTGCAGCCGAGATTTTT
>JANOBS010000488.1:0-1035 GCA_031411755.1 Luteolibacter sp. | reverse complement strand
CCGGGAAGCATCAGATCGAGCACGATGAGATCCGGTCGCTCACGCATGGCAACCTCGGTGCCGGTGATGCCATCATAGGCCTTCAGGACTCCGTAGCCGTGGCGCTCCAGGTTGAAGCCGATGAGGTCGGCGATGTCTCGCTCATCCTCGACAATCAGAATTTTGTGCATCGGGCGCTCTGTGTAGTGCCGATTCCGTCTGGCCGCGAGGGTCTGGATCGTGACAAATGCGTCACAGAAGGTCCTTGCCGACGTAGGAGCCGGCCTTCGTGGTGCGGGCGATGCCGATCTTGATTCCGGCTTCAATCGAGGTGTTGACGCCGGTTTTCACGCCATCACCAATGATCGCGCCGAACTTCACCCGACCGGTGTTGACTGTTTTTCCCTGGATCATGGAAACGTGATGGCGGCCGTCATGACGGTGATTCTCGGTGCAGGTGCCGGCCCCGAGGGTGACGTGGGTGCCGATGATCGAGTCGCCGACATAGCACTGACGGGAAATGTAGGTGTTGTTGTAGAGGATCGAGTTTTTCACTTCGGCACCATTTCCCACGTAGCAGTTCGCACCGATCGAGGTCGCGCCGCGGATGTAGGCGTTCGGGCCGATGTGGCAGTTCGGGCCGATGACGACGGGGCCTTCGAGGACCGTGCCGGGAAGGATTTTCGAGCCGGCTCCGATCCGGACGTGGCCGATGATCGTGGCCAGCGGGCTGACTTCGCCGTGTTGCGAGGATTCGTCCATCATCGCAAGCACTTCCTCATTCATGCGCAGGAGGTCCCAAGGATAGCGGACGGTGAAACAATTGGCATCGGTGACGAGTCGCTCGGGGCAGTCGGCTGGATCCGTGCCGCCCTTCCAGGCGAGCACGTTGTTGTCGCTGTCGAAAAGCGTGGCGGGCTTCGCCGTGCGACCGAGCAGGAGCAGGGCACCGATCTCGATCCAATTGTCGATCGGCACCCGCAGCGTGCGGTCGCAGCACTCGGCCTGGGTGACGAGCTGGAAGCCGGAACGGATCAGTTCCGTGCAGATCAGTTG
>JANOBS010000487.1:0-19033 GCA_031411755.1 Luteolibacter sp. | reverse complement strand
GCGTGAAAGTAGGCGGGACTGGAGAGGGAAAGCCACGGCGGTTCCAAATGGGGATCCGCCCAAACCGGGTGGTTAGAAATCGAGTGGGCTTCGGACGCTGAGGCCGGGTTTGTTCAGGACATGGGTGTAGATCTGGGTGGTGCTGACATCCTTGTGTCCGAGGAGTTCCTGGACGGTGCGGATGTCCTGATGGTTTTCGAGAAGATGAGTGGCGAAGCAGTGTCGGAGGGTGTGTGGGGAGGCGGTCTTAGTAATGCCGGAGGCGTGGAGGGCGGCCTTCATCGGGCGCTGGATCACGTGGTCTCCCTGATGATGCCGCCGGACGATGCCTGAGCGAGGGTCGGTGGAGAGCCCCTCCGCCGGGAAGACCCAGAACCACGGCCATTGCTTTCCGGCATTCGGGTATTTGAATTCCAAGGCGTAGGGAAGGTAGACGCCGGGGACGGATTGGGAACGATCCCGATCAAACAGGCTGCGGGCGTCTGCGAGCTGCCTTCTCAGGGGCTCGATCATATTTTCCGGAAGCAGGGTGTGGCGGTCTTTTCCGCCCTTCCCATCGCGGATGAGGATGGTGCGGCTTTCAAAGTCCAAGTCCTTGACGCGGAGGGAGAGCATTTCGGTGAGCCGCATGCCGGAGCCATAGAGAAGACGCGCCATGAGGAGCGGCAGCCCCTCCAGATGCAGGAAGAGGCGGCGGACTTCCTCCCGGGTGAGGACGACGGGGAGTCGGCGAGGGCGTTTGGCGGGTTGAAATTCCGGCAGGTCTCCAACGGGGATCGATAGGACGTGCTGGTAGAGGAAGACGAGGGCGTTGAGCGCTTGATTCTGGGTGGCAGGAGCCACGTTCCGCTGCATGGCGAGGTAGTCGAGAAATGGTGAAATGGCCTGTGGCCCCAGCTCGGTGGGATGGACTTTTCCGTGGAAGAGGATGTAGCGACGGACCCATCCGGCGTAGGTTTCCTCAGTGCGGTAGGACCAGCCACGCCTGCGGATGGCGGTGCGGACCTGATCGAGGAGCCTTGGCTTGGCAGAGGGAGTGAGATCGCTCATGCGGAGCTTTTTAAGTGTTCATAAGAACATTTCAAGGACTGTTTTGATGAACGACCGGAGAGCTTCCGGGGAGAAATTCCACGCCGCAAGGGTCCAAGCGAGGCCAAAACAGCGTGAAAATGGCACAAATGAGGGGTTTTTGGGTTGGGGTAGGCCGAGTACAAGTGAGTGGACGGCCTGCCACAAGGGAGGGGTCGGCCGACCGCTAGGGACTGGTCGGGCGGGGACAAGGGAGTGCTCAGGCAGCAACAAGGGAGTGGTCGAGTGACCACAAGAGAGGGCTAGGGCGGGGACAAGGGAACGCACGGACGGGGACTGCCTTGCAGGTGCCCCTCCCCTCTCTTGTTCATGCCCGGGCAGTCCCCAGGGCCAGGCCGCGCTCATGCCGGCCGCGCCACATTTTCGGCCAAGTGGTTTCATTTTCGGACATGGCTCACAGCGTGCCTTCAACATTGTTGACTTGTCTAACATCCTATCGGTAGTCCTGCCATTGGATAGCGGATTAAGAACTGTGTCCGCCTTCGATGACACATGAAAGACAGTTCATCGACACAACCTGAGAAACAAACCGATGGCTAAAGTAAAACTGGAACTGAGAGACAAGAATGACGGCATCCTCCGTGAATTTGCAGAGGCGCACAAGGCGGCGATGATTGGCAATGCAAACTACCCCACCCCGAATCCAACAGCGGCAGTGTATGATGCGGCGCTGCTGGCCTACGCGGACAAGATGGATGAGATCATGGCGGCGGAGATCGCCCTCACCACGCTGCGCACGCAGAAGGATGATCTGAGGGTGAGCCTGGAAACAGCCCTGAACACACGGGGCAGCTATGTGGAGGCGACGTCCGGCGGAGATGAGGCGAAGATCCTGAGCTCCGGCTTCGCCGTGCAGGTCCCGCGCAGCACGACGACGAGCCTGGATGCGCCTATCAATGTCGCCGCCAGTCTGGGTGACGATGAGGGCGAGATCGACCTGACGTGGAATGCGGTGCCGAGGGCGAAGTCCTACATCGTGGAAATGCGGGAGCATTCCGACACGGCTGCGCCAGGGCCTTGGCAGTTCGCGAAGGTGGCCCCGCGCAGCTCGGCCTCGGTAGGCGGGCTGATGACGGGAAGGAAGTATGCCTTCCGCATCCGCGCGATCGGGCCGAATGACATCGAGAGCCCTTGGAGCGGCGAGGCGATTTCCCTGGCTCCGTGATCCATGAAAGGCAGGGACCTTTCCGGAAAAAAGGTCCCTGCCTGAGAGGGGGCGGTGCCGAAGATCCAGTGTCGTCCCCACGTCCGTCGTCGACTTGCTTTCCCTCCCCCTCTTCGTTTCGAATTTAGCCTGCCCTTCGTAGCTTCAGCGAAGAAGCGAGCTAGGATTTCGTGATTTCTCCCCCTACCTTCCCGCCCAGATGCCTCTCTCCCTCATCCTCACCCATCCCGGCGGTTCCCATAAGGACGAACTCCTTGCCTGCTGCCTGTTGGCCGCCGTGCACCGCGTGCCCATCGAACGCCGCGAACCGACCGAGGCCGATCTGGCGGATCCGACGATCGCCGTGGTCGATGTCGGCGGCGAGCATGCGCCAGAGCGGAACAATTTCGACCACCATCAATTTCCCGCCGATCATCCGCCGGTTTGCGCGCTGAGCCTGGTGCTCCAGCACCTTGGCGTCTATGAGGACGCGCGTCAGTTCTGCGACTGGCTGGAGCCCGCCGAGTGGTTCGACACCCGGGGGCCGAACGTCACCGCCAAGTGGCTCGGGGTGGATCGGAACACGATGAACAAGCTCAACTCGCCGATCGACGTCACCGTGCTGCGACGTTTCGCCAAGGCCAAGCGCCTGGAGCCCGGCGAGCCGCTTTGGGAAATCCTCAGCTACATCGGCGAGGACCTGCTGGAGTATCTGCGGGAGCTGCGCAGCCGTCTCGACTTCGTGGCGCAGCATGCCGAGCTCTGGGATCACGAGGGCAATGAAATCCTCTTCCTGCCCCGCACCGAACCGATCCCGGACGAGCCCTCCGCCGGCATCGGCCGCTACCTGGAAACGATCGGCAAGAGCAACAGCGTCGCCGCGCTGATTTACCCGGACCGTCGTGGCGGAGGCTATGGCCTTTCCCGCCACAATGACGATCCGCGCTACGATTTCACCCGGATCGAAAAGGAGCCAGACGTCCACTTCGCTCACGCGAGAGGCTTCGTCGCCAAGACCTCGGCGGCAGAGATCGGAAGGCTCAAGGAGCTGCTGGCGCTGGCGAGGGTTTGAGGATGCTAAAGAGGGAGCCGCAGCGCGATCATGAGCTGGGCCACAGCAATGGACAAAGGGATGATCTTTGGCCTCCAGATTGAATGAACCCAAGAACGTCGTTCACTCATCCTTCTTGAGCTTCGCCTCTGCGATGGCCTTGCGAGCCTCGATCGCGATGGCCTCGCCCTGGCTCAGGCCGATTGTCCAACCTGCATGGTGGGCTTGAAAGGCCGCGGAGCTCTCGAGCTTAACCGGATCATCCTGCGGCTTGTCGGGAAGGGTCTTTCCATTCGAGTAAGTCGCCAGTGCCTCATAGTATCCCGCCTTGCTGATTTCCCGCAGCAAGCCTGAAGCATACAGCAGGTCAGCCGGCATGATCTTCTCGGCGAGCAAACTGCCATCGTGGATCCGAACGTTGATTCGGTCTTGCACCATGAGCGCCAGTTTCGTCGCGGCTTCGTCATCCGCTTTCTGCTCGGGAGCCAGTGTGATCCAACCGCTGCTTTCCAACTGAACCAAGGGAACGGATCCCCTCGCCAACTTTTTCGCGGCGGCATCCCACACGAACTCGCATTCCAGCTGGGACTGGTTATTGGAGTCGGTGGATTTCTTCCATCCTGACGCACCTCGAAAGGCGGAATACCTTGGAAGGCTGGATTCGTCGACGAGGAACGAAACGGTCAGCGGCTTGCCTTCTCTCGGTTGTGCCGAAATCACGAGAGAAAGGATGTGGGCCGCAAGCGTCGTCTGATTCACTTTAGGATCGCTGAGAAAGACCGAGTCGGACTTATCACCCCGGACGGCCTTCACTCCATTTGCACCCCCTTCGGCGAGAAATGAATTGGCCTCCCTCACCCCAAGAGAGTACACCGAATATTTCATGATGACCGACTCGCTGTTGAGCCGGAGGAATTCGCTTTCATCCCTTCCATTTCCCCAGACCGGAAGCACCCGCCATCCTGGATCTCCGTCTCCTCCCACTTCCAGAATGATCATCCCGGGAGTTGGCGGGACGAATGCGGCTTTCCGGGCAATGTCAGGAAACACCACCCAGGCGATTCCCCGTGCATCCACTTCGAGGGCCGTTCCGCGCACTTGTACTGGCGGCACTTTTGTTCCATTCTTGCCGGGCTGGCTGATGTATCTTCCCGAATACTTCTCCTCCAACGCCTTGTCCTCCGCACCTTCCGCGACCACCCGGACCTCAAGTGGGGCTTCCGGCGTGCCATACGTACTGCGGATCAAGCACCAGAGGGTGGCTGCAACGACCTGATCCTTCGTGTAGGGGCTGTAACCTGGAGCCTTCCAAGCCTTCACTCGCAGCGTTACGGGAAATGCCAGGATCTGAGTCGTATCCCGCGCCTCCACCGAGATGCCGAAGACACTGGCCAGATTCTGATCCAGCTCCGAGCCTCCTTCCCAGCGCATCGCCCCTCGCGGGCAGGCCCGGGCTTCGCCGATCACAGCATGGATGCCGTAGCCGTGATTACTGACCACGCCCACGCCGCCGAGCGGAATCCGTCCTGGGTCGGATTTCGGCCCGAGGTTCACAGGTTGCTCGACGATGGAGGTTCCGACCGCCGTGGCGAAACATGAGACGGGGAGTATCCAACCCAGCAAAGCGACCACCGAAACAGAGGAAAGGATTCTCATGGCTGTGATGGCTTCCGCTACGTGGACCAAGACGGGTTCTTTCCTGGATCATCGAAAGACCCAATCAATCTTCACCACAACATGAACTTGCCTGAATAGACATGTGTCACCTGATGAGGATTTGCGCGCTACCTGGGAATTCGAGCCTGAAGAAGGATGCGGTCTTGGGCACAGGAGTGTGCCCGCTCCGGGTGGGAATGGATTTGGCGCCAGGAGCCTTGCTGTGGACGGCGACGTCCACGCTCCATATTTGACCTCTACTCGCTGGGCGGGGCGACTTCGCGGGTGGCGGCACCGTTGGTGTCGCTCAGGATCAGGATGGAGAATTTCTCGATTTGCGGGAGCTCGGAGGGCTTGAGCATCTGGTAGTCGAGTCCGTTCGAGGGCGCGCCTGCCTGACGCGGCATCGGCTCAGGCAGTGGCGCTGCTTCAACGCCGCCGTTGAGGCTCGCATAGTCGAAGCGGCCACGCAGATCGGTGTAGCCGTCCTTGAAGAAACGGACGGCGCCATTTCCGAGACGGGCATAGACCTTGACGTAGGCCTTGCTCACGGCGCGGTTGTTGGTGCTGTCGCGGGCTTCGAGGCGACCGTAGTTTTCGGTGAGGGTGAGCTTCAGGGTGTTGGCATGATGGGCCTGGGCCTTGCGCTGGCCGGCGGCGACGATCTCAACCAGCACGTTGGCCTTGGCGAACTCGGCGGGCAACGCGACCTCGAGTGCATCCTTGCCCTTCGGCAGCTCCTGGGTGGTGGTCTTGTTCGGCTTGATGATGCTGAAGCGGCTGGCGTCCTCACTGACAAACGGGTTGCTGCTGAATGAGAACTCAGGGTCCATCAAGTAGTAGTTCACGGCTACTTCGTTCAGGTTCCGATAGGTCAGTGCGATGCTCTTGTTCTCGACCTTGAAGTCAAACGACGGCTCGCTTGCGGCCAGTTCGGTCTGCTGCTTTTCGCGGTCCGGCTTGTCACCCTTTTCAATCTTGGAAGGCTTGCCTTCGATCTCATCGAGCTGGCTGGTCACGTCCGCGAACAACAAGCGCCAGCGGGCGACGGGATAGTCGCTGTAGTTGGCGGCGACACCCCGGGCTTCGGCCAGATTACTCTCATAGAAAGCGGCGTAGCACCTGAAATAATCGTGCTGGAGTCGGGTCGGCAGGTTCTTGGGATCGACACTGTGGAAACGGGCGAGCGCCTCTTCAACCCGATCCTGAAGGAACAGGTAATAGCTGACACTCATGTTGTCGGCATCATTGAGCGCGATCTTATGGGCGAGGATGGTCAGCAATCGTTGATACTGATTCAGCACGGCGGGGTTGGCGATCCGGACTTCGCTGCCGAGGCGATGGGCACGTTGGTTGACCAGCGGGCTGTATTCGAGGTGCTCGTAGGCGCGGCGCTCGATTGGATCGATCTCGACCAGTGCGCTCGCGAAATACGGCCCGCACTGCGCCACGAAATCATTCCGGTGGAGAATCCATTCCCGCAAGGCATCGCGATCATTGTGAAGCAGGGCGTAGCTGTAGATCGTGGCATCCCAGACGTGGTGCTCCCCAAGGAAGGCTGTCAGCTTCTTAAAGAATGCAGCATTGTGGCAGCGCCAGGCGACGCGGGGGAACGCGATTGCACCGAGGTTGTTCTGCTCAAGGAAGCTGAACACGTCGTCCTCTGAGCCGTACTGCGAGATGTAGTCCCACGAAGCCTTGTCCACCTGCGTGAGCCGGGAGACCACGTTGAACTCAAAGGGCTTCGCCGCGCCTGCGACGAGTCCGTTGATGGCGACATTGACCGGGAAATGCGGGAATTTTTTGTCTCCGGCAGTGGCGGGGAAATAAAAGTAATACTCGAAGGTTTTGGTGGTGTAGGGCTCCAGTCGTACCGAGTTCGAATCGGTCGCCTTGCTGTCGGTCACTGGCAGTGCACCTCGTGGAATCTGCATCAGCACATCGGCCTTGGCCGCGGCGCTTGTCGGGTTGGTCACGACGATACTCGCTCCATAAACCGTTCCTGTTAGAAACTCGAAGGTGACGTTCTTCTCGAATTTCTCGTTGCCCTGCAGCCGGTAACGATCACCAGCGCGGAAGAAACTCTGGGAAACGAGAAGCTGTCCCTGCTCGGCATTCCCGGCGGGGGCCGCAGCGGGTTTGATCTCCTTGTGATACACGATGACCGGCCCACCCGCGGTGAGATCGAAGCGCCCGGCTTCGGTCTTGCCATCGTGCTTGGGGGCATCGAAGGGCAGATCGAGCACGGCGAGCGCGAGCATCATTTCGGCGAAGTTGTGGCTGGCTTCGGCAATGTTGGGTGAAACGAAAGCGCCCTTCGAGCCATCGGCGATCCAGTTCGAATAGTCGCGCCAGAACGCGCTCACCGGGATCAGATTGCCGTCCTGCTGAACAATACGAAGGTGATAGTAGTTGTTCTCCGCCCACTCCTTGATGGGCCCGAGTTGGCGGTAGAAGGCGCGATACTGAAGGCGGGCCTTCTCAGCAACATCGAGTGCAAAGTAGCCATCGTCTACGCCAAGCCGGTCCATCTTGCCTCCGACCATTCCACCGGCGCGCTTGAGATTCTCCTGCCGGGCGCGCGCGTCTTTCCCCGCTTCACGGAAACGGCCGCTTTTATCAAATTCTTCGCCGAGCTCAGAATCCCTCATTTCCGCGAGCTTTTCGGACTCATCCGTATCGAGCGCCAATCCTTCTCTCGCCTTGGCCGCAATCTCGGGTTTCCTTTCAGCGCTTGGTCGTGAGGGTCCTGCCGGGGCTGGTGCTCTTGCCGCCTGGGGACTTTCCTCCTGGAGCTTTTTGGAGGCTCCCTTGAGTTGTTCCTGCCTCTCTTGCTTCAGTTCCGATTCCCAGCCCGGCTTGCCTTCCGCCGTCTCCATGGCCCGACCTCGCAGCGCAGTTTCGAACAGACGGTCCTGAAGATCGGGGTTCGGTGGAACCAGTTCCCACATCTCGCGCAAGCTTCGAGCGGCATTGGGAGCCTCACCCTTGATGCGCTGGGCGAGCAGGGCGCGCTCCACCACATTCAAGCGCGCATAGGCTGTCGGATTCAGGTAGGCGGCGAGATCGTTCTCCAGGAGGAAATCATCCATGAAGGTCTTGTCCTTCTTGTTCGCCAGCGAGGGCTTGATGACCTTGCCGAAGAACACGGCATCCTTTTTCGCGAGGAAAAAGTTCAACTCGTGACAGGCGAACTCCGAGTATTTCGAGAGCTTCTCTTCGTCCTTGAGTGACGGCCATTGCAGCACCCACGCGAACTTGGCGAGTGTCGGGTCGCCGCTCAAGGTGGTGAACAAGGCGTGGATGCTTCCAAGTGTGTCGTAGCTTTCCAGTTCGCTTGTTAGAATATCAGCGAGCGTGAGGGTCTTGCCCTTTTCCAGCACGGTGACCTCCTTGCGCTGGGTGAATGGTTTGGCCGGATCGAGATTGCGGGCGAGACGCAGATCGGTGAATTTCGTCGGCACCTCTGGCAACGCGAACGATTGCCAGACGGCGTTGGCGAGATCCTCGGCATAGACCTGGATGTTCTGGCGGTCGCCAAGCGCCTTGCGGTCGATGCGGACGATGCCGTCCTTGTCGGGCAGGAGGTTGTAGAGGGCTGGGGCACTTTCGGCGAGGAAATCGAGGTTGGTTTCAGCCGCTGCGCCGCCAGGGCCTTCGCGTTTCCGCATTTCTTCAGGCACCAGCCCGAACAACTTCCCCTCGCCCCTGCCGCCGCCGGTCCCGCCAGCCCCTTGACCTGTGGCTTGATTGAGCTTGTCGAGATTCGTGTCGCGCACTTCCCAGGGATTGAGCAACAGCCCCGGGCGGGTGAGCATGTTGCCGGGATAAAGTTTCCCGTAGCGGCGCTCGAGGATGTAGCGGTATTCGTCGCCGATTTGACGACCGGCGGAGAAGAGGCTCGGATTTTTCGCGGGTGTGCCGGATGCCACGCCAAAGCGGGTGAAGCCTCCGAGTCCGGCGAAGATTCCCTTGCCGGGCTCGAAACGCGAAGCGGCGACGTGGACGCGGGTGAACAACGAGGCATTGGCCAGCTTGATCGTGAGCACGTCCTTGTCCGTCGTCACTTCGGTGATCTGCAAGGCTGCGGCATTCTTGAGTTCAAGGTTCCGGTGTTTTCCAAGCAGCCATCCTCCGACCTGCTTGCCCTCGGCGATCTTGATCGAAAAATCCTGTGCCTCACCCCGCAGGCGCAGCGAGTAGTCGCCCGGAGCGAGACCGGTGATGACAAGGAAACCGCCCGCCACTTCCATCTTCGCCTGGTGCCCGGCGACAAAGGTGCCCGCCTTGATCTCCAGCAGGGAAGCTTCGCGCTCGATCCAGTCCTTCGGCAGGAAGCCCCATTGCTTCATGTATTCGTTGAGACGCGATGGCAAGGGGACGCGGACGACGTCACCCGCTGCGGCGTGATATTCCGGCGACCAGGTTCGCTGGGAATCATCGAGCTGCCAGTTCGAGACGCGGCCATTCGGGGGTGATGACTGGATGCTTGAAATCCCCGGCAAGGTGCCCAGAGCGACGCGGCCTTTTTCGTCAGTCTTCAGTGCCACGGTTTCTGGCCGGGAAAAGCCTTGATGGGAAAGGGTGAACACCACCTGTTGATCCGCAACCGGCTCTCCATTTTTTCCCAACAATTCAAACACATAGTCATCGGCGAACTTCGAGAGATGGCCGTCATTGGTCGCGTCCGTCTTGTCGATGCCATTGAGCGTCCACGTGCGGGCGGCGCTGACATCGCGCTTCACTCCGCCAGCACTGAGAACCTCCACTTTTCCACTGAGGACAACCGTGAGCTGCGCCAGACGTTCCGGCACGCTGAGGGTGTGGTTGAGCACGCTGGCCGCACTGAGCTTGAGATCCTTGACCTCGCGGGTGGTGGAGATGCCGTCGAGGGTGGTGGAGGTGATGGTCAGCTTTGGCTCGGTGATGAGTGCGGGGTCGAGCTGTGAGTCACCGAGCAACAGATTGGCGCGCACCGCCAGTGTGGCATCTCGGCGGGCCAACAGTTGCTCGCGCTCAATGTAGAACTGCGCATCGAGCCGATAATTCTCAGCGTGGTGCTCGAAGGTTGTGAACGTGGCGAAGGCCCCTGCCGGATCGCTCACGATGAGGGGACGCGTGCCAGGTTCGTTGGTGAATGGCACCACGATGCGGCCGAGTTTTTCGTCGCGTGTGAACTTCCGTCCATCGAGCCAGACCACGGCGTCCTTGACCGGTTCGTTCTTCTCATCGACCACCAACAGCAGATCGCCGGCAGGGCCGGTTTGTTGGATCACCTGCCATTGCCCGACGCGGACCAACGCGCGGCTGCTGCGTCCGGTGCCGATGAACTCGACGATCCACGCGCCGCGCTTGCCCTTGAGTTCGGGGAACTTGAAAGTCTGCCGTGTGCGTTTGAAAGGGCCTTCCTCGAAGCTGTGGGTCTGTTCGCTGTTCGCCACCAATCCGTCGAGGTTGAGGTCGGTGTTGAGCTGGCGTTTCTGAGTGAGGAAGAAGTTGAGCGAGTTCAGTTCATAGATTCTAACAATCAGCTTGGGCGTGTTCTTGACCACGACATCGAACTGCGCGGCCTCGCCGGGTTGGAAGAACTGCGGATTGGTCGCGGGAAACTCGATGTCCACCCGCTCCTTGAGTTGTTGAAACGCAGTCGGGCTGATCAGCGGAGCCCAGCGCTCGGCATTGCCATGGCCTCCGACGATGAGCGCCTCGGCGAGCAGCGGGCGCAGCCATGAGTCGAGCACGTAATCGGCATAGGGTGCCATCATCTCGATCCCCAGTGCGGCGGGATTGGCTTTCGCAGCCTGATCAAACAGGGCGAGGAAATACTCGCGGACCAATGGCTCGTCGTTCGGGATCGGACGGTGAATCAACAACGCAACACTGAGGTCGGCATTGAGATCACTCTGCGGATCATTCGCTTGAGCGCGCTTTTCCAACCACTTCGGATTCACATAGCTGAAACCGCGAGGCAGCTTGAGGTATTCGAGGAAGCGAGCCTGATCATACACCCCCTTCGAGCGATCATGATCGAGTCGCTGATAAAGGATCTGGGCCTTGAGGGTGTTGAAGGAGGATGGCAGCGATTGGGCGTAGTTCCAAATTCGTTCCAGCCAGGCTTCGCGCTCGACCGGATCAAAAGCCACGTCGACATCCTCAGAAGGCGCAAGTTTCCGCAGACGGGTTTGGACGAAGGCATCATTGGTGGCGAGCGCGGGAATCGCTTTGGCGAGTTGGTCGAGCTGATCCGGGAGAAGAGCGCGGTGAATGTTGAACTCCCCAAAGCCTTGGGAATCCGGTGCCTTGAGATCCGCGATGATCAGTTCGGGGAGGTTCGGAACATCGGGCCGCTGGAGCTGCGAAAGCAGTGATCGGCGTTGCTGGGGACTGAGTGCGACCTTGTTGCGAATCAGGATCTCCAGGGTGCTTGGTGAGAGTCCTTCGAGGGATTGATTGTTGGCCAGCGCGTCCCGCTCGTACACCTCACGACTCACCAACTTCGGATCGAGCGCACTCGGCAGGTTCGGCTTCTGGTCACGGACCTCCTGCTGGTGATGGTGGGTCACGCCGAGCTGGCGTTTCAAGTAGTCCAGCGTCTGCTGGGGGTTCGCATCGTAGGCGAGAAGTGCCTGTCGGTTCTCGATGATCCGGCGGCGGGAGTTTTCGCCGGGGAAACGTTTCCGCCACTGGCCCATGAACTCATTGAACTTCGCCTCATTGCGGGCGCTCTGATAGTGCAGGCAGTGAAAGAAATAGTAGTCCTCGCTGCCGGGAACCAGCTCGCCGAGGGCTTTTTCGCGGTCTGAGGCGAGGGCGAATCTCTCGATGAAACCGACCTCATTTTCAGCATGAAGGGCGGAGGGGATCGCAGTGCACGCAATCCATGCCGCAGTTGCCAAGAGTGGGCGAATCAAGGGACGGGTTTTCATGACGAGGGTAGTTGATGGGGAAATTCGGCTTCTAGGTGGAGACACGGCGGATCCAACTTTCTTAGGAAAATGCTCACAAAAGCGCGAGAACCACTGAGGCTGCGTTTAAAAACGCGATTTTGGTTCCTCCCAGTCTCGATTGGGACTGGAGGAATGGGGAGGAAAATCGGCGATGGGAAGTGCCTGCTCCGGGCGCTTGGGGGCTTGCTGTGGACGGAGACGTCCACGCTTCTTATTTTTTCTTCTGGGCTCTGAGGCCGGCGAAGGCGGGAGGAATGAGTTCCTTATCCCAGGCATCCAGCTCGGCGGTGAGCTTGGTGACGACTTCCGGCTGGGTGGCGGACTGGTCCTTGCTTTCGCCGATGTCGGCGGCGAGGTCGTAGAGTTCGGTCGGCTTGCCCTTGATGCGGACAAGCTTCCAGTTGCCATCGCGCACGGCGTGGGCGGTACCGCCGCCGACCCGCCAGAAAAGGCGTGGGTGCGGGGCTTCCTTGGCCTCTCCCTTGAGGAAAGGAATGAGGTTCACGCCGTCGTGCGGGACATCGGTCGGCATGGGAACACCGGCCAGAGCCAGACTGGTGGCGAAGACATCGAGCGATGAGACCGGGGAGTCGTAGTTCTTTCCAGCCGGGAGATTGCCAGGCCAGGAGATAAGAAATGGCACACGCACGCCGCCTTCATAGAGCTGGCCTTTTCCGCCGCGCAGGGGGGAGTTGTTGGGTGCGAAGGGAGCGTTGCCAACAAGCGGGCCGCCGTTGTCGGAGAAGAAGAAGATCAGGGTGCGCTGGCGCTGGCCGGTGGTGTCGAGCTGCTGGAGGATCTGACCAATGGCGATGTCCATCAGGCTGATCTGGGCGGCATACTTGCGGCGTTGTGGATTCTCAATACCAGAAAACTTTGCCAGCTCCTCAGCGGTCGGTTGATGAGGAGTGTGGGGCGCGTTGAAGGCAAGATAAAGGAACCAGGGCTCGGAGGCATGGCGCTTGATGAAGCCCGAGGCCTCCTCGCCGAAGCGGGCGGTGAGGTGCTCCGGGACCTCGACAGGCTGGCCATCGCGAACCAAGGGAATGGTGTATTCGCCGTTCTTCGGCTGCCAGTCGAGAAACTGATGTCCACCGCCGATGAAGCCGAACGCTTCAGCAAAGCCCCGCTTCCATGGTGCGTGCTCGGGCGTGGCGCCGAGATGCCATTTCCCGATCCAGCCGGTCTTCATGCCGGCGTTCGCGAGGTACGAGGGAAGTAGTTTTTCGGTCAAAGGCAGGCCCTCGCTGGCGTTGCCGGGCTGATAGACCGGATTGTTCTCATGACCGAAGCGCTGCTGGTATCGGCCGGTCAAGAGGGCCGCGCGGGTGGGCGAGCAGAAGGGATGGGTGACGTAGCCGCTGGTGCAGCGAAGGCCGGATTTCGCGAGGGCATCGAGGTTCGGCGTTGGGATGTCCTTGCTGCCGTTGAAGCCGGCGTCGGCATAGCCCTGGTCGTCGCTGACAATGACGAGGACGTTGGGCTTGGGCTCTGCGGAGAGGGCGGGCAGGGCGAGAGCGAGCAGGAGAAAGGCGTAGGGTTTCATGGAGGGGATGGAACTGGACGGATGGGTGACCTGGGTGACGAAATTCCGTCTTTGTGAGCAGGGTCTTGCTGTGGACGGAGACGTCCTCGCTCCTTATTTCTTCTTTCCGGCCTTCGCGGGAGATGGCGCTCCGGGAGGAACGGCGTCCTTGAGAAGTTCGTCGAGGCGGGTGTTGAGTTCCTTGACCTTTTCCGGATTCGAGGCGGCGAGGTTCTTCTTTTCGCTGATGTCTTCGGCGAGGTTGTAGAGCTCCAGTCCGGCTGCGGCGGATTTGTCATCAGCCTCCTCGGCATCGACCTCGCTTGGATTGCGCAGGAGCTTCCAGTCGCCCATGCGGATGGCGGCTTTTCCGGGAACCGTGCCCATGAGCAGGATCGCGTCGTGGGGCGACTTCGCACCGCTGGTGAGGACGGGCCAGATGTCGAGGCCGTCGGGTTTCAATTTCTGTTCGGTGGAGGCCCCGGCGAGCTTGAGCAGGGTGGGATACCAGTCGATCGCGTGGATCGGCTCCTTGACGGTCGCGACGGGGATGTGTCCGGGCCAGTTGGCAAAGGCACAGACGCGGATGCCGCCTTCGTAGATGGTCCCCTTGCCGGCGCGGAGCGGGGTGTTCATGGTGACCTTGCCGGGCGATGGTCCGCCGTTGTCGCTGGAGAACAGGATGATCGTGTTGTCCCGCAGGCCCTTTTCCTCAAGCGCGGCGACGATCTGCCCGACCCCGGCATCGACGGCGGAGACCATGCCGGCCATGGTCTTGCGGACTCCTGTTAGATCCGGATAGGCGGCGGGATAGGACTCCGGAACCTGGTGCGGCGCGTGGACGCCGTTGAAGGGCACGTAGAGAAAGAGCGGTTTGTCGGCAGGCTTTTCCCGGATCAGGCGGCAGGCTTCCTTCGTCACAAGTTCGGTGGAGTAGCCTTCCTCAACGAGCGGCTTGTCGTCGCGATACCAGTCCGGCTTCCCGTCGCGGATGTGCTTGAAGTAATCGAGCGCGCCGAAGAAATGACCATATTGGTGATCGAAGCCGCGATGGGTGGGTTGATAGTCCGTCTTGAACTCCCCGAGGTGCCATTTCCCGGTGATCGCGGTGGTGTAACCTGCTTCGCGCAGGGCCTGGGGAAGGGTGCGTTCCTCCAGCGGAAGCCCCCATTCGGCCCCGGGTCTGACGACCGAATAGACGCCGGTGTGCGTCACATACCGGCCGGTCATCAGGCAGGAGCGGGTGGGAGAGCAGACCGGCTGGACATAGAACGAATCGAGGATCGCGCCGCCTTTCGCGAGCTTGTCGATGTGGGGTGTGCGGATCTCCTTGCTGCCGGTGAAACCCACGTCGGTGTGGCCGAGATCGTCGACCAGAAAGTAAACGATGTTGGGCTTGGCGGGTTTGGGCTCCGGCTCCGCCTGGGCTGGGAGCACCAGAATCGCGGAAAGCAGGAGTAGAAGGTTCTTGAGAAGGATCTTCATCGCACAAAAGGATCTAAGCGGACGGACATTACCCCACCATTACGCCGGGAAGCGAGGCCCGTTTCATGTTCATGAGAGCAAGCGCCTGCGGACTTGCCCCTAACGGCCCGACCGGTCCACGATGGCGCGCCCGATGACCGAAGACGAACCCGCCAAAGCACCGACCCTTTCCCACCGGGTCGAGTATGCCGTGTATCGCGGGTTCGAGGGGCTTCTCAGCCTGCTGCCGCTGGACCTCGTGTCACGGATCGGCGAAGCGCTCGGCCTGATCGCCTGGGCGGCCTCGAAAAAGCACCGTCGCCTGGTCACGCGGAACCTCCGGATCGCCACCGCCCTGGACGCCCCATCGCCTGCCACACTCCGACGGATGGTGAGGGAAACGTTTCTCAACGCCGGCAGCAACCTGCTTTCCAGCCTGCGGGCCGCGTTGATGACGCCGGAAACCCTGCGCCCGGCGCTCGAATTCGAGGGCCTGGAACATATCCGCACTCCTACGGCAGAAGGAAAAGGAGTCGCCCTCGTCTGGTCGCACATGGGCAACTGGGAAATGCTCGCCCAGATTTTCCCCGAACTCGGCGAACACGTCCACGGCGGCCCGATCTACCGCCCGCTGGAAAATCCCCTGCTCGACCGCCTTACACTCGACCGCCGGACCCGCCAGGGCGCGGTGGTCTTCAACAAGCACGACGGCTTCAACGGCCCCGCCGGCCTGCTGCGAAATGGCGGCGTCGTGTCCATCATGACCGACCAGCGCGCCGGCGGCCATGGCGAGCTCTGCCCCTTCTTCGGCCGACTTTCGTCCTGCACGCCTCTGCCCGCCCTGCTGGCGAGACGTGCCCGCTCGGCGATGGTCACGCTTTCCATCACCAGCCTCGACCCCGGCCGCTGGCGGTTGCGCGTCCGACCCGTCCCGGCCGGGGCCCGCACGCCGGAGGTGCTGAGGCATCTTGAAACGGCAATGCGCGATCAGTTGACCGACGTCTTCTGGTTCCACGACCGCTGGAGGATCGACCGCACCCGGCCGCTCAGTTTCTACACCAAGGAAAGCCCGACCGAGCCCGCGCAACTGGCCTCAGTGCCAACCCGCCTCATCGCCACGCTGCCTCCGGGAAATCCCGACTCCGTGGAAACCCTGCGTCGCATCCTGGAAATCCGGCCGGATGCCCGCATCGATGTGCTCGATCCCGGCGACCTCCCGCCGCTGCCTGATGACGAGCGGATCGTGCGCATTCCCTGGGATCGCGAGGCACCGGCGGAGCACCTCGATGGCCTGCTGAAGCGCATCGACGAATCCCATCCAGCCCCGCTCGATTTCGCGCTACTGCTCGATGGAAATATCGAGCTCGCCAAGGCCTCAAAAGCCCTCGGACTGCGCTCGGTCATCGGCTGCCAGGTCAGCGGCAAACCCTGGACCCGCGCCTTTCCCACCCCGCACAATGCAGCTGGCTGGCGGGAGCTTGCTGAGGCCCTCGCCGCCACCCCATCCTCCGGAGCCCAATGACCGCACCCCTCGTCATCTGGCTCATCGGCGATGGCAAGCCGGGCCACGAAAACCAATCGATCGGACTCGCCGAAGGGATCGGACGTCGCGTTCCAATCTCGCTGCATCGCATCGAACTCGCGGGGCAAACCACCGTGCTGCGTCGCGTGAAGAAGTCGCTCGACGTCGCCGCAAATCTCCCGCTTCCCGACCTCATCCTCGGTGCTGGCCATGCTACTCATTTGCCGATGATCGGGCTCGCCCGCCGCACCGGTGCTCCCTGCATCGTCCTGATGCGACCCAGCCTACCCGCCTGTTTGTTCGATCTCTGCCTCGTGCCCGATCACGACCTCAAAGGGAAGGCTAAGCCCGACAACGTCATCGCCACGCGTGGTGCGCTCAACCGCGTCCACCCGTCTGCCGATCAGGTCCGCGAAAAGCGCGTTGTCCTTCTCGGTGGTCCGTCGTCCACTCACGGTTGGGACACGCCCGCCATTCTCGACGCCATCGCGGAAATCACCGCCGATCTTGGCGACTGGATCCTCACCGACTCCCGACGCACGCCCGACGGCGTCCGCCAGGCGATCCGTGAACGCTTTCCCGCCATCACGCTCTTCCCGCACGAGGAAACCGCGAAAGGCTGGCTGCCCGCGCAACTCGCCGCTGCCGCCGAGGTCTGGGTCAGCGAGGACAGCGTCTCGATGATCTACGAGGCCCTTAGTAGCGGGGCAAAGGTCGGCCTGCTGCCGGTGCCGCGACTCAAGGCACGGGGCCGTGTTTCGCGCGGCATCGACCAGCTCGTTTCCGACGACTACCTCACCCCCTGGTCGACGTGGCGGGAGAGCCGGAAACTTTCCACCGACGCCCCGATGCTGCGTGAAGCCGACCGTTGCGCCGGGGTCATTTTGGAGCGATGGTTCCCGCAGGCGAAATGAAGGTCGTCCAACTACTTCCCGAACTCGAGAGCGGCGGTGTCGAACGCGGCACCACCGAGCTGGCCCGGCATCTCGTTTCCCACGGCCACGAGTCGATCGTCATCTCTGGCGGCGGACGACTGGTGCACGCGCTCGAGCACGAGGGCACCCACCACGTCGCCCTGCCGATCGGAAAAAAGCGCCTCTCCACCTTGCTGTTGGTCCCGAAACTCCGCCGCTGGCTGGAGGCCGAAAAGCCGGACATTCTCCACCTCCGCTCTCGCGTCCCGGCCTGGGTCGCGTGGCTGGCCTGGCGCGGCATGAATCCGCAGACCCGGCCCCGACTCGTCACCACCGTCCACGGCTTCAACTCCGTCAACCGCTGGTCGGAAATCATGACCTGTGGCGAGCGCGTCATCTGCGTGTCGGACAGCATCCGGAAATTCGTCCTCGAACACTACCCGAAGGCCTCGCCGGAAAAACTCCGCGTCATCCATCGCGGAGTCGATCCCGTCGACTACCCCCACGGCTGGAAACCACCGGCCGAGTGGCGTGCGAAGTTCGACGAGGAATTTCCCGAAACCCGGGGCAAGACCCTCATCACCCTGCCCGGCCGCATCACTCGGTTGAAAGGCCACGAGGATTTCTTCCGCATCCTCGGCGAGCTGCGCGACTTGCCCGTCCATGGAGTCATCGCCGGGGGAGCGCAGATGAAAAAGCAGGCCTATCTGGAGGAAATCCGGGCCCTCGCCGAGTCGAGCGGACTGAAGGACCGCGTCACCTTCACCGGCAACCGCAGCGACCTCAAAAACATCCTCGCGATCTCGGACGTCGTCCTTTCCCTGACGAGCCAGCCGGAGTCCTTCGGCCGCACCACCCTGGAGGCCCTGTCGCTCGGCGTGCCGGTCGCGGGTTACGATCACGGCGGCGTCGGCGAGCAGCTTGACCTGCTTTTCCCCGCCGGAAAAATCCCGCCCGGCGACACCGCTGCAGCCGTGAAAACCCTCCGCCAGTTTCTCGAAATCCGCCCGTCCGTGCCAGCCAGCCACCCGTTCACCCTGCAACGGATGCTGGACCAAACCGTCCAGGTGTATCAGGAACTTCTCAGCAGCCCACGGGTCTGAGCCCGTCCGCCGCCGCTGAGCTTCGATTTTCTCCTCAATGGATTCCGTCAACATCGTCTGCATGAAATGGGGCACCCGCTACCCGGCGCCCTACGTGAACATCCTCTTCCGCTCCCTCCAGCGGCACCTGAAGCGGCCGTTCCGCTTCCTCTGCATCACCGACGACACCACGGATCTGCTTCCGGAAATCGACACCTGCGGCTTCCCGCCGAACCCCGGCATCAAGCAGGCGAGCTGGCCGAACGTGTTCATGAAACTCCTGATCACCCAGGACGGTTTCGCCAACCTCGCGGGCCCGACGATGTTTCTCGATCTCGACCTCGTGGTGCTTGAGGACGTCGATTGCTTCTTCGACTACGAGCCCGGGAAAAACTGCATCATCCACAACTGGATCGAGGCCCGGAAGGAGATCTTCCGAGGTCGTCCGGACATCGGCAACTCGTCCATCTTCCGCTTCGACGCCGGGAAATCCGACTACATTTACCAGACCTTCATTCGCGAAAGGGCGGACGCCGACGACCGCTCGAAGTTCCAGACCGAGCAGGCCTTCCTCCCCTACGCCATGATCAGATTGAGCGGGAAGGTCGGGCGGCAGTGGCGCTTGAACGAGGCCACCCA
>JANOBS010000486.1:0-5879 GCA_031411755.1 Luteolibacter sp. | reverse complement strand
GAGTGAGAACGATGCCCGCCTTCCGGAAGGTAGTATGATTGACCATGGTTTTTCCGTCCGGTTGCAGATACATCCATTGGCTCATGCGGACGTTCGTCAGCGGATTCCCCGGCGATGCCGCGAGTGTGAAGGTCCAGTGGAAAACGTTTCCCCATGCCTCGCCGCGGGCTGTGCCGACGATGTCGTTGGCGGTTGCTTCGAGATGATGGCTGTCGATCCTTCGAAGTTGCCATGAACGATGGACCGGTGGCTTTTCGCCGAGAACCAGATCCTGCTCGATGTGGAGCACCTTGTCCTTCCAGGTTCCGTTGGTCCTGGTGGTGACGATGCGAATCGGATCGCCGCCTCGGTTTTCCATGACGCCGGTGGATTCGGTGCGGCCGGTGAAGAACTTGTCCGGCTCGAAGACGGGCCGGTTGCTCGCGAAGTCGGTCGGCTTCATCGTCGTGCAGCCCACCAAAGCGAGGGTGGAAAGGGTGAGGAGAGTGAGTTTCATGAGAATGGGGAACTCTTCTCCATGCCACTGTCCCCACCCTTGTGCAATCCCTCTTCCTGTCAGCCCTGCGGAGCCTGGGCGACTTCAACGAATTCCCTGAGGCTGCTGCCGATGAGGTGGGTCCAGCCTTCGAGGAAGTTTCCGCGGGCGAAGTGCGTGCTCGCCGGGAAGGTCTCAAGTCCGGTGTGGGTCAGCGTGAGCCTCGTCTTGTCGCCTTCACGCTTCAGCTCGAAGGTGACAAGCGAGTCGCCCTCGTGGCCTTCATAGCGCCAGGTGTAGGCGAGTTCCTTTTCGGGCACGACCTTGGTGACGCGGCAGAGATGGGTGAACTTTTCCCCGCCTTCGGATCGCTTGCAGGCGTCGAAGCTGAACTCGAAGCCCACCTCGGAGCGGAACGCCGGGAGGTCAAAGTACCAGTGCTTGAAGCATTCGTTGTCGGTGATCGCCTTCCACACGAGCGGCAGGGGCGCGGAGAAGAGCCGCTCGACCACCAAGGGTGCGTGTTCTTCGCCGAGCAGGGAGGAAAGCCTTTCCAGGCACTGGCTCCAGCCGCTGATGTGGCCGTCTCGGGACTCGATGGACTTGAGCTTCGTCTGATGCAGTGTGACACGGGTCTTCCCGTCCTCATCGGCGAAGCGAACCGAGAGCAGCGTTTCATGCTCCGGGGTGCCATCGTCCTCCCTCCAGATGTGGGTCATCACGAGCAGCTCGTCGGGGATGATTTCGAGATAGGTGCCACCGACGGGATACTTTTCGCCATCGGGCGCGACCATGTCGGTGTGCCACTCGCCGCCGGGTCGCAGGTCGCCGCGGAGGTCGGTGATGCTGAAGCCGTGGGGGCAGCACCAGTTCGAGAGATACTGCGGCTGGGTCCAGGCCTGATAGACGAGGGAACGGGGGGCGTTGAAGAGACGGGTGAGGGTCAGTTCGGAGGGGCTGGTTTCAGGGGTGTTCATTCGGGTTGGTCCTTGGATTGGAGTTTGGTGAGATAGTCGTCGAGGCGGTCAAAGCTCTCCTCCCAGAAGCGGCGGTAGTGCTCGATCCACTGCTGGGCCTGTTTCATCGGTTCGACCTCCAGCTTGAGCGAGTGGGTGCGGCCGTCCTTCGTGCGGGAAATCAGGCCGGCGCTTTCGAGCACCTTGAGGTGCTTCGACACGGCCGGGAGGGACATGGCGTGGGGCTTCGCCAGATCGGTGACGCAGCGGTCGCCGGTCGAGAGCTCCTCAAGGATCTGCCGCCGCGTCGGGTCCGCGAGGGCGGCGAAAGTCAGGTTCAGATGCTCGGGCGAATAGTTAACCATGCGGTTAATTGATCGTGCAGGGACGGGAATGGCAACTCAAAAATCTTCAGGGCTGGAATTGGGAACGGTTCGATTGTGCGGAACCCCTTGATCTGCTCTTCTCGGCGTCATGGAACCCACTCCCGACCGCATCTTTCAGACCGGCATGGCATTCTGGGCCTCGAAGACCCTGCTCAGTGCCGTGGAAATGGAGCTCTTCACCGATCTCGCGAAGCACCCGGCGGATCTAACAACCCTGCAAGGTCGACTGGGCCTGCACCCGCGCGCGGCGGCGGATTTCCTCGATGCGCTGGTGGCGCTCGGCTTTCTGGAGCGTGAGGCTGGGATCTATGGGAACACGGCCGAGACCGGCCTTTTTCTCGACAAGGCGAAGCCCTCCTACGTCGGTGGCATCCTGGAGATGTGCAATCATCGGCTCTATGGCTTCTGGGGCTCGCTGACCACCGCGCTGCGTACCGGAGAGTCGCAGAACGAGTCGAAGGGCGGGCACGACCCCTTTGCCGCGCTGTATGCGGATCCCGCACGCTTGCGGGAATTCCTTCGTGCGATGTCCGGAGTGAGCCGGGGCGCGAACATGGCGATCGCCCGACAGTTCCCGTGGTCGAACTACGGAACCTTTGCCGACATCGGAACCGCGCAGGGCGATCTCGCCGCGCAGATCGCGCTGGCCCAGCCTCACTTGAAAGGCATCGGCTTCGATCTGCCTGAAGTGGCTCCGGTGTTCGAGGAATACGCGGCGACGAACGGACTGGGCGACCGGCTTTCATTCATTGGCGGCAGCTTCTTCACGGATGATCTTCCAAAGGCCGATGTCATTCTCTTCGGCCACATCCTCCACGACTGGGATCTGGAGACGAAGCGCATGCTGCTCTCGAAAGCGCATGCGGCGTTGCCTGAAGGCGGAGCCGTGGTGGTGTATGACTCCATCATCGACGATGCGCGGAAGGAAAACGCCTTCGGCCTGCTGATGAGCCTCAACATGCTGATCGAGACGCCGGGAGGGTTCGACTACACCGGTGCCGACTGCATCGGCTGGATGAAGGAGGCGGGCTTCCGCGACTGCCGCGTGGAGCACCTGGTGGGTCCGGATTCCATGGTGATCGGAATCAAGTGAGTGGATACCCTCCCATGACTCCGCTGCGGATCCTGTTCGAGGACGAGCATCTTGTGGCGATCGACAAGCCCGCCGGGATGATCGTGCACGCCGGTCGCGACCCCGAAGGCCCGGAATGGATCGCGATGAAGCGGCTGCGCGACCAGCTCGGCCAACAGGTGTATCCGGTGCATCGGCTGGATCGACCGACCTCCGGTGTGCTGCTCTTTGCCCTTGATGCGCGGACCAACGGGCTCGCCCAGAAATCCTTCGAGCTGCGGAAGGTGGTGAAGATCTATCACGCCATCGTTTGCGGGATTGCTCCTGAGTCATGGTGCTGTGAAACCCCGTTGAGCGCTGCGCCGGAAGAGCCGATGAAGGAAGCCCGAACGGAGTTCAGACGCTTGAAAAGCTCAACGGTTTCCGGAGATCCAGCGCTCGAACTTTCCCTGATCGAGGTGCAGCCCCGGACCGGTCGATTTCATCAGATTCGGCGGCATTTGCTGGAGGCGGACTATCCGATCGTGGGCGACTTCTGGTACGCCGGACAGGAGCGAAGCTTTGAACTCGGCGAGCGGCTGGGAACAGGGACGCGGATGTTGCTGAAGGCGATGGTGCTGGAACTCCATCATCCGCACACCGGTGAACTGCTGCGCATCGAGGCACCGGAGGACGAGGAGTTTCGACGTTGTTTTCCGTGAATGGATTTCTTCACAAGCGCTGTCTTGATGTCGCCCCGTCGTTCGTCATGTTGTTGAAAACCTCAATCGACCATGACCACTCCCGCCACCAATACCGTCCGGCTCCATCGCGTGCTGCGTGCCACTCCGGACCGCGTCTATCGCGCCTTTCTCGATGCCGACGCCAAGGCCAAGTGGATGCCACCGAATGGCTTCACCGGGAAAGTTCATCATCTCGACGCCAAGGTCGGCGGCACCTACCGGATGTCGTTCACCAATTTTACCACCGGCAAGGAGCACACCTTCGGCGGCACTTACCTTGAGCTCACGCCCAACGAACGACTCGTCTACACGGATCGTTTCGAAGACCCAAACCTGCCCGGTGAAATCCTCGTGACGATCGAACTCAAGGAGGTCTTCTGCGGCACTGATCTCCAGATCACCCAGTCCGGCATTCCCGGGATGATTCCAGTGGAGGCTTGTTACATTGGCTGGCAGGAATCGCTCATTCTTCTCGCAAAGCTCGTCGAAGCCGAAATCCCAGATGAGTGATTTTCAGACCGGTTCCTGCCCAGGAAGCGGATCGCTGGAGGCCTCGCTGGCGTGGCGTTTCTCCACGACGCGAATCAGGCCCAGGTAGGCGACGGTCCCGAATAGATAGAGCACGCCGGTGGTGAGGAAAACTTGCCAATAGGGCAGATCGTGGCTGCGCAGGATCTGGAAGACGCGCGCGGCGATCCACCAGGCACCGCTCCAGATGGCACCGCTGCAGGCACTGACGAGCTCGCGGTTCCTTTCCCCGACGTAGCTCATGGTCAACTCGCTGGTCGAGGGGCCCGCCATGCTCATCAACGGTTGGCGCAGGATGAAGGCGGTGATCGCGAGCGGCAGCGCCCAGACGGCGGCCTTTTGGAGTTCGGTCAGGCCCATTCCAACGAGAAGCACCACGGCGATCGACTGCACGCCAAGGATGGCACCGCGCCAGCCGAAGCGCCGCTTCACCTCCGGCACGATGAGTCCGGCGAAGAGCACCAACACGTTGCTGATCGAGCCAAGGGCGGAGTAGTCCCTCGAGCTGACATGATGCACGTGGCTGAAAAAGAGGTTGAGGAACTGGATGCTGAGTCCGGCCCCGGTGGCGATGCACAGCGTGGGCACCAGCGAACGCAGCAGCAGCGGCCAGTCTTCGCGGTGGATGTGCAGCCAGTGATAACTCGTGGTTTTCTCCGGCACTGGATCCGGCAGCTTCGCGTAGAAGAACGGCGCGGCGCAGGCAACTAGCGTCAGGATCAGCAGGGTCGCGTGTTCGTCGAAGACCATTGTCATCCCGCCGAACTGGATTTTTCCGGTCGCCTGCAGCGCGGTCGAAAGCAGCCCTCCGCAGATGCTGGCCGCGGCCCAAGTGGCGAACTGGAGGCTGAGCGACTCGCTCGACTGATGGGCTGGAGTCAAACGCATCGTCATCGGCAGGCTTGCGACGTTCAGGAGTAACCCGGCGAAACCCATCGCGAGAAACGAGATCGACGCAGCGGACATCATGCCGAGCCGCACCGTCTCCAACGAGGCTAGCGCGGCCAGCGGAAACAGGATCGAGCCCACGAGCAGGGGCACGCGCAGCGGACGCCCACGCAGCCAGAGTCCGGCGGGAATGGCGAGAAACAGCGTGGCGACAAAGCGCTGCGAACCTAGCGCGGCGATGGCCGGGTCGTCCAGCCCGCGCTCCTTCAGGTAGAGATTCAGAAGAAGGAACTGCGCGGTAGTGATCAGGTTGATCAGGAACTGTCCGGCGGCGAACAGGAACACGGGGCCCGGCAGCGAGCGGTATTTCTCCAACCAGGCGGGCAGACGTACCATGACGCCGCAGTGATGAACGCCCTTCGATTCCGACGCAAGCGGGGATCGGTCGAACCGGCGACCTTTCAGCCTAATCCTTCGGCGGCCACTCGACACCGTCGAGCTCCGGCGGCAGCTGTTTCGGGTCCACCGGATAGATCAGGGAAAGGTCCATCTGAGACTTCGAACCCTGGAGGAATTCCAGTTCCTCCGGCGCGCCGATGATCAGCCACAGCACCTCCTCGTCGGTGTCGTTGAAGACCTGCCTGAGCAGCTCCGGCGGGACATGGACGCCGCCGTGTTTCGGCACGGTCAGGGTCTCCTCACCGACACGCATCCGGCCGGTGCCTTCCAGCACGAAATAGAACTCCTCCGCGCGGATGTGCTTGTGGAGGGTGTTCGCGCTGTGGGGCGGCATCCTCCACAGACGGGCTCCCATCTTCTCGCTGCCGGTCCGTTCAAGGAAGTCGGCATTCG
>JANOBS010000485.1:0-5503 GCA_031411755.1 Luteolibacter sp. | reverse complement strand
AACACTGGCAGAGAGTAACAAGTATCGAAGTAAGCGCATATTTATTGGCGAACGTAAAAGGCCTGCCACCCGCTACTGGGGGCGCACCTTCGATTCAGGTTGAGGTTTATCTTTACCCTCCGACTTCAACTGCGGGGCGGTAGCGGGTTGGTCAGCGCCGGCTTGTTCGAATTTCTTTTTGTTAGTGGTTACCGACTCCTTAATCTCCTTCTCCCAATTGCTGAGATCGACAGGGAAATCGCGAGTCGATCCACCGCCAAGGTCCACAACGACGGAGAGCTCAATCACAGAAAGATCCTTCATATTTAGTAGTAGATGGTAGCTGAACTGCCGCCCTTCAGGCTCAATGCGCATTAGTAGGTATGGAGGCAGCAAACTCAAATCGTGATACCAAGATGTGCTGAAGTGAACCTTGTACTTACCGTCGTCGGGAAAAAGGCTCTCAAAATAAGGAGCCAGCTTCATGCTGTGATCCCCGATCCTGATCACATGTTCTCCCTTGACTCCTTTGACATACTCCAGCGGTTGAAATTCTTGAGGCACCTTCATATCCTGCGAATCAGCCACAAGCCTTCCATCCGCAGTGGGCTTTAAAGGCACGTCGGTATGAGCATACGCCGATGCGCATACAAGCCACATAGCGAGGAGGCAATATACAAGGTTTCTTGGCTTCTTCATATTAGATCGAACAGGTTTTATAAGTAGGATCTCGGGGCTTGATATCGAGTCAATTTTGCCTTGGACCAAGATGGCTGGAAATCCCTGATTTGACAACGATTTTCTTGGGTCAGCGGGTTGATATCGGGGCCTTCAGGGGGCGGTCTGCCGCGACGACCTGCCGGGGCTTATATCGAGGGAAGAATTGCGGATTGCGGATATTTTAAGAACTCCGATCCACAACTCACTCCCCCACCACGCTGACCACGATCTCCCGATGATGCGGGGCGCGGCGGTGTTCGAAGAGGAAGATCCCCTGCCAGGTGCCGAGGGTCATTCGACCATTCATCACCGGGATCACCTCGCTGGTGCGGGTCAGGGCCATGCGGATGTGGCTGGGCATGTCGTCCGGGCCCTCCATGGTGTGGACAAACCACGGCGTGTCCTCCGGGACGAGCTTGTCGAAGAACACCTCCAGGTCGCGCCGCGCACTGGGATCGGCGTTTTCCATGATCACGAGGCTGGCGCTGGTGTGCTTCACGAAGACGGTGACTGTGCCGGTGGAAATACCGGAACGCCCGACGATGCCCGCCACTTCACGGGTGATCTCGTAGGTGCCATTTCCGCGGGTGCGGAAGTCGAAGGTTTCGGCGTGGGCCATGGGAGCAGGTGGATTCTTGAAACCGGAAAGTTGGGCTCATGACGTCGACGGACTTCATGAGCATGCCAGTCGTCAGGGCTGATTCATCCGAGCAGTGCGGAGCGTGTCGCCTCATCGATCTCCATCGGCCGACCATCAGGGCCGACACGGACTGTGACGAAGCTCCCCGACGACGAGAGTTCACCGTCTTTCCAGACCTCGAAGGCCCAGGTCACTGCGGCGGCTCCGACCCTGGAAACCGCAAGCTGCACCTCGATCTCGTCGCCTGTGAGAAGCGGACGCTTGTAGTCGCAATCGACATGAACCTTCGGCCAGCCACCCTGGCCGCGATCGAACACGAGCAGTCCACTGAGGCGGAGGAATTCGTGCTCCGCCGATTCGACGTAGCGGAACACGTTCGGGAAATGCATCCAGCCGCTGGCATCGGTATCGCCGAAGGGGACGATGAGCCGATGACGGTGAAGCGGAGCATCCATGATCAGGCGTGGCGTTTCACCAGCAGGGAAGCATTGTGACCGCCGAAGCCGAAGCTGTTGCTGAGGGCGACATCGACCTTGGCCTCGCGGGCGACGTTCGGCACGACGTCGAGATCGCACTGCGGGTCCTGGTTCTCGACGTTGATCGTCGGGGGAACCACGCCGTCGCGGATCGCCATGACGCTGGCGATGAGCTCGATGCCACCAGCGGCGCCGAGCATGTGACCGGTCATCGACTTGGTGGAACTGACCATCAGGCCATTCTTCACATGATCGCCGAAGGCCAGGTTGATCGCCTTCGCTTCCGCCACATCGCCGAGGCCGGTGGAGGTGGCGTGGGCGTTGAGATACTGGACCTCCTTCGGGTTGACCTTGCCGTGCTTGAGCGACATCTGGATCGCGTAGGCCGGGCCGGAGCCATCGGGCGATGGGGCGCTGAGGTGGTAGGCATCGGCACTGACGCCGTAACCGATCAGCTCGGCATAGATTTTCGCGCCGCGCTTCTTGGCGTGCTCGAGTTCCTCGATCATCACCACGCCGGCGCCTTCGCCCATGACGAAGCCATCGCGGTCGACATCGAAGGGCCGCGAGGCGCGCTGCGGTTCATCGTTGCGGGTGCTGAGGGCCTTCATGTTCGAGAAGCCCGCGAGGCCCATCGGCAGGACGGTGGATTCCGCGCCACCGCAGAGGAAGCCATCGGCATCGCCGAACTTGATGATGCGCCAGGCTTCACCGATGTTGTGATTGGACGTCGCGCAGGCAGTGACGATGGCCATGTTCGGACCGAGCAGGCCGAACTCCATCGAAATGATCCCGCTGGCGATGTTGGAGATCATCATCGGGATCGTGAAGGGCGAGACGCGCTTCGGGCCCTTTGCCAGACAGACTTCATGCTCGCGCTCGAGGGTGGCGAGACCGCCGATACCGGAGCCGACCATGACGCCGAAGCGACGGGGGTCGATCGATTCAACATCGAGGCCGCTGTCCTCGAAGGCCATCTTCGACGCCGCGACGGCGAACTGCACGTAGCGGTCCGAGCGGCGGGAGTCCTTCGGCACGCGGAAATACTGGTCCGGGCTGAAATTTTTCACCTCACCTGCGATCTTGCACTCGTAGGGGGTGGGATCGAGCAAGCTGATCGTGTCGATCCCGCTGCGGCCGGCCTTCATGCCCTCCCAGGTGGAGTTCAAATCGTTTCCAAGGGGAGACACACACCCAATGCCAGTGATGACGACGCGTCGTTCGCTCATGATGAATTGTAGAAAGTCGCAAAAAGCGTGCGGGGAGCATGGGGAGGCGTTTCAGAGGACGCAAGCCCTCATCCGAGCCAGCGGTTCCGGCCGCGTTCGTTCTGGGCTCCACAGCCCGGGCACTCGGGAAGACTGGCCGAGCCATGATCCTCAAAGGCGTGCAGACAGAGCCGGCAGATGATGCGTGCCTTGACCCCGCGACGCTCCCCCGCCCGCTGCGAAAGCCTGGAAATCAGGGTAAAAAAGGCCACCAGGATCATCGGGATCACCAGGGCCCAAAGCACGAATTCTGGAAGAGTGAAGTCCATCAGGGATTGCGGTTGAACGCCACCTCGACTGCGATCCAGCCGGGCTTCGCCGTCGGACCGAACTGCAGGCGACCGATCCAGTCTCCCAGACGAAGGATGGATTCCTTCGCCGCCTCATCATCCCCCACTTCGATCGGCTGATGCTGAAGCACCCGGCCATTCGGGCCGATCTCGGCCATGTAGCGCCAGGTTTTCGCGGCCATCAAAGGGGACACGGGGAAATCAAATGGCGGATAAGCCGTCGGCCACGCCGAGGCAGGAAGATTCGACAACGGCAGAAGCACCGGGGCCAGTGAGGAAACCGGGGCGGCCTCACCAATCCGATCCGGCGGTGACTCCCTTGGGAAGATCCTTTCGCCACGGCGGCTCGCATTCACAATCGGGACAGCGGGCTCCTCCGGAAGATCACGCAGGACAGGACGATACGGGAGACGCGGAAAATCCAACTGGATCGCCTGCTCCTCGATCTTCCTCAGGACCGGATCGGTGCCGGGGTCATACTTGGCGGGAAAAGGCCCCTGCTCGTCCACACTCACAGCCCAGGCTCGCCCTTCAAAGCTTTCCGGCAGCAGCATCAGTCCGGCATGGCGCTCGATCACCCTGGGTGGCGGCACCACACGGACCCGCAAGGCCCCGAGAAGTCCGATGGTCAACAACGTCACGAGGATGACAGCAGCCGTGGTCGACCAGGCGCACGATTCCGGCGTGCGCCATGAAAACGTCAGCCCACTGTCGCGATCGAGCTTTTCCCTTTTGTTTCCGCTCACGGCTTGGGCTCTTTGACTGAATTGGCCCCACCCGCCTGAATCGGCCTTCCGACCATCATCAGGCGGTAACCTTTTCTCAGGATCAGCTCGCAGACTTCCCGTTCGAGCCCGACCGGCGTGCCGGCATCGCTGCGCAGGAGGATGGTGCCTTGGACGCTGACGCGCTTTTCGTCGAGCAGCCTTTCGAGGCCGTCCATGCTGGTCGCTTCACGACCGAAATACATCTGTGGCGGCTGGCCAGGACCGAGTGTCACCGCGAGTGCGCCGCTGAAGCGTTCCATCTGGAAGCGGGACGGTGGCAGTTCCACCGCTACGCCGGATTGCAGGACCAGCGAGGGCCCGAGCACGAAAAACATCAGCAACAGCGCGAAGAGGTTGAAAAGCGGCACTGCGTGGAGAAATCCCGGCCGCTCGGGGAGGGTCAGCTCCAGTTTCACGACGCGCCCTCCTGCTGGTCCTGTCGTTTGGTCCGCCTGCGGGCCTCCACCTCTTCACGGAATGAGACAATCGCGCCCTCCTCACGGGCATCGGAGATCAGGTTCACCATTTCAATCCCGGCGCGCTCGATGCGATGGGCGAGGCGCTTGGCACGACCGAGGAAATAAAGATAGGCCAGATACATCGGCACCGCCACGGTCAGTCCGAGCACCGAGGTGATGAGCGCCTGGAAAACACCGCCCGCGAGTTCCGCCGGACCGGCGAAGCCGCCCTGCTCGCTCACGCGCTGGAAGGTTTCCACCATGCCCAGCAAGGTCCCAAGCATGCCGACAAGAGGGGCCAGCAAGGCGACGGCCATGATCGTGCGGATGTTTTTCTCAATGCGCGGCACCTCCAATTGGCCGGCTTCCTGGGTCACGTCGCGCAGGTCAGGACGGGGAAGATGATGCCGCAGCAGGGCCGCGTGAGCCACTCGGGCGACCGGACCGGGCGCACGAGCCGCCTCATGCTGGGCCTCCACGAAGGCCTTTCGCCGGACGTGATTCGACAGGCCCACGAGCAGGTCGCCGACGTTGATCCGCGCTCGATGGAAGAAAAACATCCGCTCCACCACGCAGATCGCGCCGACGAAGGCCAGCGCCAGCAACACCCACACCAGAGGGCCGCCTTGCTCGATCAAACCGGAGGGTTCAAACAATCCCAAAATCATTGTCCGAAAAGACTATGGCAGCTCCAACCCGCTGGCGAGCGTGGAGTTGGACCCGGGGAATTTCACCTTTCCCGGAAAAATCCGCTCTTCTTGCAAGGAAGTTCTTGCTTCAGGGGTGGACGTCTGCTGCCGGATGGCCAATTCTCCGCCATGCCTACTGTCGCCATCGTCGGACGCCCGAACGTCGGGAAATCCGCAATCTTCAACCGCCTCGCCGGACGACGCATCGCCATCGTC
>JANOBS010000484.1:0-1412 GCA_031411755.1 Luteolibacter sp. | reverse complement strand
GGGCGAAGTCGCGCACCCAGCGCAGCAGGGCATTCGCCACCCGCGGCGTGCCCCGGGCACGGGAGCCGATTTCACGGGCTCCGGCGCGATCGATGGAAATATCGAGCAGTCCCGCCGAGCGCTCGATGATCAGCGCGAGATCGTCGATGCCGTAGTAATCGAGCCGATTGACGAGCCCGAAGCGCGAACGCAGCGGCGCGGTCAGGTTTCCGGAACGGGTGGTGGCCCCGACGAGGGTGAACCTTGGCAGGTTGAGCTGGATCGACCGCGCGGACGGGCCGGAGTCGATGATGATGTCGAGCCGGAAGTCCTCCATGGCCGGGTAGAGGTATTCCTCGATGGCTGGGTGCAGGCGGTGGATTTCGTCGATGAACAGGACGTCGCCCTTCTGGAGATTCGTCAGTACCCCGGCGAGATCGCCCGCCTTTTCGATCTGCGGGCCGGAGGTGGTGTGGAGCTGGGTCCCGGCGGCACGGGCCACGAGGTTGGCGAGGGTGGTTTTTCCCAGTCCCGGCGGGCCGGAAAGCAGGACGTGGTCGAGCACGTCGCCTCGTTGTTTCGCGGCCTCGATCATCAGCAGCAGGCGCTCCTTGACCTTTTCCTGTCCGATGAACTCGGAAAACACCGGTGGCCGCAACGACACGTCGAATGGAGTCGCGGGCGCGGTCGTGGTCGCTTGGTAGAAGTTCTCGGGCATCGGGCAGCGCCATTTGGCACCACTGGAGGACGGAACGCACATGAAATTTCACGCGGAACGCAGTCCGGCGACCGGGTGAAGGGCGGATTTTTTTGAAAAGAAACGGCTTTACAAGGGATGCCCTCTGGGTAGTCTCCGCGCCCCGGTTCCGACCACCAACCTTTTCAAGCCATGAAAGTTCTCTCTTCCCTCGCCTCCGCCAAGCGCCGTCACGCAGATTGCCAAGTCGTGAACCGCAAGGGCACGGTCTATGTGATCTGCAAGACCAACCCAAAGTTCAAGGCCCGCCAGGGTGCCACCAAGGGAACCCGCCTCTCGAAGAAGGGCGTGAAGTAAGAGCTTCAGCGGCCAGACCGCTGGAACCAACACAACTTTTAAAAAGGCGGCCTTCGGGTCGCCTTTTTGTTTTCCTCAAAGCGCCTCCAGAATCCTACTGGCGGCGATGAGGCCGAAGGTGGCAGTGACCGGAGTGGCGGTGCCGTAGCCGCTTTCGCAACTGAGGCGGAGATTCGCATCCGCCTGCTTCTCGGTGGAGACGGAGCCATCGCACTGCGGAAAAACCGGTTGCTCGTCGGAAAACACGGCGGTGATGCCGAACTTTTTGACCTTTTTCCCGTTCGCTGCCTTGGCGAAGCCGTAGTCGGAGCGCAGGTGGCGGCGGACCTGCATGAGCAGCGCGTCGTTGGCGCTGTGGGCGAGGTCCGCGACGCCGATC
>JANOBS010000483.1:0-1649 GCA_031411755.1 Luteolibacter sp. | reverse complement strand
GGCTCGGCCCTGCGGCTTCCGGTCGCCCGCGTCCGCAAGATCCTCCGCCATTTCGCGGCACTGATCGACCCGCGTCGTTTCAAGGGTGGAAAGATGCCGCTGCATCCGCTCGACGCCGCCTCGCTCGGGCTGGCGGAGCTGGGCATCGAACCGCCGCCACGACTCGCCGAACTCGCCGCGAAGCTGAATGACTTCACCGGCATCGACCCCGAGCCGCTGCCCGAAGGCCTGCGCGCCGAGCTGCGGCCCTATCAGCTCGAAGGCTTCCGCTGGATGCAGTTCCTCGCCCGGCACGAGCTCCACGGCATCCTGGCCGACGACATGGGCCTCGGAAAAACGCTCCAGACCATCACCCACCTGCTGGCAGAAAAACGCAGCGGTCGCAGCAAAGGTCGCGCCTCGCTCGTCATCGCGCCCACCAGCGTGGTGCCGAATTGGCGCGCCGAGATCATGAAGTTCGCGCCCGAGCTGCGCATCCTGGTGCTCGATGGGCCAGACCGGAAAAAGTATTTCCGCTCGATTCCCTACGCCGACGTCGTGCTCACCTCGTTCGCGCTGATGCACCGCGATGTGGAGAAACTACGGGAACACTCGTACCACCTCTTCGCGCTCGATGAGGCGCAGAACATCAAGAACCCGGCCGCCAAGGTCGCGCAGGCGGCGTGCAAGATCGACTCGCGCCACCGGCTCTGTCTTTCCGGCACGCCGGTGGAGAACCACCTCGGCGAGCTGTGGAGCCTGATGAAGTTTCTCATGCCCGGCTTCCTAGGGGGTCAGGAGGACTTCAACCGCCGCTTCCGGAACCCGATCGAGAAGGACGGCAACGAGGAATGCCAGGCCGCGCTCAAGAAGCGGGTCGCGCCGCTGATCCTGCGTCGCACCAAGGACCAGGTCGCGAAGGATCTGCCGTCGAAAACCGAGCTGATCCACACCGTCGAGCTCACCACCGGCCAGAAGGACATTTACGAAACCATCCGCGCCGCCATGGACAAGCGCGTCCGCCAAGCGATCGCCGCGCGGGGCATGGAGAAGTCGCAAATGGTCTTCCTGGAGGCGCTGATGAAGCTGCGCCAGATCTGCTGCGATCCGCGTCTGCTGAAGCTGGAGGGCGAGTCAAAGTTCGAGGCCGACACCGCCGGTTCCGGAAAACTCGATTACCTGTTCGAGCTGTTGGAGACGCTGGTCGAGGAAGGCCGTCGCACGCTGTTGTTCTCGCAGTTCACCTCAATGCTCTCGCTGATCGAGGACGGACTGAAACTACGGAAGATCTCGTACATGAAACTGACCGGCGAGTCGAAGAACCGCGGCCAGCTGGTCGAGCAGTTCCAGAACGGTAGCGCCTCGGTCTTTCTCATCTCGCTGAAAGCCGGCGGCACCGGCCTGAACCTCGTCGCGGCCGACACGGTCATCCACTACGATCCCTGGTGGAATCCAGCGGCAGAAGCGCAGGCGACCGACCGCGCCTACCGGATCGGCCAGGACAAGCCGGTCTTCGTCCACAAGCTCATCTGCCAGGGCACCGTCGAGGAGCGCATCCACAAGCTCCAGCAGGAGAAAGGCAAGCTCGCGGCAGGGATTCTTGCGGATGCCGACATCTCCAACCGCCTCGACGCCGCGACAGTTAGAGCGCTGCTGAATCCGTGAATATG
>JANOBS010000482.1:0-6379 GCA_031411755.1 Luteolibacter sp. | reverse complement strand
CGCCAAGCTTCACTACCTCCGTGGTCGTGTCGGCAAGCGCGCCCTTCTCGTGAAGACCGCTGACCGCGCCTGATCGGTTCCCATTTTGCAAACGCCCCTCCGGTTCTCCGGCGGGGCGTTTTGCTTTTCCGGCGCGGCCGTGTGTTTCCGCTTTCCGGCTGCTGGGCTCCCAGTCACCTTTCGCGCGTGCGAGTGCCGATTCTCATCGTCCTGCTGCTGGCCACCGGTGTCGTTTCCGCGACCTGGTGGTGGGGCACCCGTGACTATGATTTCGTGGCGCCGCCGAGCGCTGAAAAGCTCGCCTTTGCACGGCTCCAGGTGTCGAAAATCGGGTCCGCTTCCGGGCCGAATGATATTCCCGTACCGTCCACTTCCCTGGACGGCCAGCCGCCGAAGCCATCAGAGCCCGAGACACCGAAGGAACCTGAAATCAATCTTGGGAGTCTCGAGACCGCTCCCGGTCTCGAGGCCTATGCAGTGGACTCCCAGCAGGGGGCCGACCATCTCGTCAAGCTCGCCACGGCCCTGGAGGCTAAGGGCTCCTTTCAACGCGCGCTGCTTGCCTGGGAGCGGGTCATCGATCTTGGCAAGGCGGACGCCGAGATTCAGCTCATCGCGGTGGGCGCCGTGAAACGCCTGCGGCCGACGCTGCCATCCTGGAACATCGATCCCGAGGGCGCGATCCCGCTCGTCCTGCACGCCGGAACCGGACCTGCCACAGCTCCAACCCTGAAGCCGCTGCTTGAAGAAGCCGCCCGTCTGCTTGGTGATGCTTCGGATGGAGTGGTGAGCGTCACTCCGGATATCGCCATCGGCAAAAAGGCGGTCGACGCCTCCGGTCCCGCGCCAATAGCGGTCTGGCTTTCCGGATCGGAGAAAGACGCTCCATCCAGTGAGGTTCTCTCCTTCACCGTCAGCGATCCTGCGGCGTTGAGGGACCAGCTATTCCGCACCCTCTACAAGCTCGTCTCCAGCCAGATCAGCGGGAAAACCGCCTACACCCCGCCGCTCACCCTCCAGTCCACCGACGACCCGGCCGAGGCCCTCACGAACCGCGTGACCCGCCTTTGTTGGAGGGAAATGGCCACCGCGCTCAATCTGGCACCCCCGAAACCGACGCCCGCGCCAACTCCTTCCGCGCCCTTGCGGCCCCGGAATCGCTAGTTTCTCCAAGTTTTTCCAAAGATCCGTCCCTCTGGATCGTTTTCATTCAAAGAGTGTTTAACTTCCCGCCATGAGACTGCCCCTTTTTCTCCTCACTTCCGCGTTCCTTTCCCTCAAGGTGGCGGCGGAGCCTGCCCCCGCGCCGGTCGAGCCCTCCACGCTGCCGGCCCCGGATCAGAAAATGGAGCCGGTGAAGCCTGCGGTCGAAAAGCTCGATGCCACACGCTACCGCATTGGCGAGGTGACCTTCGATCAGAAGACCCGTGAAATCCGCATCCCTGCCGAGGTGAACATGAATGAGGGGCTCCTTGAGTTCCTCCTCGTCCACAAGGACGGCAAGGTCCACGAATCCCTTTTCCGGACCGGGATATCCGCGACTCATCTCAACGTCGCCTTCGCCCTGCTCCGCTACAAGCCCTCCCGTGAGCTGTATTTCGCCTATGACGAGAACGGCCAGAACATCGGAGCTGCGAACAAGGTGCCTGACGATGTCAAGGCGGCCGCCCGGGTGAACATCAAGGTCGAGTGGAATGACAAGGGCCAGACGAAGTCCTGCCCGGTCAATGAATGGATTGCCGATTCCGCCACAGAAAAGCAGATGCCGTCCGGGCCATGGTTGTATGGTGGTTCTGAGATCGAGAATGGCCGTTTCGCTCCCGAGTCCAGCGGCGACATCATCGCGATTTTCCTGACCAACAGTGCGATGATCCTCTATCCCGGAAACGACAACATGAACGATGAAGTCTGGCAGCCTTTCGTGAAGCGCGTTCCGCCGGTCGATACCAAGGTCACCCTCATCTTTTCCCCGAATCCTCCAACTCCAACCGCCCCAAAGCCATGAAGCCCGCCATCCTTCTCAGCCTTTTCGCCGCCGGCCTCGCCACCGCCGCGCCGGACAACAGCCGCTATCTTTCCCTTCAGCAGGAAATCAAGCAGGCCATCGCACGTGGAAACGCCTGGCTCAAGACCCAGCAGAAGGAGGACGGCCACTGGGACGACGATGGCATTCCCGCCTTCACTGCCCTTGCGCTGACCGCTGCCTCGCGCGATCCGAACATCGACCTCAAGAAGGAAACCCCGGCGAACATCGCCAAGGGCTTCGACTGGCTCGTCAAGCAGCAGAAGGAAGACGGCGGCATCTACAACCGCGGCCTCTCGGTTTACAACACCGCCACCTCGGTCACCGCGCTTTCCGCTCTTGGAAAGACCGACTACGAGACGGTCATTGTCAAAGCCCGCAAGCACCTCATCGGCCAGCAGTGGGACGCCGGGGAAAAGGGCAAGACCGACAACCCCAACGACGGCGGCATCGGCTACGGATCGAAAAACGATCACACCGACATGTCGAACACCTACCTCGCCATCGAGGCGCTCAAGTTGTCGGAGAAGGTCGTCGCTGACGACAAGCACGGCGACCAGCCCGACCTCGACTGGGGCGCGGCGGTGAAATTCCTTTCCCGCTGCCAGAACCTCACCGCCAGCAACGACCAGGAATGGGCGTCCGACGATGCCAAGAACAAGGGTGGCTTCGTCTACACCTCCACTGAATCGAAGGCCGAGGACACGCTCCCCGATGGCAAGACTGCCCTGCGTTCCTACGGTTCCATGTCCTACGCCGGCCTGCTCTCCCTGGTCTATGCCAAGGTCTCCGCGGATGATCCACGCGTCGTCGCGGTGAAGGACTGGCTCGCGAAAAACTACACCGTCGACGATAACCCCGGCCTCAAGGCGGAAGGCCAGTACTACTACTACCAGGCCATGAGCAAGGCCCTCAGCGCCGCCAACATCGACACCCTCAAGCTCGCCGACGGCAAGGAAGCCGACTGGCGCAAGGATCTCGGTGAAAAGCTCCTCACCCTCCAGAAGGGCGATGGCTCTTGGTCGAACACCACCGGCCGCTGGATGGAAAGCAATCCCATCCTCGTCACCGCCTACAGCATCCTCGCGCTGGAGCAACTCTACGATTCGATCCCGCGATAAGGAGCCGGGACGTCTCCGTCCCAAGGCAACCGCTATTTTCCCAAAACGCCGCTCTGTTAGAGCGGCGTTTTTTTGTCTGCATTCCAAAGAGGCCTCTCAATGTAATCCCTAAAATCGCGAAGGCGCGGTAAACAGCTCAAGCTCATGAACGCCCGCAAACCATGATCCTGGAATTGATCGAACTCATCCTGAAGGTCCGCTCGGCCGACCAAGCCATGCGGGACAAAAGCCGGGTGGGGGAGTCGGGACTGGATCGAGAAGCAAGGCGCTTCGTCAACAAGCTGTGCTTCGGGGCGATCGCACTGGTGGTGCTGGTTCCAGTGGTATGGATTGTTTGCGAGGCGGTGTTTTAGTTGGACGACCTTGCTTCTTACTCCCACCCGGCTCTCCAATCCATGAACATCTTCGGCACCTTCCTCCAAGTCGGCATCCTGTGGTTTCTCATCACCCTCTTCACCGGTCAGACCAACTCCAATGTCAGCCTGACCGAGACTTGGATCGTGATGATTGGCATGATGATCGTGGGATTGCTCAGCCGGGTGATCCTGGCCCCATTTCTCGGACCGTTCGTGGTGCTGATCGATGTGGGAGCCCTCTACCTGCTGGTCGACAAGGTCTGCGGCACCGCCCGCAAAACCACCGTGAAGATCTGCGGATGGTATCTTGGAATTTCCTTCGGTCTGGCGCTGGTCTTCGCTTTGTTGAGAAGCACGTGACGTCTACTGCGTCAGCACACGCAGATTCAGCCCCTTGAATTGGGAGAAGGCCTTGTCGGTAGTGATCATTTGAAATCTGGAACACTTGGCGAATGCCGCCAACCAAGCGTCCATCCAGAGCTTTGGAGAGCGCGTTTCCCGGAAAGCGTAGGTTTCTCCCATCTCGTGTAGGCAAGATGCCCACACTCCTTGAGGGACTCAGCGCTTCGCTTTGGGAGTTGTGAGGAACTGCTCCACGTCCTTCATCGACCTCGTGTTCAGGATGTTCTCTTTCGACAGCCAGCCTTTCCTCGCCAATCGCACACCGAGGTGGAGGTAGTGGAGCTGGGCGGTGGAGTGAGCGTCGGGGTTGATGGAGCAGAGCACGCCCTTGTCCTTGGCACGCTTCCACCAGCGCCAGTCCATGTCGAGACGCATGGGGCTGCAGTTGAGCTCGATGATGGTCCGGGTTTCCGCCGCGCAGTCGATGATCTTCGCGTGGTTGACGGCGTAACCCTCGCGCTTGAGCAGGAGGCGTCCTGTTAGATGGCCGAGCATGGTGACGTGCTCGTTTTCCATGGCGCGACAGATCCGTGCGGTCATCTCGTCCTCGGACAGGGTGAAGACGTTGTGGACCGAGGCGACGCAGTAATCGAGCTGCGAGAGGATGGAATCATCGAAGTCGAGCGAGCCGTCCTTGAGGATGTCGACCTCGGAGCCGGCGAAGAGTTTGAAGCCGGTGAAGGTGGCGTTGAGCGCGCGGATGCTCTCGATCTGGGCAAGGAGACGTTCCTCATCGAGTCCCCGGGCCTGGAAGGAGGATTTCGAGTGATCGGCGATGCCGAGATACTGCATTCCTAGTTCCTGAGCGGCCTCGGCCATTTCATCCAGCGTGTCGGCTCCGTCGGAGGCGGTGGTGTGGTTGTGGAAGGTGCCGCGAAGGTTCTCGATCTCGACGAGTTTTGGCAGGTCGCCAGTTTCCGCGGCTTCGATCTCGCCTCGGTTTTCGCGGAGTTCGGGGGCGATGTAGCGCAGGCCGAGTGCCTTGTAGATTTCGATCTCGTCGGTGATCTCAGGAGCGGGTGCCGCGCCATCGACCGGATTGAGTCCGTATTCATTGAGTGACCAACCGTGTTTCAGTGCCCGCTGGCGGATGGCGACGTTGTGCTCCTTGGAGCCGGTGAAATACTGGAGGGCGAAGGGAAACTCGGCGTTCGAAACCGCGCGGAGGTCGCATTGCAGGCCGTTCTCCAGGCGCACCGAGGCCTTGGTGTCGCCACAGGCGATGACCGACGTGACGGGCGGGAAGGTGGTGAAGTAGCGGCAGAGTTCAGCGGGCTCCTTGGTGGCGACGAGGAAATCGAGGTCGTGGACGGTTTCCTTGGCGCGGCGGAATGAACCGCAGACGGCAACGCGCGAGGCGGCGGGATGGTCGCGCAGGGCCTCGAGGATGTCATCGACCAGCGAAGTGATGGTGCCGAGACGGAAGGTGTCGGCGAAACTTTCGCGTTGCTGGAGAGCTTCGAGGATCTTGGTCTGGGTCTTCGCGCCGAAGCCGGAAAGTTCCGCGACCTTGTTGGCCTCGCAGACGGCCTTGAGGTCGGCGATGGAGCCGACGGCGAGGGTTTCCCACAGCGCCTTGATCTTTTTCGGTCCCAGTCCGGAGACGTCGAAGAGTTCGAAGAGTCCTTCGGGAAATTCGGCGCGGAGTTTCTGATGGAAGGCGAGGGTGCCGGTGGTGGCGAGCTCGTGAAGCTTGTCGCGCAGGGCCTCGCCGATGCCCTTGATGCCGTCGAGCTGATTGTCGCGAGCGAGGGCGACGATGTCACCGTCGAAGCCACGGACGACTTCGGCCCCTTGGCGGTAGGCGCGGATCTTGAAGGGGTTCTCGCCCTTCAGTTCGAGGAGCTGGGCGATTTCATCGAGGACGTCGGCGAGGGTTTCGCGGGTCATGCAGAATGTGAATGGTGGAGAGTAAATGGTGAGTGGTGGAAGAGCGCTGACTGCATTCACTCGTTTCCGAGGCGGCTGACGAATTCGTCGAGGAGGGCTTTGAGACGGGGTTCGGGAGCAATGACTTCGGGTTGATCGAAACCGATCCAGATCGTAGTGGCTCCTTTCGGGCCGAGACGCAGGGTCCAGGCTTCGCGCTCGGAGCCGGTGGCCCCGGTGAAACATTTGGTGCCGGCTCTCGATTGCAGCACGGACTTCGCTTCGTTGGCTCCATTCGCGGAGAGGGCAGGGAAGAGTTCGGGTTTGGCGGTGTAAACGATTTCTCCGGCGGCGTTCCTGATTTCCCGGATGAGGAAAGGCTTCGGGCGCTTGCCCTGGTTGCCGAGTGTCGAGAGGCCGATTGCCATTTCCATCGGGGTCGCGGAAACGGAGCCGCGGAAGAGGTCCTCGGTATCGAGAAAGGGTCCGGAAATACCGCAGCGTTTCGCGATGCGTTGGACCTCGGCAGGGCCGACCTGACGACCGGTCTGCACGGCGCGTCCGGGGAGGACGAGCTTGCCGCGCTCGGCGGCGGCGGCGGCGACGAA
>JANOBS010000481.1:0-8088 GCA_031411755.1 Luteolibacter sp. | reverse complement strand
CAGAAGGCCTCGAACTCGCTGTTTCAGCGGCTGCGCAACCTGCTCTCGCTTCTGCTCGTGGCGCTCGCGTTTCTTGCTGCCGTCTTTGCTCTCACTCGTCCGCGCATCGGCGATGGCACGGCGCCGGATTTGCTGATCGTGGTGGATCGCTCCGCGTCGATGAACGGCGTGGATGACGGAAAGTCCCGGATCGTCCGCGCCAAGGAGCTCGCGGGTTCGTGGATCACCGCTCTCGGAGGTTCGCAGCGCGCCGCTGTTGCCACCGTTTCCAACCGCATCGACTACCGTGCGAACCTGACCAACCACGCGAAGCTGCTGCGTGATGCGCTCGACGGCATCGAGGCCTCCGATCTCGCGCTCGATCCGCATGCTCTCGACGAGCTGGCCTTGCTCAGCTCCACGAATGACACCACGAAGACGAGGATCCTGTTTCTAACAGACAATCACTCGGCCGCCATGACCATCCCGGCCGGGGTGGAGGTCGTGACCGTCGGCGGCAAGTCGGGGAATGCCGGCATCACAGCGGCGGATCTGCACTGGGACGCGCCAAGCCGGGCCACGCTTTATGCCTCGCTGATCTCGGATTTCCCTGAAGCTCGCGAAGTCGAGTTGGAGCTGGTCTCGGCGGAGAATGGCAAGCTGGCTCACTTGTTCTCGATGAATCTCCCGGCGCGTGGCGAGGCCAGCGATTCGATCGTGCTCCAAGGCATCGAGCCCGGCGCGTGGCTGCTCCGTTTGCGCGGCTCTGATGCGCTGGCGACGGATGACATCGCCCCGCTCGGCCTGAACGCGCCGCAGCCGATCCCAGTGCAGGTCGCTGCGAAAAATCCGTTCTTCTTCCAGCAGTGTATCGCCGCCTTCAGTCGGGCGGATTCGCTGTTCGAGCCGATTGATGATTTTGCCCGTCTTTCCCTCGCCGAAGGGCCACCGCCGGAAACCGAGACGAGCATCGTGTTTTCTCCGTCTGGTGAGTCGCCGTTCTGGAAGGACGTTGGTGCGGAACTGACTCCCGGCGCGCCGGAGGTTGCTTCGAAGGATCACGCGCTCATCGCCCGCATCGACCCCGCGCTGCTGTCTTTCGATGGGGCGAAAAAACTGACCGCTCCGGCGGGTTCGGTCGTTGTGCTGGCCCATGCCGATGGCACGCCGCTGCTCTACACCTGCTCGGCGAATGGTCGTCGCGCGGTGGTGCTGAACTTCGATCCCTCGCGCGAGGATTTCTTCCTTTCGCCGTGGTTTCCGGTGCTGGTCCATGACGCCGCGGTGCTGCTGACCGGTCGCGAGAATTCCTTTCCCTCCACTGCCGCGACCGGAAGCGTGGTCGAGATTCCCGGCACCGAGGCGGTGACCGTCGCCACTCTTCGCCAGGGTGAAAAGGTCAGCACCCTGCCGCTCCAGACCCCGGTGAGCGTTGATCGCGTCGGCAACTACGGCTTTTCCCGTAATTCGACCAGCTGGCAGCTCGGCGGTGCGGTCTTCTCGTCCGGCGAATCCGGCCCTGCCGTCGCAGGCACTCCGCCTCCCGAGGTCAAGCTCGCCTCCGGATGGCCGCTCGCCGCCTGGTTCCTTCTCGCGGCGCTGATCGCCCTCTTCGCCGAGGAACTCCTCTATCATCGCCGCAAGGTCGGCTGATCCCGTTTTCCCATGCAGTTTTCCACCCTTCTTCCCCTCTGGCTGCTGCTGGCCTGCGCCGCCGCGAGCCTGTTCGTGTGGCGGCGTTCGCTCGTCGACCGTCCACCGGCGCGACGCTGGCTGGCCCACGGGCTGCGCCTGCTTGGCGCGGTCTGCCTGATCTTCGCGCTATGCCGGCCGTATTGGCTTTCCACCAGCGATCACCTCCACGTCGTTTACCTCGTCGATGTTTCGGAGTCGGTCGATCCAGAGTCCATCCGCACGGCCGTGAAGGAGGTCGAGAAATCCTCCGCCGCGCTCCAGAGTTCGGATCGTTCATCGCTGCTCTCGTTCGGCACCCGACTCACCGCCACCGATGTCTCCGGTTTGAAAAAATTGGCCGATGAAGCGACCGCAGGAACGGCGGATTCCACCGTGCGCGATTCCACTAAGCTCGCCGAAGCGCTGCTGGGCTCCCGTCTTGCCTTCGATGCCGGCATGGCGCGTCGGCTCGTCGTCTTTTCCGATGGCTGCCCGACGACTCCCGGAGTCGAAGCCGCGATCAAGACGTTGCGTGAGGAAGGCGTTGACCTTTGTTTCCGACCGATGGAAGGCCTGCGCCGACCAGAGGCTGCGATCGTTGCGCTGGAGCCGATGGCTCGCGTGGCGTATCGCGGAGAAGTCGTCCGCATGCGGCTCCGGATGCGGGCCAACGAGGCGATGAATGCCACCGCGCGGATTCTTCAAGGCGGCGTCGCGGTCGCGTCCACACCCGTGAAGTTGGAAGCCGGAAAAGAAACGGCCGTCGTGCTCGATGTCGCGATGACTGCGGCCGGCGAAAGCCGTTGGGAAGCTGAGCTTCAGCCCGAGAAGGACTGGTTCCCGGTGAACAACAAGGTCGCCACCACGATCACGGTGAAGGGCGAGCCGCGCTTGCTGGTGCTGCATCGCGATGAAAAGCAGATGCGACCCCTGGCCCGCGCCTTGAAGAAGCAGGGACTCGAACTTGAAATCCGTGGTGAACGTGGCCTGCCCGACACGATGGCCGAGCTTCTCGCTTTCGATGCCGTGATCCTCGCTGATGTGCCCGCGACCTCGATGAACCAGCGGCAGATGGAATTGCTACGTCGCTATGTTTCCGACTTCGGTGGTGGGCTCGCGATGCTCGGTTCGGAAAATTCGTTCGGGCTTGGTGGCTACTTCCGCACACCGGTCGAGGAGGCACTGCCGTTGACCTCGCGATACGAGAAGGAAAAGCAGAAGCCGAGTCTTGCGATGGCGCTGGTCATCGACAAAAGCGGCTCGATGGATGGCCAGCCGATCGCTCTGGCGCGTGCATCGGCGAAGGCTGCTGCGGAGTTGTTGGGCGCGCAGGATCAGATCGCCGTGGTCGGCTTCGACAGCGAGACGCGCGTCATCCTTCCGATGACCAGTGCGGCGGATCGTGGCACGGTGATCAATGCCATCGAGTCCCTTCAGGCCGACGGCGGCACCGACGCCTACCCTGGCATGGTCAAGGGCAAGGAGCTGCTTCAGAATTCCGTGGCGAAGGTAAAGCACATGATCGTGCTTTCAGATGGTCAGACGCCGGAAAATGATTTCACCGGCCTCGTCCGCGACATGCGCGCCCAGGGCATGACCGTTTCCAGCGTCTGCCTCGGAGCAGGTGCGGCCAAGGATGTCATGCAGCTCATCGCCCAGGAGGGTGGTGGCCGTTTCTACGAGACCGATGATCCGGCGAACATGCCGCAGATTTTCACCAAGGAAACGATGCAGGCCTCGCGCTCCGCCATCAAGGAGGACCTCTACGCCAGCGTCGTCACCGGTGATCACCCGATCCTCTCCGGCTACGAAAAGACTCAGCTTCCCTACGTGCTCGGTTACGTGATGACCCAGGCCAAGCCCACCGCGAATCTGCTGCTGGCGGCGGAAACGGGCGATCCCTTGCTCGCGGTTTGCCGCTACGGCCTCGGCACCGGTCTTTGCTGGACCTCGGATCTAACAGAGAAGTGGGGCGGCGAGTGGCTCGGCTGGGGAAATGCCGGAGCGTTCTGGGCGCAGGTGTTTCGCGGCATCGTCCGCAAGGAGCAATCGTCCGGTCTTTCGGCTGCGGGTTCCGTGGATCGCGAGCAATGGCTGGTCAACATCACACGACGCGATGAGCAGGATCGTCCGGTGGATCGCGTGAAATGGGATGCAAAGGCCATCGACGCCAACGGCGCGGACGTGCCGGTCAGCATTCGTCAGACCGGGGTGGGTCGCTACGAGGCCGTGGTGAATCTCGCGGGTCGCGATCGCGTGAATCTGAGCCTTCGCGACACCGATCACTCGCTCATGAAAACCCTCGGCTGGCAGCGCGATTACCCGGCGGAATATCGCCTCGACCGTGATCCAGACGCCGCCATCAACGGGCTCGCCCGCTTCGATCCTGAAAAAGTCCGAGCGGATCTGCCGAAGACCGCCGTCTATCAGGACATCGCGCACTGGTTCGTCTATGCAGGCTTCGCCTTCCTGATCAGCGGCATCGCGGTGCGGAGGATCTGATGGGAAAACGTGTCCCGGCTGTCTCAGTCGGAGAAGAAGGTTCCCGACTGAAACAGTCGGAACAATTTCTCTGGCTGTCCTTTTCGGAAAGGGCTTCGCATGAAGACGCAGAGGTTCCTCTTCTCTACGTTTCGAATTTAGTGCTTAGAATTTAGTGCTTCATCCTTACCCTCTTCCCATGCCGATCAACGAATTCCCAAAAGACTTCATCTGGGGCGCGGCCACCGCAGCCGCTCAGATCGAAGGCGCGGCGGCGGCGGATGGGAAAGGGCAGTCGGTGTGGGACGTGTTCGCACGACAACCGGGAAAGATCTTCGGTGGCCATACGCCGGAGACGGCTTGCGATTTCTACCACCGCTGGCGCGACGATGTGGCGCTGATGAAGGCGGCGGGGCTGCCGGCGTTCCGGTTTTCGGTTTCCTGGCCGCGCGTGATGCCGGAGGGCACGGGGCATGTGAATGCGAAGGGGCTGGCGTTTTATGACGAGCTGATCGACGGCCTGCTGGAGGCGGGCATCCGGCCTTTCGTGACGCTGTTCCACTGGGATCTGCCGCAGGCGATCCAGGAGCGCGGCGGGTGGATGGAGCGCGACATCGCCGACTTGTTCGCCGACTACACGCGGGTGGTGACGACGAAACTCGGCGACCGCGTGAAGGACTGGATCACCTTCAACGAACCGGCGATCTTCCTCGGTCACGGGCATCGCGCCGGGGTGCATGCGCCGGGGCTGACTCTAACGGAAGCGAAGGTGCTGCGCTGCGTGCATCACGTGAACCTCGCCCACGGTCGCGCGACTTCGGTAATCCGTGACACGGTGTCGGACTCGCAGGTCGGCATGGCACATGTGGCCTTCATCGCGATCCCGGCGGATCCGGAAAATGAAGCCAGCGTGGAAGCCGCGCGGAAGGCAACGACGGAGCCGGAGTGGACCGGCGATCATCGCCTGTTCCTGAGCCACACCTGGTGGATGGACCCGGTCTTCAAGGGCCGCTATCCGGAGTCACTGGCGCAGCGGCATCCGCAGGTGATCGACGAGGCGATCCGCGACGGCGACATGCAGGAAATCTCCCAACCGGTGGACTTCAACGGCTTCAACTATTACTTCGGTCGTGAGATCGCGGCGGACGGAATCGTAGTTGCCGAAGCGCCTGGCGAACCTCGCACGGCCTTCGGTTGGCCGGTGCATCCGGAGGGGCTCTACTGGGCCGCGCGCTTCTTCCACGAGGCTTATGGCTTGCCGCAGTATGTCTTTGAAAATGGCCTATCGTCGATGGACTGGGTGGCAGTCGATGGAAAGGTTCACGACACGATGCGGATCGACTTTCTCACGCGTTACCTGAGGGAACTGCATCGGGCGATCGAAGAAGGCATCCCGATGAAAGGCTGGTTCCACTGGTCCTGGATGGACAACTTCGAATGGGCGGATGGCTACAAGGAACGCTTCGGCCTGGTGCACGTGGATTACAAGACGCAGGCGCGGACGGCGAAGGAGTCGTTGGGGTGGCTGAAGGAGAGGTGGAACGTTGAACATTGAAGGAAAATGGCCAACCCCGAGATTAATCCTAAGAAGATTGTCATCCTCAGTGGTGCGGGAATAAGCGCTCCCAGTGGGCTAGCAACTTTTCGCGATTCGAACGGACTGTGGAACCATTTGAGGCTGGAAGATGTGGCCACACCTGAAGCCTGGAAAAGGCAACCAGAAGTAGTTCTAGCTTTTTATAACGAGCGCAGGTCTCAAGCAAGGGCAGCTCACCCTAATGCCGGTCACTTAGCGATTGCCGCTTTGGAGAAGCACTATCAAGTCACTATCATCACCCAGAATGTCGACGATCTACATGAAAGGGCCGGATCGAGTCGGGTCATTCACCTTCATGGTGAATTAGACAAGGCCAGAAGCACCTCTGATCCGAGCTTGATCTACGAGTTGGATGGAGCCGATATCGCCATAGGGGACATGTGCGCCAAGGGAAGACAGCTTCGGCCTCACATTGTTTGGTTTGGTGAGGATATTCATGGGTATGATGAATCCGTTGAAGAAATGCTGACTGCTGGAAAAGTCGTTGTGGTCGGCACGTCTCTTTCGGTATTTCCTGCTGCTGGTCTCGTTAAGCATGCCCGCTACAGAGCTGAAAAGGTAATCGTTGATTTGGAAATTCCGAACAAGCCCTTTGGTTTTCAATCATTAAAGGGATCTGCCGATATTGTGTTGCCTCAGCTCGTGGAGAAATGGCTGAAGCTGAATGAAACCGGAACAACTTAGCGGTCCACCTAAAAGTCCAAGGGGCTTTGCCCGGTGGCTATTCTTTGGGGCGGGCCGAGTCGGTTCCGCCTGGCTGCCAGAGTTCGATTTGGTTGCCTTCGGGATCGGTTAGATGGGCGAATCGGCCATTCGGATAGATCGTTGATTCCACGTTCACGACGATTCCTGCCGTGCGGAGTTGGGAAACCATGGCATCGAGATCCTTGACCCGGAAATTGATCCGCCAGGATTGGTCAGGACGACCGAAGCTGGTCGCCTCGTCTTCGGCTCCGAAAACGGTGGGGCCTTCGTCCTGCCACCACGAGCCGTCTTCGTATTCCTGCGGACACTTGCGAATCCCAAGATTCCGCTCGTACCAATCATTGAGCTCGTTGGGATTTTTGCCGCGGAAGAAGAATCCGCCGATGCCGGTGACTTTCTCCATGGGGTGCCTACGAAGAGCGGTCCTCTGGAAGCGTGATTTCCAGGACGTTGGGGCCGTCGGTGAGGAAACTGTTGAAGGTAGAGACGTCGAGCGAGCGGCCTGTCGTGCGATAGGGGTTTTCCGTGCAGGGGGTGCTTTCGAGGGTCGTGCCGTTCAGGATGACCGTGGTTTCAGAGCTGGGGGCGTCGTGGCGGAAGATGACTTTGAGGTCGTGACCTTCCCACAGCATCGAGGCGGTCATTTCCGGCAAACTGGAGGGCAGGATGGGATCGAGGGTGAGGCGATCGTAATGCCTGCGGATGCCGAGAATGCGGCTTCTAACAAGATGGCAGAAGATGCCGGGACCGCTGGAGTAGAGACGCCAACCGCCGGCGACGGGGACCTTGCCCTCGACGATTTCCGGGTAGCGTTCGGCGGCTTCGTAGCGGTCGTGGACCTGGGCATCCGAGCTGCTGAAATAGAGGTTCGCCTGACGCGGCAGGGCGTGGGGCACGGCCTCGGTGACGCCGACGGGATTGATTTGTTGGAGTCCGTGCCAAAGGGCGTCCGCCTCGCCGAGGATGGAGAGCATTTCCAGGTAACGGAGGTGAGCGTGGGTGTAGAAGACGCCGATCTCGCGGGAGAAGGCGGCGGAACTTTCGGCGCGCTCGAAGATGTCGCGCGGGCCACCACGATACTGCGTGGGGCGATCCATGAGTCGGGCTCCATCGGCAGCGAGCAGGTGCTGGCGGATGATGGCGAGGTGCTTCGCTGCTTCCTCTTTGGTGAAGAGGCCGGAGAGGATGGCGCGCTTCATCGGCAGGAGGCGATGGTAAATGCCGGTCTCGGTGTCGGCCGGATGGAGGAGGGGTCGGCCTGATTTTCCGTCATCATCGAAGACGAAGAAGCCGCAGGCGATGCCATCGGGCAGGAGCCAGCGATGGAAGTCCTCCTTCACCGCGTCCGCGAATCCTGCGACGCCGGGGATGGTTTTTCCGGACTGCATTTCCAATTTCTCCAGGCGGCGCAGGACCTGATAGGAAAGCGCGACGGTCCAGGCGCTGACCATGCGCTCGCGGAGTTCGGGGCGGGCAGGTTGGAGGGAGTCGTCCCAATCGCCTTCGCCATATCTCAGCAGGGCGGTGCCGGGGAAACATTGCTGGCGCATCCACGCGACCGCGGCGGCGGCGTGATCGAGGATGGAGGTGGGCTTTCCGATCGAACGGGCGGTGTTGGCATCGGTCCAGTCGATGGCCTCGTCAAGGAAGTC
>JANOBS010000480.1:0-4361 GCA_031411755.1 Luteolibacter sp. | reverse complement strand
GGTCCTCGCGGCGGCGATGAGTTTCGGGCTGGCATCCACACCGGTGAAGCTCGCGATTCCTGTCTCCAACAAAGGCCGCACCAGCACGCCCTGCCCGCAGCAGACATCGATGACCGACTCGCCCTCTTTCGGATCGAGCAGCTTCATCGTCGCAGGAAGAATGACGTGCTTGTGATAGTCCGAGCCCTCCTCGCCAACGAGCTTGTCATACCAGGCAGCCACCGGGTCCCAGCCCTTGTCTCGCGGCGGGGGTGGAGGTCCGGGGCGTTTGCTGTTGAAAGGGCGGCGTGGAGTCATGGAGGAACAAGTGAATGGTAAGTAGTGAATCGTGAATCGTGGCAGCGCTCTCTTCGTTGGAACTTGGCCCTTGGAACTTGGAACTTCAGAAAGCCCGGCGTCCTTCCAGTGCGCGCATCAAGGTGAGTTCATCCGCGTGATCGAGCCCACCACCTGCGGGCAGACCTTGGGCGATGCGGGTGATCTTGCAGGAACGTCCGCGCAGCAGGTCGGCGAGGTAGTTCGATGTCGCCTCACCTTCCACGTCGGAGCCGAGCGCGAGGATCACTTCGAGTTCGTGTTCGGAGTCGTCGATGCGCTTCAACAACGAGGGAATCCGTAGGTCTTCCGGCGACACGCGGTCGAGCGGCGAAAGCTTTCCTCCGAGACAGTGATAGCGGCCACGAAAGGCTCCGGAGCGTTCGAGCGGCAGGACGTCGGTGGCTTGCTCGACGACGCAGAGGACGAACTGTTCGCGCTTCGGGTCGTCGCAGATCCCGCAGCGATCGTGGGTCGCGAAAAATCCGCAGGTGCCGCAGGAAATGATCGCCGCCTTGGCCTCTTGGAGCGAGGTCGCCAGCGAGAGTGGATCGGCCTTTGGATGCTGGAGCAGCCAAATCGCGATGCGCTCGGCACTGCGCGGACCCACTCCCGGCAGGCGCTTGAGCTCGCCGACCAAGGCCTTCACCGGTTCTGGATAATCCGCGCGGGTCATGAAGCTTCAGTGTTTTCCAACCGGGCGACGCGCTCCGGCATTTCCCCCTTCGCAGGGCATCCAGTGACGTGCGGCGTAGATCGTCGCGCAAAGCCCCCCCCAGACGACGGCGACGAGCACCGGCGCCTGCGACCACCATTTCGCGGAAAGTCCCAGCACCGGCAGTGCTCCGAGAACGACCATCAAGCAGCTCAGCCAAAGCATCACACGTCGGGAGTGGCCCGGTGTTTCGAGAATGGAAAACGGCAGAAGGAAGCCCAAAAGGATCGCGATCCCCCACCCGATCGCCGCAGGCAGAATCACCGGAGCCGTGCCGAGTCCGATCGATCCCAGCCAGGCCAACAAGGATGTATCGATCCGCGCATTCAGACCTACTGCCTGGAAACCTAGCGCCAGGGCAAGGGACATTCCACCGATCGCCGAGGCAGGAACGGCGACCGTTCCCCTGGGCAGCTTGGTGTGGGCTAGGAGCTTCGACATGGCGGGTGGAGCCGCGAAACTAGGCAGGCTGCCAGCCTTCGACAAGCCCCGTCGCGGGGATCACTCCAGCACAGCGGTCAGAAGTGCCAGATGCTCCTTCGGCGAGACCTTTTCCAGGATCTGGTCGATCTTCCCATCCTCGCCGATGATGAAGGTGGTCCGCTCGGTGCCGAGGTAGGTTTTCCCATACATCGACTTCTCCACCCAGACCCCATAAGCATTCACGATCTTCTGGTCCGGATCGGCGATCAGCGGATAGGGCAGGCTGTATTTTCCGATGAATTTCTGGTGCTTCTTTGCCTCGTCGATGCTGACACCGAAGATCAGCGCGCGGTCCTTCAGATCCGCCCAGGAATCTCGGATCTCACAGGCCTGGGTGGTGCAGCCGGGCGTGTCGTCCTTTGGGTAAAACACAAGCACCACCTTCTTCCCGAGAAGTTTCGAGAGGGTGACCGCTGCACCCTTGGCATAGCCATCGCCGACCACCGTTGCAGTGAAATCCGGAGCCTTTTGACCAGGTTGTGGTTTCATGTGATCGTCACTTCAGCCCACCTCCTTCGGATTTCAAATTCCATTTTCACCAATCCTGTTGTTCAATCCCCTTCCATGACCTTCGCCAGCAAGATCACCGTCGGCAGGCTCTTTCTCGTGCCGGTCTTCGCCGTGCTCGCGATCTACTACGGCCAGAGCATCCGCGAAGGCCACCCGGAGGAATGGTTGCGCTGGTCAGCCCTGGCGGTCTTCGTGACAGCCTCTGCCAGCGACGGCATCGACGGCTGGATCGCGAGAAAGTTCAACCAGCGCTCTCGCTTCGGGGCGATCATCGACCCCATCGCCGACAAGTCCCTGCTTCTAACAGCCCTGATCACCCTTACTTTGGTCGACTGGGGCGAGCACGGCTGGAGCATCCCACTCTGGTTCAGCGCCCTCGTCATCGTCCGGGACTTCATCATCCTCGGGGGCACTGCGATCATCCATTTCGTCAATCACGACGTCCACATCCTCCCACGATGGTCGGGAAAGGTCTGCACGGTCACCCAGATGTTCGCCCTCGGCTGGGTGATGTTGAAAGTGGTGCCCTTCGATCCGATCTACCCCTGTCTTGTGGCGGCGGTCTTCACCATCTGGTCCTGTGTCCACTATCTTCAGGATGGATTGAAGCAGCTCCATGATTCGCCTCATCCGAATTCGGGCAGCTGACCCCAAGCCGACTGGATGATCCGTTCCGAATGGTCCGACGTCCTAATTTTTTGAAGTAGATCCTTCTCCACATTGAACATTTGTAGGAACCTCACAGGAAACAAAGCACCTCGTCCGCAGGGCTTGTGACCGTAATTTCTGCCGACTAAATCCACCTCGGCTTGTCGGTTCGTTTAGTCACTCCATCTTACGATCTGGAATTGAAGCACAGCGGGGCGGATTGCAGGACGTGCTTGGCTTGGGCTCCGAAGCTTTTTGCCGCATCTTGAGAGCCGTCACCCGCCAGCCAGATGCTCGGGTCGTACCCGACATCAAAGCACGAATTGGATCACGTAAATGCTGCCATCCGATCATAATTTCAAATGGCCAGCATGATCACGCCCTCCGCCACGTGATAACCCTTGGCTAGTTGTTCGAATTCGATTTTCATCGCAATACCAAATTTCCCGATGATCCCGCTCGAAACTGTCAGCATCGATACCTTCGCTCCTTTGGAAGGAGGTGGCTTCACCCTCAAGTCAAAAGACCTTCTCATCGACCTGAGCCTGCATGAAGTCAGGAATCTCGGGCAGAAACGGGCGGATGCGCTGCGGGACCCTTTTTCCTTGGTTTTTCGAGGTTCTCATGGGCTCCGATTGCCGCAGGGCAGCTATGTGATGGCGTGTGACTCGCTCGGCGAGATGGAGATTTTCATCACCCAGATCGCGGATCGGCCAGAGGGTTCCGAGTTCGAGGCGATCTTCACCTGATTCAGGTTGTCGGCGACCATTCGAGGAGAAGATAGACGCCTTTGTCTTCGATGGGTTGGAAGCCGAGTCGCTGGTAAAGAAGGAGCGCGGGGTTGAAGCGCTCGACGTGGATGGTGAGAGATTTATTGGCCTCTGCCGCCTCGGTTTGGAGCCGTTGAAGCAGGTGGGTGCCGATGCCTTTGCCGCGATGCTGTGGCAGGATGGCGATGTCCATGATCCGGATTTCTCGTGACCAACGGTCTACATACAGACGGCCCACGGCGATTCCTTCGACCTCGATTACGTTGTATTCCGCCTTGGGGTAGTGCTGCCGGTAGTGGCTGTCCTGCGCGACGAACTGCATCCGGCAAAAGTCGGCTTTCTGGGAATCGTCCCACTCGGTCATCGCCAGCTCGTCCGTGCGCGTCCCAGCATAAACGGAAACAAGGAATTCCGTGTCGTCCACGTTGACGGCTCGCAAGCTGGCGGGCGGCGTCATGGCCGTATCAGACCCGCTGGCTGATGATCGCTTCCAGATGGACGAGCTCCTTGGAACGACCCACCGGGGAAATGAACAATTCCATCTCGCCCATTTTCGCGTGGGTGGCCTGATAGATCCGGCTTTCAGATGGGGACCCTGCTGGCGCTGAGAACAACAAGGAGAAAGAGACGAAGGTCGCGGTCTTGCTCGCCGTCCGCTGGGCGTCGCTCACCTTGAGAAGCGTGGTGGATGTGCCGGAATCGAGTTGAAAGGTGGACCCGAGATGCGAAAGAAAGGCTTCACGACTCATCGGGCCAGCAGGGGCTGAGGCCGTGGACTGGGCCTGGGTGGTTTGAGCTTCTCTGGCAGTCGCTCCGTCTACGGATGGCTTGACGCCTTGAGGATAAACAGTCCCACGGTCGGGCCAGCCGAGATACCCAGCGAGTCCGCCGATGGCCCCGACACCGGTCCAGCGCAGGAT
>JANOBS010000479.1:0-8367 GCA_031411755.1 Luteolibacter sp. | reverse complement strand
GAAGATCGAGCGGCTCTTCGCCTGGCTTGGCAACTGGCGACGCCTGCTCGTACGCCATGAACGGCGAATCGATCTCTACAGCGGCTTTTTCAAGCTCGCCTGCATCATGATTCTCGTCAGACACTTTTGAAACCACTTCTACTCTGATCGTCCAATTGTGATAGGGAGGAAGTTCGCCCGATGTTGTAGAAGCTTCGAGGACTGAGCCGCCCATAACAAGCATGACGAGGAGCACCTTTCCAGTTCGTGTATGCATTGGTAGGCTGCCTAACAGTGTTGTTGAAGACCGGTCGGGTTCAGGGGTTACTCACCAACCGGACGGTGAGCACGGGCAAAGGCGACCCGGAAGTCTTGGTTTCGACGACCTCATTCATGGAAGAATTCTGAACCCAGAATGCTGAAGATCCAAGCGGATTGTCGGAGTGGTTGGAAGGCTTTGCTGGAGACTGCACGGGACTGCCGAAACTCTGGAAATTGCGGCATCACCCGGCTGGCTGCCAATTTTCCGCAGCGACACGGAGGCGAGATGAGGTCGCGGAGCATCCCTATTGAAATTTTCTCGGTGATCTCTGCGATTCCTCAGTGCCTCGGCGGAGAAAGAAAGCAGACCCAATCGAGAAGCAGCATTCCCGAAACAGGCCCTTACGCCAGCAGGGCCTTCACCACCTTGCCGTGGACGTCGGTGAGGCGGAAATGACGGCCTTGGAACTGATAGGTCAGCTTTTCGTGATCGAGGCCTAACAGATGCAGCAGGGTTGCCTGCAAGTCGTGGACGTGGACCCCGTCCTTCACGACGTTGAAGCCGAGCTCATCGGTCTCGCCATGGGTCAGGCCCGGCTTCACTCCGCCGCCGGCCATCCAGATCGTGAAGGCGTAGGGATGGTGATCGCGGCCCCATTTTGGACGGTCGTTGAAGTCGCCCTGGATGAAGGGCGTGCGACCGAACTCGCCGCCCCAGATGACGAGCGTGTCATCGAGCAGGCCGCGCATTTTCAGATCCTTCACCAGCGCCGCGCTCGGCTGATCGGTGTCCTGGCACTGGGTGTAGAGTTCGGTGGTGAGGCTGCGGTGCTGGTCCCAGCCGGCGTGCATCAACTGCACGAAGCGGGTGCCGCGTTCGATCAGGCGGCGGGCTAACAGGCAGTTGCGCGCGAAGGTGCCGGGCTGGTGAACCTGCGGGCCATACATGTCGAGCACCTCCTTCGGTTCCTGGGAAAGATCCGCCAGCTCGGGCACGCTGGTCTGCATGCGGTAACCCATTTCATACTGGGCGATGCGGGTGGCGATCTCCGGGTCGCCGAAGTCTTCGAGCTTCTTCTCATTGAGCCGTGAAATGCCATCGAGCATCTGTCGGCGCAACGCCGGACTCACTCCGGCGGGATTGTTGAGATAAAGCACGGGGTCCTCACCGGGATGCAGTTTCACGCCCTGATAGCGCGAGGGAAGAAAGCCGGAACCCCAGTAGGAATCGTAGAAGATCTGGCCGCAGGTGGTGTCCTTGTTGACCGAGGTCATGGCCACGAAGGTCGGCAGGTTCTCGTTCAGGGAACCGAGGCCATACGAGAGCCAGGAGCCGATCGAGGGACGGCCCGGAAGCTGGTTACCGGTGAGGAAGAAGTGGATCGCCGGGGCGTGGTTGACCTGCTCGGTGAAGAGGCTTTTCACGAAGCAGAGTTCATCCGCGATCGAGGCCGTGTGGGGCATCAGCGAGCTCACGGTCGCGCCGCATTTCCCGTGCTTTTGAAAAGGCTCCAAGGCTCCGAGCAGCTTCTTCGCAGCGGCCTTGTCGGTCATCGTGCTGAAGCGTTTCCCCGCGACAAAACTCTCGGGAACGACCTGCCCGTGGCGCTTCACCAGCTCCGGCTTGTGGTCGAACAACTCGACATGACTCGGCGCCCCATTTTGAAACAGGTAGATGACCCGCTTCGCCTTCGGGGCGATCTGTGGAAGCAGCGGCTGCTCGCTGCCGAAGGCGTCGCGTCCCAGCAACGAGGCCAGCGCGGCCATGCCGATGCCGTTCGCGCAGCGTCCGAAGAAGAAGCGGCGGTTGACGAGGAGCTGGCTCTCGGTGATCGGGTCCATGCTATTCCTTGGTCAGGGTTTCATCGAGGTTCAGAATCGAAAGACAGACGGAGGCCAGCGCCGCCTGCTCGACCGGCTCCAGCGCGGGATCGAGCGGCGAGTCGCCGTTTTTCAAGAAGGCCTGGGCGGAGGCAGGATCCGCTGTGAAGGACTGGCGGGCTTGTTGGAGGGAGTCGTTGAGGATGGCGGATTCATCCTTGGTCGGCAGTCGGGAAAGCACGATCTGAAAGGCCCGACTCAAGCGCGCGGCAGAATCGGCTCCGGCCTCCTTCGCAGCTCGCAATGCGAGTAGTCGCGCGGCCTCGACGTAGGTGGTGTCGTTCAACATCGCCAGCGCGTGCAGCGGCGTGTTCGTCCGCGCCGGGTTGACGGAGCAGATGTCACGCCGGGCGTTGTCGAAGAACATCGGCGGGGCACTGATGCGACGCCAGAAGGTGTAAAGACTGCGGCGATAGAGCGCATCGCCCTTGTCGCGGACGTACTTCACTTTCCCGAAAGTCGCCTCCGGCCAGAGGCTTTCTGGCTGATAGGGTTTCACCGGAGGCCCGCCGATCGTGCGACGCAGTGCACCGCTGTCGGCCAGCGTCTGATCACGGATCATCCACGAAGGCAGGCGGAAACGTGGGCCGCGGGCGAGCAGTCGGTTGGCGGGATCCTTCTCCAAGGCCGCCGCCGTCACGCGTGAGGACTGGCGATAGGTGCGGCTGGTGACGATCAGGCGCAGCAGGTGCTTCACATCCCAGCCGCTTTCCATGAACTCCGCCGCCAGCCAGTCGAGCAGTTCCTGATGCACCGGCAACTCGCTCTGCATGCCGAAGTTTTCCGGAGTCTTGATCAGGCCGATGCCGAAAAGGTCCTGCCAGAAGCGGTTCACCGTCACCCTCGCCGTCAGCGGATGATCGCGCGACACCAGCCAGCGGGCGAGATCAAGCCGGTCCGGAACCTCCCCACGTTTCGCGAGCGGCGGCAGCACGGCGGGCGTGTTGACCGTGACGGGGTCCAGCGGCTTGTCATACGAGCCGACGGAAAGGATGTGGCCGACGCGGCGTTCCTTGCGATCCGCCATCACCATCACTTTCGGGATCGCCGACTTCAGCCCTTTGATCCTGACATCGAGGGCTTTTTTCTCGGTGGTCCATTTGACGAACTCCGCGTCTGTCATTTCGTAGGTCTCGCGGATGAGCTTCTTCTCCTCCGGGGTGCGTGCGGCGGGTTCTTTCGAAAGGGCTGCTGTTAGAGGCGTGGACTTTCCAGACAATGAAGGAGCCGCTGCTCCGGTGATCGAGAGCTTGAAATGTCCGAGCGTGTGCTGCGGGTGAACCGACTCGTGGCGAAGCGTGATTTCGAGGACGCTGCCGGCGTTGAGATCGAGCGCCTCCGAGAGATGGAAGACGGCTGCATGATCGCGAGTGATCGGCTTGCCATCCCAGATCGCCCAGCCGCTGGACGGATCGTCGTCGAGGGCCAGCCGCACGGTGTAGATTCCGCCTTGTTCGTAGGTGGCCTCGGCGCGATCCACGGTGAGGCGCCTCGCCGCAGAGCCGGGAGTCGTGACACGCACCTCGAAGCCGGTGAGCACGAAATTTCCGCTGTCCGAGCGGGCGATGCCGCCCTGGGTCATGCTCGGGTGGCGCAGCGCATCGAGCTTCAAGGCCGTGTAGTGACCGGCGGGAATCCGGGTCGTGACGGTGTAGACCGCCGTGGCTGGATTCGGCCCCTTGGTCAGGACGGATTGACCGGGCTGAAGGTCATACTCGGCACCTGTTAGAGCCTCCGGCTTCAGCACCTCCCAAGAGTCAGTCGGAAGCGAGCCGCGCTGCTGGTCCTCCCACGACGGCTGACTGGCAGCGAGTGAGGATTTCTTTTCCGCGAGTTGGCGGTCGAGTTCCGCGGCCTGGCGGGTGGCTGCGGCGAGCTCCTGCATCTGGGTTTCAGAAGGCATTTCGAGGACCGGCGGCGTCTGGGGATTTCCGCCACTGCCATCGACCGGGGTCTGATTGAAAAAGTCGAGGAACTGGTAGTAGTCACGCTGGGTGAGCGGGTCGTATTTGTGATCGTGGCAGCGGCAGCAGTTCAGCGTGAGGCCCATCCAGACGGTGCCGGTGGTCTCCGACATGTCCATGGCGTAGTTGACCCGGTTTTCCTCGGGGATGCTGCCGCCTTCGCCGTTGATCGCGTGGTTTCTCAGAAAGCCGGTGGCAAGGATCTGCTCGGGCGTGGCGTCCGGCAGGAGGTCGCCGGCGAGCTGCCAGATGGTGAACTGATCGTAGCTCAGGTTCCGGTTGAACGCGGAGATCACCCAATCGCGCCACGGCCACATTGTGCGATCCTGGTCATTTTGAAAGCCATTCGAGTCGGCATAGCGAGCGGCATCGAGCCATGGCCAAGCCATTCGCTCGCCATAGGCCGGATCGGCGAGAATGCGGTCGACCAGATGTTCATAAGCATCCGGTGCCGGGTCTGCGAGAAAGGCGGACGTTTCCTCCGGCGTCGGCGGCAAGCCACGAAGGTCATACGAAAGTCGGCGGATCAGTGTCTCCTTTTCCGCTTCGGGCGAAAGGCTTAGGCCCTCCTTGGCAATGCGCCTGGAAACGAGGGAGTCGATCGGATTTCCTCCCTCCTTCGGCACTTCCGGGCGGACGACGCGTTGCAGGGTCCAATGCGGCTGGTAGACCGCGCCGCCTTCGATCCAGCGCTTGATCCGTTCACGCTCCGGCTGGGAAAGGCTCAGGTGCGAATCAGGAGGCGGCATTACCTCCTTCGGGTCGTCCGAGAGGATCCGCTGCCAGACCAGCGACTCCGCGGGCTTTCCCGGAATGATCGCCGCGCCACTCTCGCGCTTTTCAAAGGCACCTTCCGGCTTATCGAGCCGCAGTTCGCCCTTTCGCGCGGCGGAATCCGGGCCGTGGCAAGTGAAGCAGCGGTCCGACAAAAGCGGCCGGATGTCGCGGTTGAACTCCGGCACTTCCTCCGACGCGAGCGCACCCGTTCTCAGCGAGAACAGCAAAAGCGATGGAAGTGCGGAACGAAGCATCGGCTCATGGAATTCAGAAACGGAATCAGCGTCGCAGGGTCCCCAATGCCGGACCCGATGTCAAACATCCGGCCAGTCAGTGACCGGCGATCAAACGCCGGTTACGATCTCGCACTTCGGAAGCTTTTTCTTCAGCTCCTCGATCGCGGCGGGCGTGACCTTGGTCTGCCACAGATAGAGGTGCTTCAGGTTCGGCAGCACGGTGAGCTTGGAGACTCCGGCGTCGGTCACGGCGGTCCCGTAAAGGTTCACCGATTCGAGCTTCGGAAGGTTGATCAAGGTGTCGATCGCGGCATCGGTCACTCCGGTTTCCGAAAGCCGGATCATGCGCAGGTTTTCAGATCCCGCGAGCAGAGCAACGCTCTTGTCGGTGACCTTGGTAGCCGAAAGGTCGGCGGTGACGAAGTGCTTCAGCACCGGGCTGAGTTTTTCGAAAACCTTGTCGTCCAGATTTCCGCGCAGCGAAACGGCGGTGAAGGTGACGGCGGAGGACTGCTGTGACTCGAAGGTGAGCGATCCCGGGAAATCCTTGGCGAATCCAGCGAGTTGCTTCTTCAGTTCAGCGTCGGGCCCAGTCGGCGCGGCGGCGTGCGGAGCTTCGTCTCCTGGGATAGCAACCTTCGCCACGCCGGTCTTCAGGGACACCGTTTCCAGCTTGCCGATGGCCTCGAGGACGTCGGCAGGGGCACTGAGTTCGGTCACCGTCTTCTTGGGATCGGCACCGCTGTTGAGCCACCACTTGATGACGGCCAGCTCATTGGCATTGAGCGGAGTCTTACCATCGGGCGGCATGCTTTCCTCGTCATCGCGGGGGAGTTCTGCACGAATGATGATCCGGCTCTTGGCGGCATTTCCCGGCTCGATGGCGGGGCCTTCCTTACCGCCCTTTACAAGCAGCTCATAGGTGTCCATCCGCAGCTTACCCTTGATCTTGTCGGGGTTATGACAGGCAACGCAGCGGCGTTCGAGGATCGGCATGACCACCTCAGAATAGACCACCTGCTCGCCCACCGGTTTCGCTGGCGCTCCTTTTTCGCCGCCCTTTTCCTCTTTCACAGGAAGTCCGAGCAGCTTGCGGATCGGGGCCGGAGCCTCATCGGTCAGATAGCCCTCGCCGTGGGTCAGGGTGCCGCCATCGTGACTGGCGTAGGCCATGACGCCGGACGAGCCAAGCAGTGCCAGTTTGTAAAGCCACGCGCCACCACCCGCCGCATCGGTCCAGGCCTTGGCGAGGAAGGTCACGATCATGGCCGAGGCGAAAATGATGCCGCCCCAAAGGTGGCGTGCGGCAGTTTCGGAGCCTTCATAGCCGCCACCGTGATAAAGAAGAAATCCCGCGATCACCGCCACCACGGCCGAGGCCGCGCCCAAGCCGAGGACCAGGGAGCCGGCGCCGCTGTTAGGCTTGTCCTTTGAAAAGATCCGGGCGACTTCGAGAAGCAGCGCCATCGATACGATCCCGATCGGCAGGTGCAGGAGGACCGGATGGAAGCGACCGACGAACTTTACCCAGTCAGCCACCTGCTCACCATCTGGAGCACCGGCGATCAAGGGCATCGCGACCATCGAGCCGATGGTCAGGAGACCCACCAGGGTCAGAAGGGCGGGAGGACGGGTCGTGGTTCCGGAAGAGGCAGCCATAAAGAGTGATGGGGATACGTCGCACGCTCCGCAATTCTTCCGAAGCAATTCCAGCAAAAAATCAGACGTCGATCGTCTGTCCGTCGCCTTCCGGAGCCTTCCCCGGTTTCACCTTGCGGCTCATGAAAGGCACAAAACGGGAAATATCGATCCCGAGGTAGCCGAGGGATTTCACCAGCACCACCAGCGCAATCCCCTCATCGATGAAGGGCACCGGATCGGGCAGGATTCCCAATGTCAGCAGATAGCCGCCTGACATCAGGACAGCCAACGTTGCGAGTGCCTTTTTCATCTCTGAAACCCTACTACGCCTCGCTTCAGGCGCAACTTGCCAGTGAGTTCCCTGAATTTCAGGCATTCACCTGAGTTTTCTTGCGTCCGACCTTGCGGCGGGGAGACTTCGACCAACCTTTCCAATCCATGGACCCAATCCTTCTCAAAGTTCTCCACCTCGCCGGTGTCCTCGGTCTCTTCACCTCGCTCGGGGCCGTGCTGGCTGGCGGCGGATCCTGCAAGAAATGTGCCTCCATGCTCCATGGAATCTCACTCCTGCTGATCATCGGTGTCGGCTTCGCCATGCTGAAAAAACCGCCAATGGGACAGCACTGGTGGCAGGTGAAGCTCGGCCTCTGGCTGTTCCTTGGCGTGGCCCCGGTTCTTGCCAAGCGCAACATCCTCCCGCGCTGGCTGGTGATGACCCTTTGCCTCGCCGCCGGCATTGGCGCCGCCTGGCTGGGACTCGCGAAGCCGTTCTGAGCGAAAAATTCGCCCGCAGCCGACCGTTTGACATCCGGGGACACCTCCCTAGATTGACGCCCAAGTGATGGCAAACCGCTCCACCGACCTCGACCCGACCTTTCGCAGTCACGCGCCCGGCCAATGGCCCGACGTCACCTCCGAGCAATGGAACGACCACCGCTGGCAGTTGCGCAACCGCGTCGACTCCCTCGCCGAGCTGGAAAGCCGGCTGACCCTCACCGATGAGGAACGCGCGGGCGTGCTGCTGGCCGGAAACAAGCTGGCGATGTCGATCACGCCGCACTTTTTCAATCTGATCGATCCCGAGGATCCGAACTGCCCGATCCGTCGGCAGGTGATCCCGAACATCAACGAAGGCTGGACCGCGCCCGAGGAAATGGCCGACCCCTGCGGCGAGGACAGCCACATGCCGGTGCCGGGGCTGGTGCACCGCTATCCGGACCGGGTGCTGTTTCTCGTGACCGACCGCTGTGCTTCGTACTGCCGCTACTGCACGCGTTCGCGCGTGGTCTCAGGCGTCGGTGAACAGCACCTCGACACGCAAATGGAAGCCGCGTTCCGCTATCTGGAGAGCGCGACCGAGGTACGCGACGTCCTGCTTTCCGGCGGAGATCCCCTGCTTTTCAGCGATGACAAGCTCGATAAGATCCTGACCCGACTGCGCTCGATTCCGCACATCCAGTTCGTCCGCATCGGTTCGCGCATCCCGATCTTCCTGCCCCAGCGGATCACGCCGGAGCTCTGCGCGATGCTGAAAAAGCATCATCCGCTGTTCATCTCCGTCCACACGAACCACCCGCGCGAGCTCACCACCGAGGTCCGCGATGCGCTCGGTCGCCTGGCCGATGCCG
>JANOBS010000478.1:0-4710 GCA_031411755.1 Luteolibacter sp. | reverse complement strand
GTTTTATGGTCTGTGGAAGTTTCCGAAGTTCGATCTCTTCCGCACCATGCACGGCGGGGTCTCACGCTTTCTGAAGGCCGGCGCGCGGAAGGCGGACGAGCCGACATACTTGATGAAATAGTCGAAAATGTCCCGCATGTGCCGGGTCTTCAGAAAGCGTGAGACCCCGCCGTGCATGGTGCGGAAGAGATCGAACTTCGGAAACTTCCACAGACCATAAAACTCTCCGAACTCCTTCGAGGTATCGAGTCCCTGTTCGAAGTAGCCTGCATTCACCAGATCGTAGAGATCAGAGGAGTATTTCAGGAAGCGCTCCACATTCGCCGGATCCTCGCCGACTTTTCTCGCCTCGGTGGCCATGACGGCGGGATCGGGATCGAGATCGACCACCTTGCCATCCTGGAAAAAGTTCCTCCAGTGAGGGCGCAGCGGGCGGATCGTGAAGTAGTCGCTCATCTTCTTCCCGGAACGCTCGAATAGGCGTTCGAAGATCGCCGGAAGGGTAAGGATCGAGGGTCCTAGATCGAAGGTGTAGCCCTGCTCCTTGAGGACGTTCAGCTTGCCTCCGATCTTGTCGTTCTTCTCGTGGATCGACACCGAGTAGCCCTCCTGGGCCAGCGAAATGGCGGCGGAAAGGCCTCCGAGTCCGGCTCCGATGACGATGACTGATTTCTGGGCGGCGGGCATGAGCGCCGCAGTATGTCCGGCTTCCACAGCTTTTCCAGTGGGGGATTTCGGAAAGTGCCGAATCCTTGACGAATGGGGTTTCCGCCGCGATGGAATGCAGGCCAGAATGAATCACGAAGCGCTGATCGCGAGACAAAGGAGCTATTTCACGAGTGGGGCGACCCGTTCGCTGGAGTTCCGTCGCGGAGTGTTGGAGCGACTGGGGGCAGCCATCGAAGCCCGCGAGTCCGAGATTCTAACCGCCCTGCAAGCCGATCTCGGAAAGCCGGCGATTGACGCCTGGACGGCGGAGATCGGTCTGGTGCTCGGCGAGATCCGGCATGCGGTGAAGCACCTCAGGAAATGGATGAGGCCGCGGCGCGCGAAGGTGCCGATGCTGGCCTGGCCGGGAAAGGCACAGGTTGGGCGTGAGCCCTGTGGAGTGGTCCTGATTCTTGGACCGTGGAACTATCCATTCCAACTCGTGCTCTCGCCACTCGTGGGGGCGATCGCCGGAGGAAACTGCGCGGTTCTGAAGCCCTCGGAACTTTCTCCGCACACCACGGCCGTGATCGCGAGGTTGGTCCGGGAAAGCTTTCCCGAAGAGTTCATCGCGGTGGTCGAGGGCGAGCGCGAGATTTCCGAGAGCCTGTTGAAGGAGAAATTCGATCACATCTTCTTCACTGGCAGCACTTCGGTGGGGCGGGCGGTAATGTTGGCGGCGGCGGAACATCTCACGCCGGTGACTCTGGAACTCGGAGGGAAATGTCCGGCAATCGTCTGTGGGCTCGGTGATTCGAAGTCGATCGAGACCGCTGCACGGCGTCTCGCGTGGGGGAAGTTCATGAACGCCGGACAGACCTGTGTGGCTCCGGATCACGTGTGGGTGGAGCGTTCGATCCATGACGTCTTTGTCGAAGCCGTAGGTCGGATATCGAAGGAATTCTTCGGGCCGGAAAACGGTCATCTGATCAACCGCCGGCATTTCGATCGGGTGGTGGCATTTCTTCAGGACGGAACGATTTCCTTAGGCGGGGAGTACGACTCGACGAGCTTGTTTTTGGAGCCGACGATTCTAACAGACGTCTCAGCGCAGTCGCCGGTGATGCAGGAGGAGGTCTTTGGTCCGGTGCTGCCAGTGCTTGCGTTCGACTCTCTGGATGAGGTGCTTTCGGAGATCGGATCGCGCCCGTCACCTCTGGCAGTGTATGTGTTTTCGAATGATGAATCCGTGAAGCGAAAGGTGATCGAGGAAACACGATCTGGCGGCGTGTGCGTCAATGATTCGGTCGTCCACATCACCGGGCACGATCTGCCGTTCGGCGGACTAGGGGACAGCGGGATGGGACGCTATCATGGCAAGGCGAGCTTCGACTGCTTTACCTACGAGCGAGTGGTCTTGAGGCGTTCCTTGGCCTTCGATCCCGATTTCCGCTACCCGCCGCCGAAGCTTACCTTGGCGAAACTCAAGAAGCTGCTGAGGATCTTCGGCTGAACCGATGAGAGCCTCGTTCACTGCATTCGCATTGTTGGTCGTGGGGCTTCTGTCCTCGTGCCAAACGCTGGAGTTCTATGGGCAGGGAGCTCGTGGCCAGGCGGAGATTTTGTGGAAGAGTCGTCGCATCGACCAGGTGCTGAAGGATCCATCGGTGAAACCGGAGGTGAAGAAGCAGCTCATTGCAGTGCAAGGCATCCGGCAGTTTGCCAGCGATCATCTGACACTGCCGGGAGACAAGAGCTACGGCACCTATGCGGATCTCGGTCGACCTCACGTCACGTGGGTGCTCTACGCCGCACCGGAGTTTTCGTTGAAGCCAAAGACCTGGTGGTATCCGACGCTCGGGCACCTCGACTACCGTGGTTACTTCAGGGAGAGCGATACCCTTGAGCAGGCCAGTCGATTGAAGACGCAGGGTTACGATGTCGACGTCGGTGGAGTGGACGCCTATTCCACGCTCGGATGGTTCCATGATCCGGTGCTCAACTGCTTCGTCCAAGAGGCGGATATCGATCTGGCGGAGCTCATTTTCCATGAACTCACGCATCGGCGCTACTTCCGCGATGGGGACACGGCGTTCAATGAAGGGCTTGCCACGGCCTTTGCGGAGGAGGGGGTGAAGCGCTGGCTGTGTCATCAACGACGCTTCAAGGACCTTCGTCGCTACGAGGAATTGCTGGTGAAGCGAGACGAGTTTTACCGGCAGATCGAGCTCACGCGGCTACGGTTGGAGGCCCTCTATACGGGAGGGCGATCCTCGATGACGATGCGTCAGGAAAAGGCGGTCGTCATGAAGCAGCTTCAGGATCAGTTGCGAGAATTGCGCCAACGCTGGGGAGGGCATGGACTGGAGTCCTGGCTCAAGGGCGATCTCAACAATGCCCATCTTGTCTCCGTCATCACTTACCAGGATCACGGGCCGAAATTCCGCATGCTGCTCAAGGACTGTGGTGGCGATCCTGATGTCTTTTTCGAGCGTGCGAAAAACCTGCCAAAGGCGAGGCCGTGAATCAGAAGCATTGGGCCTAAACGGAAAACGTCTGCGGCCTTCCGGCGACAGACGATCCGATTTACGTATGATGACCCCTGCCTGGGTTTGGATCACTCCACTTTTGCCGATTCGATGACGACGGGTTCGTTCGGCACGTTTTCTGAAGGTGCCTGCATTTTCTCACCGCTGACGGGGTGGCGCATGGTGATGGTCGCGGTGCCGGTTGGGACGGCCTTGATCTTGTCGACTACATCCATGCCCTCGACGACCTTTCCGAAGACCGCGTAACCGCCGTTGCTGGGGTAGTCGAGCATGGCATTGTCGACGACGTTGATGAAGAACTGCGAGGTGGCGCTGTCGAGCTCGCCGGTGCGGGCCATGGCGATGGTGCCACGCTCGTTCTTCAGTCCGTTCTGGCCCTCGTTCTTGATCGGCTTGTCGACGGCTTTTTGCTCCAGCTTGCCGTTTTCCAACGCGAACCCACCGCCCTGGATCATGAAGGTGGGGATGATGCGGTGGAAGGTGGTGCCATCGAAGTGCTTCTTGTTCACGTAGCTGAGGAAGTTCGCGACGGTGATCGGGGCCTTCTCGGCGTTGAGTTCGACGACGAAATCGCCCTTGTTGGTCTTGAAGCGGACCTTGCTGGCCTTCGCCTCTGTGGCGGTCTTGGCCTTTTCCTCAGTTTTTTCACTGAGTGCGATCATCGGAAGAAGGGCGAGGGCGAGGATGGCGGTGAATGGTTTCATCGGAGGCTTTTCTAAGCGAGGGAGCGTCGCGGTGCAAGTGGAGGAAATGGAGAGTGATCGGTGGACAGTGATCAGTGATCGGTGAAGAGTCTTGATCGGTCGTCTTCTCCGATCACTGATCACCGCTCACCGATCACTTGCCTCCTCCTCGTGCGAAAAATCATCCACATCGACATGGACTGCTTCTATGCGGCGATCGAGGAACGGGAAAATCCGGCCTTGAAAGGCAGGCCTGTGGCGGTCGGCGGTGAAAGTCGGCGCGGGGTACTGACGACAGCGAACTACGCGGCGCGGAAGTTCGGATGTCGGTCGGCGATGCCGGTCTACAAGGCCCTGGAGCTGTGCCCTCACTTGATCCTGTTGCCAGTACGCTTCGATCTCTATCGGGCCGACAGCGCCCGGATCCGCGCGATTTTCGGAAGGTTCACCGAGTTGATCGAGCCTCTGTCCCTCGACGAGGCCTACCTTGACATGTCCCATCTCCAAACCAGCGGCGCCGCCATCGCACGGGAAATCCGGGCACAGATCCGCGAGGAAGTCGGGCTGGCGGCGTCCGCGGGCATCGGGCCGAACAAGCTGGTGGCAAAGATCGCCAGCGATTGGAACAAGCCTGACGGCCAGTTCGAGGTGTTGCCGGACGAGGTGGATGCCTTCGTGGCGGCGCTGCCGGTGGGTCGGCTGTGGGGTGTGGGCAAGAAGTCGCGCGATCAGCTTTCCGCGCTGGGAGTGGAGACTTGCGCCGACCTGCGGCGCTTCGAGAAGATCGAGCTGGCACGTCGCTTCGGGAAATGGGGGCTGGAGCTCTGGAA
>JANOBS010000477.1:0-21714 GCA_031411755.1 Luteolibacter sp. | reverse complement strand
ACCCGCTACCGCACCCGCCGTGAGCTGCGCTCGCATCCTGTGGCGGAGGTTCAGTCTGCGATCACCGACTGGGTGGCCAAGCTCGACCCGAAGGACGCCAAGTATGAGCATCACCTGCTCGAAGCCCTATGGACCACCTGGGGCATGAACCGGGTCGACGACAAGCTGCTCCACCAGCTTCTTCAGGCGAAGGATTACCATGTGCGTGCAGCTGCCGTTCGCGTGGTGCGCTACAACACCCAACAGATCCCCGATTACGCCGATCTGCTCATGAAGTCAGCCGTCGATCCTCATGGTCGCGTGCGCCTGGAGACCATCGTCGCCGGCTCGTGGCTCAATGATGCCACCGGCAAGAAGATCGTGGCCGCCGCCGCCGCGCAGCCTCAGGACGAGTGGATCAAGCCTGCTGCCAAGACCGCCACCGACCGCCTTGCTGGCACAGCCGAAGTGGAGGTCAACGAGCACCCGGCACCGCCGGTGCCAGGCTACCTCGCTGAGGCGGAGAAAAAGCAGTTCCTGAAGGGCCATGAGATCTTTTTCCGTGATGCCCACTGCGCCACTTGCCATCAGCCGGATGGAAAAGGCCTGCCGCCCGCCTTCCCGCCACTGGCTGGCAGTGAGTGGGCCACCGGCGATACCGATCGCCTCATCAAGCTCACCCTTCATGGTCTCATGGGTCCCTTCGAACTTCAGGGGAAAAAATATGACGGACTCGTTCCAATGACGCCCTTCGGTGGCATGCTGAACGATGATGAAGTGGCCGCCGTGCTGACCTATGTGCGGAACAACTTCGGAAACAAGGCGCCGGCCGTGCAACCTGCCGACGTCAAGCGTGTCCGCGAATCCACCAAGGGCCGCCAGGGATTCTATCAGACCTCGGAAATCCTGAAGGAGCATCCGTTCAAATAACGCATCTTTTCCAAACCCGGGCAGTTGGTCTCACGATCGGCTGCCCGGATTTGTTTTCAGGAAGGACCTGAATGGATTCCCCAAGTGGCCTAAGGGCTTCTGAAGCACCGGAACATTGATGTCTTGGTTAACTTAAATGAAGCACTGATGAAGTCCCCGTAAAATCAGGGTTTCACCGGCCCGTGCTGGGGGAATTCAATCGACAGGACGGTCCCAAACACATAACTGGCTGGTTCATGTTTGGCTCCCGGAATTTATCGTTCGCCCTTGCGCTGGTGAGCCTCTGCGCCACCCCCCTGAGCATGGCGGTGGATGCCCCGGAGAAAGCGCTGAAATATCATGAGGCGCTGTTGAAGCGCCCGCACAACGCATCGCTGTTCGACCGCTTTTTCGGAGCCTGGCTGGATGAGCAGCCGGTGGAGTCACTCGCCGAGTATCTGAAGGCGCAGGCGAACAAGAACGGCGGTCAGGACTGGACCGTGCTCGCCTTGTTCGAGATCCGGCAGGGCCGCGAGGAAGAGGCGCTGGTGGCGCTGGGTAAGGCGATCGAGGCCGTGCCGGATGATCCGGCGCTGTTGATGGACCGGGCGAAGCTTCGTCTCCGCCGACTGGAGTTCGAAGCAGCCCGCGCGGATCTCGCGAAGGTGGCGGCGGGAAAGGACGAGACGCTTTCCCGAGAGGCCTCGAAACTGATCGGTCGCGCCTGGCTGCGTGAAGGGAAATCCGAAGAGGCGATCAAGGCCTGGGACGCAGTGCTGGCGGCTCATCCAGACGACGAGGACCTGTTGGAGGATCTCGTCGAGGCCGCAGCGGCGGAGTCGGAAACGAAGCAGGCGCTGGTGTATGCTGGCAAGTTGGTCGAGGCCAGCCGCGATCCCTACCAGAAAACCCTGCGGATGCTGCGTCGCGGCGATCTGCTTTCGAACGCCGGCCAGAATGATGAGGCGGTGGAGGTCTATTCGGCGACGCTCGAGCAGGTCGGAGAAGGTTCATGGCTGGAGCGCGAGGTGCTCGGCCAGATCGAGAAGGTCTTTCGAAAGCAGGACCGGCTCGATGAACTTTCCGCTGAACTCAAGAAGCTGGCGGAGGCTTATCCACGGCGTTTGCTGATCCAGCGTCAGCTCGCGAAACTGGAGGCCGCGCAGGGCGAGACCGATACGGCGGTCGGACGTTTCCGCGAGGTGCTGAAGCGCTCTCCCGGCGAGCGTGAACTGCGCGAGGAATTCGTGCGCTTGTTGAGCGATGGCGAGCGCTTCGACGAAGCGGTGGAGGAGATCGGGAAACTGATTGAACTGGCACCGACCGAAGCCGGCCTCCACCTGCAGGTCGCCGCCTTGCGCGCCCGCCAGTCGAAACGCGACGAGGTGCAGGCGGCCTTGGGAAAAGCCTATGATCTGTTAGGTCGCAACGAATCCAACGGCATCCGCATCGCGGGCCTGATGCTCCAGTATGGACTGAATGATCAGGGCGAGGTGTTGTTGAAGGAACTCGGATCCGCCCAGGGCGCGGGACCCGCGGCGATGGAGGCACTGGCGGCGCACTACGCCCGCACGACTCGCAAGGACGAGGCGATCGAGGTGTTGAAGAAGCTTTCGGGCGGCGGGGATCTGGAGCTGCTGCTGCGAACCAGTTCGGCACTGGCGGCGTTGGGAGAAAACGCCACGTCCTTCGAGCGCTTGTTTTCGCGCGTGGAGTCCTTCGGATCGGATTCCCGGTTTGTGGCCGCACTCGGACAAGCGGCGATGGCGGCGGGAAAGTCAGCGGAGGTCGTGCCGCAGATGCTCAAACTCGTCCGGCAGGCCAAGCAAAGTGGCGAGATCGCGGATGGAGTCGGGCTCGCGCTGCGGGTCATCAATGCCGGTGGGAAGTCCGATGAGCTGCGCGCCAATCTAACAGTCCAGCAGCAGCGCACGCCGGGTGAGATCTGCCTGCTCGCGGCGCTGTTGGAAGAGCACGCGGATTTCGAAGGCGTGGCGAAGCTCCTCGATCCGCAGACTGATCCGCAGGTGATCCATTTCCAGGCGGCACTGCTGGATCGCCGGGGAGAGTTTGATGCCGCGGTGGTGGTTCTCACGAAGCTCGCGGACACCGAGGAAGGTCGCAAGGCAGGCTATTTCAAGGACCTCTCCGCACTCCAGCAGCGGGCGGGAAAGACCAATGACGCCCTCGCCACGGTGGAGAGATGGAAACAGAACGCGCCTGGCGACAAGGCGGCCTGGGTCACCAGCAGCCAGTTGCTGCGCCAGAGCGGGAAGCCTGAAGACGCGGTGAAGATGACCCGTCAGGCAGTGGCGAGGTTCGAGGGCGATGCCGATCTCGCCGCCAGTCTCGCCTCGCTTCACGACGAAGCGGGCCATTGGTCAGACGCGGAGGCGATCTACTGGCGACTTTACGACGAGGCCCAGAGTGCGACCGATCAGTCGCGCTGGGCGGCCCAGCTCGCGCGTGTGGCGCAGCAGACGGGAAAGACCACCGAGCTTGAGGAAAAGTTCCGTGAGCGTGCGCGGAGCAACCGCAAGTCGATCGGCCCCTTGCTCGCGCAGGCCGAGTTGGCGCGGTTGTTGGACGATGAGGACAAGCGTCGCGATCTCCTGTTGGAGGCCGTTAGACTTCAGCCGAAGGATGTGGACCTGCGGCTTCAGATCGCCACGCTGGAAGAGCAGGCCGGAAATCCTGAACGCGTGGTCGCCCTGTTGGAGGAAGCCCTGCCGAACGATATGAACGGTCGTGTCCGCTCGGCGCTGGCCCAGGCCTATCTCCGCCAGGGACAGACCATGAAGGGAATGCGCGAGCTGCTTTCCCTCGCCGGGAAAGGGGGGTCCGATCCCCGATCGGTCGAGGGCGCGGTCAAGACCCTGATCGCAGGCGGATCGTTCGAGGATGCCATCCGTTACGTGCGCGAGATTCTGCCCGATGGCGGTGACTGGCGTTCCCGTTACCTTCTTGCCGCGCTGTTGGAGAAGGATGGCCGTGAAAGCGAGGCGCAGCCGATCTTTCTCTCGCTGCTCAACTCGGAGGGCGAGATTCCCTCGCTCAAGTCGGCGTCGACGCAGGACCTTTCCGAACGTTATCCAAAGGAGGTGCGTGACCTCATCCGGTTGATCACGTCGGTGCAGGCCGCATTCATGAATCGTCCTTCCCTTTCCAATCCACGGGCGAGGGGCACCGAGATCGCCCTGCCCGACAGCGTGGAGGAAGTCCGCAGCCTTTCGATGGTGCGTCTCAGTCTCCTCGCCGGAAAATCCGGAGCGGGTGGGGCGGGGGGCCTGATCGCCCAGATGAAGGCCCAAGGTGTTTCGAATCCGGAATTCCTGATGGCGCTGATCGATTCCTCGAAAGAGGGGCGTCCGGACTTGAAGAGCCTTCTGGAGAAATTTCCGTCGTCGCCGGGCCTGCTCGAACTCGCGGTGATGTACTCCGATCTCGACCTCGACAAGAAGCTGGTATCCCGCCTGATCGAGGAGAAGCGGAGCCTCTCTCCCTATGCGATGTTCCTCGCGCGAATGAGATTGGTGGAGGGTGAGCCGGCTGAGTCGCCGGCCTGGCCTTCATTTCTTGAAGCGGCGAAAGCCGCGTGCCGGGGAGGGGAGTTGGAGATGCGCATCTATGTGCTGTCCGTTCTCACCCGGATGCTGGGTGGCACCGAGGTTCCCGAGGTGCATCGAGTGGCGTTGAAAAAACTGGCGCTGGGCTTCTTCGACTCCGCGACTCCGCAGCCGGACGTATCTGCGGAGGCGCTCGCCTACTATCGTTTGGCAACTGCGGCGACTGTAGGTGAGGCTTCCGATTGGCTGGAGACCACCAATGCCGCCCTCCGTCTGCCCCGGACGAATGCCCGGCAGGCGGCCTCGCTGTCATCGATCGACCCTGAGGAAATGGGTGTGCCGAAATTTGAATCCCTGCCGCTCCAGTCCCTGCCTGCATGGCTTCCGCGGCTGCTCGCCTCCGGAGCCGAACGGTTGCCCGGCTCCAACTCCGTGAAGGTGGTCGCAGAACTATTCAAGGTGCGCGACAAGATCGAGTCGCCTCTTCTCAGGGCCTGGCTGGCCATGTCCGTGAAGGATGATGCCGCCACTCGTGAAGCTCTCGCTGTTGAGGCTCCAGCCGCTGAAGCCGGTGACTTCCAACTGCTGCGCGCCATGCAGGCCATCAAGGACTCGAAGCCGATGGACGCCTTCACGATTCTCGACAAGCAGCGCCTTGCGGGAAACCGGGATCCATCCTTCAACGCCTGGCTGCTTTCCTCGATGCTGGCCGTGGCGGAAACCATCCCGGCTGCCGAGCGGGCTCCGCTGGCGGAAACCTTCAAGGCGTTCCTGCTTCAGTATCGCGTGATCGCCGGTCCGAAAGGTGGTGAATCGCTCGCTTTGATCGCGACCAAGCTTGGACTCGGTGAATTTTCCACTCGCCTGAATCCGCCGGTCGCCAAGTCCTCCTCTGGCCCGCGCACAGTCAGGTCCCGCACTTCGAGCGGGGGTTCCACCTCTCCCCTCGATCGTCTGACCAAACTCGTTCTCGAGAACAAGCCTGAAGCCGCCGCGCTGGAAGCCCAGCAACTGCTCAAGGCCGCAAGGAGCAGTTCGGGGTATTCGGACAGTTCGCCAAAGAAAATCGTCGCGCTGCTTTCTCCTCCCGTCCGTGAGGCCTTGCTCAAGCTCGTGGCACCTGGAGATTCCAAGAGCCTTGTGAAACGCCTCGATTATGTCGACGTTTGCCTGAACCTCGGGCGTCGTGATCTGGCCCTTGAAACCCTCCAGGCGCTCGCCATCGAGCGTCCGGAAGATCCCGAGATCGCCTGTCGTCTCGCCTTCAATCTTCCGGCCGAAAAGAAGGCCGAACAGCGTGCCCTGCTGACCCGCGCCGCAGCTTCCCGTGAGTTCGCGGCCTCCGCCTCAGAGGCGGCGGAAGCGGTGGAGGATGGCGACGACACCGCAGCGTTTCTTTCCTTCTTCGACTCGATCACCGGCTGGCTCGAAACGGCGGATGCGTCCGTCATCCAAGGGCCGAACCTCGGCTGGGTCAGCCAGCATGCGAGGCGCTTTTTCGATCCCGGCTACTCGCATTCGCTGCCCTCGCTGCTGGGCCGTGGCCGGGTGATGATGGATCGCAACACCAACAAGGGAAATGTCGACCGCAGGAACGGCATCGCCCGCAGGCTGGCGGAGGCGATGCTTCGTCATCCGGATCTCGCGGAAGAGGGTTTCCAGTTGCTGTGCGCTTCGAATGCCTGGCAGTTCGGCCCATTCGAGCTCGATGCGCAGGCGCGGCGTGCCCTGCTGGCCGCGATCCAGCCGCCGGTGGGTGGCTCTGGAGCACCGAACTCACCCGGTGGTCTGAGCCAGAACAACATCTCGTGGCTAATCGGCTCAATGGGCGGAAACGTCAGCCTGGAGAACTACGGCTCGCTGCAATGGATCGTGAACCGGCTCTCGCAGGTGCAGGATCCGGCGGACATCCTTCCCTCCGCCTATCTGGAGGAACTGCGACAGGCGAACCCTCCGACCGGAGCGCTCATCACCTCGATGGTCGGCATGAAAAAGGTCTCCGAACTCACTCCGCTGCTCGAGTCCGCCAACCGAGTGAGTGGGCTTCGCGCGTCGATGAGCGAGCCACTGAAAGATGCGGTGCTGCTCCGCGCGGCGTCCCTTCCCGGGGCGGCGCCTCACTTCCTTGAGCAGCTCCGGAAGCTTCCAGCGAACGAACGCTACACCACGACGGATTCATCGCTGCCACTGATGCGCGGAGCATTGGTGGCGGGTTTGAAATTCAAGGACCAGGAGCTTGAGACAATTGTCGGGCAGGTCGGGAAAACGCTCTACAGCCGGTTCATTGATTGGTCCCAGCAAGAGCAGGCGAAGCTGGGGCGCATGGATCTCATGGTCGCGGACAAGTTGCTGCGCAGTGGGTTTGAGCCGGCGTCCCTCGTGCGACTGCTTCGCGCCTTCTATCGTCTAGGCCTGCCGGTCGGGGATTCGGAAGACATCGCCATCGAGCCCTTCAAGGACTTGAAGCTGAAGTCTGCCGAGGAGGCGGAACGCTTTCTCGAATCGATCGGCTGGCTGACGGACGCCGCCGACTGGACACCGTTCGCGGTCGCCTGGGTGGAGTCCAATTTTTCAGGAGGCCAGATGCAGCCCACTCCCACCTCGCAGATGCGCCTAGAGGAAGCGCTTGACGCCATGAACCTCGGCACGATGCGCCAGCCGCTGATCCAGCGACTGAAGGAGCGGAAGGCCGGACGCTTCGGGTCGCTGATGATCGCCGCCGCGCTTTCCGAACGGAAGGATCGTCTCATTCTCGCAGGACAAGCGCTGCGCGAGGCGGCTCCCACGCTTTCCAAAGTGCCGAAAGCGCGGATCACCGAGTGGATGATGGTGGCCTCGTGGTTTCCGAGAGACGCGCTTGGCAGCCTTCCTGCCTCGGCTCGCGAATTCCTGGCTGGACCCGAGGAACAGGAAATGAAGAAAGCCATCGCCGAGGCGGAGAAACTGCTCGCCGCACCGGACGCTGGAGTCGATGGCAAGGCCCTTTTCAACGCGATCAATCCCCTGGTCCAGAAGATCGCGCCCCACGATCTCACCAAGGCGCTGAACATTTTCATCGCGGCGGACAGGCGATTCACCGAGGGGCTCTCGAAGGGTGGAAAGCTCTGTACGGAAATGGCTGACGACTTCGAGCTGCCGGAGCGGGATCTCGCGCTTGCCAGACTCGTCGATGGCGATGAATCGGATGGGCTTCTGAGCAAGGATCATAACCTGGGATTCCAGTTCCTCGCCAAACTGATGGCTTCCCCCGACGGAGGGCGCTTCGCCTATGTCGCACGCTCCTCCGAGCTGTTCTATCCGGATCTGCTGACCAGCATCGGCCACACGATGTACAACGAGGCCATGGCAGGCCGCTCGGACCTCTATCAGCAATATCAGCGGCTGATTCCGATGATCGGCCGAATGGATGAGGAGGTTCGGGACCATGCCAGTATCGCGGTGTTCGCCGGATTCAGCAAGTTCTGGCCGGACTTGGAGGAAGTTGCAGTTACCGGGCAGCGCAAGATCATCAACGGGTTGAGAAAGGACCATCCGCGGGTTGCCCGATTCGCCGATGTCGCGGCGGGAGCCACCGGCTTTCCCGGTGACAAGCCCGAGGGGCAGGCCGCGACCTTCAAGGCCTTTGAAGGCATCATGCAGGACAAGTCCATTCCGGCCTATCCACGACTCGCGTTTGGGATCTCCAATGCGACCCGCCGCCTGCAGTTGCTCTATGACCAACCCTCGCTGGAAACCATCGCCGAGCTTTACGAACAGTACTGCCGGGCTGATCGCAGCGCGGTGAACTACACCAGCCACTGTTTGTTCAGGAATATCGGCTTTTGCAGCCTTTCACGCGCCAGCCAGCCGACGATCCGTCGCATCTACCAGGCGTTCTGGGCCAATGCCAACCGTGTGCAACCCGGCGGTCATCCGGTGATTCCGGAAGTGATGCTTCCCGAGTTGTTGCGGGCTGCTGCCTATTGCGGGGATGTGGAAACCACCAAGCGCCTATTGGCGTCTTGCAGGAAGGACCTGGTCGGCAACACGGGCTTCATTGTCAAACTGCTGATGGGTGGTCAGTTCGAACTCGTCGACCAGGTGCTGCCCACGGAATCGCAGACCTATGATGCCCGGCCGTGGTTGGTTAACTACACATCGGAACTCGAGGCGGCGGTTCAGGAATACGAGGCTTTGGATACGGATACGGTCAAGCTCGCCCGGCTTGAGGCAGTTCTTGCAGATCTGCATGTCGGCTCAGGCCCGCTGCAGCCGAAGTCTTCGTTCCGTGACCGGATTCTCCGCGTTGCCTTGTTGGCAAAAAAGGGACTGCCGAAAAACCCGATCGGCCAGGCGCAGTTGCTCAGCCGTCTGTTGCTTGCAGACGACGTGATCAGCACCGATTTCGAGGAAGCTGCTGTCGCTTGGTCGAAGAACAGGAGTTTCAAGACCATCCTCAGCGAATGGACGACAAAGAAGGAGCTGCCGGGAGTCGCGATGACGCCGAATGATTTCTTTCTCGTTCAATATCCCATCCAGATCCGTGGAGCGATCCGGGCGATGGGCGATGGCGATGTTTCGCTGCTCAAGTCACTTCGGGATGGGGTGATGGTGTCCAATCCCGCGGATTCTTTCGCAGAGAAGATCCAGGCGAATCTATTGAAGAACATCTCCGGCTACAGCCTTCGTCCTCTCGTGGTCATGGTGATAGAGGGCCGGACCAAAGGATTCGCCGAAGCCGTGCCGATCTATGGAGACCTCGCCGTGTATGCCGCCACCACCAAGCTGGAGATGAAGCCGGAGACACTTGGACAATCCCTGCTCATCTGCCGCTTCCTCGCCAACTGGTCGGGTCGGCCCGAACTTTATGACGAGGTGGTAAAGCGCCTGCCACCCGCCCGCCAGGCAGCGGCCGCGAAGCTTGCGGATCAGGACGTCCTTGCGAAACTGGTATCCTCTGGAGGTTATCAACCTTGGAAAACAGCAGAGGGCCTGGCTCCCACGCGGAAGGCTTTCCTGGCGAAGGTTCTGACAAGAAAAGAGCTGGCTCCGCTGCTGCCGGTCGATGGCGGCTGGATCAAGTCGCTCGAAGCCGCATACCCGGACGGCGAGTTTTCCAGCCTGGTCGCCATTTCCTCTGACGATTGGATTCCAGAAGTGCGTCCTGCCGTCCGATGGTATGTCGCCCGCAGGCTCTGGGATGCGGGGCAAGCCCAGGTGGCGGAAGCGCGTTTCCGCTCCTCGATCGAGGACTCCCAGGGTGAGGCATTCGACAAGCCTCGCGGTGTGGCGAAGGCGGATCTGGTGGAGCTGCTGCTTGCTTCCGGCAAGGCCGATGAGGCGCGTCAGGTGCGGGCTTCGATCACACCTGCTGAAACCTCCGAACCACTCAAGGCACGCTTGAAGATCCTCACGGATAAACTTTCCACAAATGAGCAGGCAAAGCCGAAATGATGCGGGTTTGTCACTCGGGATTCTTTCAACTCACCGCGCGATTTTACAATTGGATGAAGAATCCATGAAGTTTTCCGGAAAACATGATTTTTGGGGTTTTCCTCGATGAATTTCCATCGACACCCGCAGCACAAATCCATAACTCGCAGGTAGATGAACAGACCCCGGATGTTTTCCCTCGCCGTTCTTCCGGCGTGCCTTTGTGCTGCGACCCTCAGCCAGGCGGTGGAAGCGCCGGAGAAGGCGCTGAAATACCATGAGGTCCTGCTCAAGCGCCCGCACAATGCGGCCCTGTTCGACCGCTTTTTCGGAGCCTGGATCGACGAGCAGCCGGTGGAGGCATTGGGCACTTTCCTGAAGGAGCGCGCGGAGAAGAATGGCGGATTGGATTGGTCGGTGCTGGCCACTTACGAGCTGCGGCGTGGCAATGAGGATCAGGCGCTCGCCGCGCTGGCGAAGGCGATCGAGGCGGTGCCGGACGATGCCGCGCTGCCGATGGAGCGGGGCAAGCTTCGACTGCGTCGTTTGGAATTCAAGGAAGCCCGCGAGGATCTGGCGAAGGTGGCGGCGGGCAAGGACGAGGTGCTCGCCCTGGAGGCTTCGAAGCTGATCGGAAAATCCTGGCTGCGCGAAGGTCGCACCGAGGAGGCGATCAAGGCCTGGGATGCGGTGCTAGCCGCGCATCCGGGCGACGAGGATCTTTTGGAAGACCTGGTCGAAACTGCGGCGGCGGAGTCCGAGACGGCGCAGGCGTTGGTCTATGCGGGCAAGCTGATCGAGGCCAGCAAGGACCCTTACCAAAAGACCCTGCGGATGCTGCGTCGCGGCGATCTGCTGGCTCAGGCGGGAAAGAGCGATGAAGCGGTGGAGGCCTATGTCGCGACGCTGGATCAGGTCGGCGATGGTTCGTGGCTGGAGCGCGAGGTGCTGGCGCAAATTGAAAAAGCCTACCGCAAGCAGGACCGGCTCGATGATCTTTCCGCGCAACTCAAGAAGCTGGCCGAGGCGAATCCACGGCGACTGCTGATCCATCGCCAGTTGGCGAAACTGGAAGCCGCTCAGGGCGAGACGGACGCAGCGATCGGTCGCTTCCGCGAGGTGCTGAAGCGTTCGCCGGGGGAGCGAGAACTTCGCGAGGAATTCGTCCGTCTGTTGAGCGATGGCGAGCGTTACGACGACGCGGCGGTGGAACTCGACAAGCTCATCGAGTTGGCCCCAACCGAGTCGGGCCTCCACCTCCAGGTGGCGGCACTGCGCTTCCGTCAGGGCAAGCCCGAGGCGGTGCTTGCGGCCCTGAAGAAGGCCCGCGACCTGCTCGGCAAGGACGAGGGCAGCGGTATCCGCATCGCCTCGCTGATGCTTCAATACAATCTCACCGAACCGGGTGAAACCCTGCTCAAGGAGCTGGCTGCTGCCGCCGGGGCCGGTCCTGTCGCGCTGGAGACGCTGGCCGCTCACTACGGCCGGAACAACAAGAAGCCGGAGGCCATTGAACTCCTGAAAAAAGCCGGCGCGGGTGACGACGTCGAGATCCTGCTGCGGACTACCGGTTCGATCTCCGCCCTCGGCGAGAGCGGGATCGCGTATGAGACCCTCACCGCCCGCGCGGAGAAATACTCCGCCGAGCCGCGTTTTCTCGCTGCACTGGCGCAGTCGGCCCTGGCTGCGGGCAAGGCCCCTGATGCCGTGCCGCATGCCATCAAGTTGGTGCGCCTCGCGAAGCAGACGAGCGAGCTGGCGGAAAGCATCGGCCTGGCTTCGCGTGTCATCACCGCCGCCGAAAAATCGGTGGAGATCCGCACCGCGCTGGCGGCTCAGGCATCAAGGACTGCGGCGGAGACCTGCCTGCTCGCGTCCCTGATCGAGGATGACGGCGATTTCGTGGAGGTCGCGAAACTGCTCGATCCGAACCCCGATCCGATGGTGGTGCATTTCCACGCCGCGCTGCTCGACCGTCGTGGTGAGTTTGATACGGCGATCGCCGTACTTTCGCGTCTGGCCGATACCGATGAAGGTCGGAAGGCTGCCTATTTCAAGGATCTCTCGGAACTCCAGCAGCGTGCGGGAAAGACCGTCGAGGCGCTGGCCACCGTGGAGCGCTGGAAACAGTCGGCTCCGGGCGACAAGACCGCGTGGATCACCGGCAGCCGATTGCTGCGGGACAGCGGCAAGCCGGAGGAGGCAGTGAAGATGACCCGCCAGGCGGTGTCGCGCTTCGAGGGCGATGCGGATCTCGCTGCCAGCCTGGCCTCGCTGCATGACGATGCTGGCCAGTGGGCGGATGCAGAGGCGATTTACTGGCGTCTCTATGATGAGGCACAGAGCCCCGGAGACCAGGCGCGATGGGCGGCTCAGCTCGCTCAGCTTTCCCAGCGGACGGCGAAGACAGCGGAGCTGGAGGAGAAGCTGCGTGAGCGGGCACGTGGCAACCGCAGGTCAATCGGCCCGGTGCTCGCCCAGGCTGAGCTGGCACGGGTCACGAACAACGAGACCAAGCGTCGCGATCTTTTATTGGAGGCTGTGCGACTTCAGCCGAAGGACGTCGATCTGCGGATCCAGATCGCCAACCTGGAAGAGCAGGCGGGAAATCCGGACCGGGTGCTGGCCGTTCTCGAAGAAGCCCTGCCCTACGATGTGAATGGTCGCGTCCGCAGCTCGTTGGCACAGGCGTATCTGCGGCAGGGGCAGGCGGTGAAAGGCATGCGTGAGTTGCGCCTGCTGGCCGGTAAGGCCGGCTTCGACCCGCGTTCCGCCGAGTCCGCCGCCAGTTCGCTGGCGGGCACGAAGTTGTTTGACGAGGCGATCAGCCTGCTGCGCTCCGAGCTGCCTGATGGCGGTGATTGGCGCACGCGCTACCTGCTGGCGGTGCTGCTGGAGGAGGACGGTCGCGAGACCGAGGCGCTGCCGATTTTCCTGAGTCTTCTGCAGGCACAAGGCGAGATCCCAACGGTGCTTCCTCCTGTGGTGAGCGGCCCGAATGAGCTCGATGAGTACACCAAGGAGGTGCGCGCGCTTTATGAGCTGATGGAATCCAGTGAGGCCGCGTATGCCCATCGGAACAACAATCAGGGCTATGGTCGCGGGCGGAGTTCGGGCTACGGGCTGTCCCAGACTGGACCGTTCAGCTTGCCGGACAAGGTCGAGGAGGTGCGGAAGCTTTCCCTGATCCATCTCTGCAACCTGTCGAAGAAGAAGACCGGCGAGGTGGACGAGTCCATCCGTGCCCAGATCAAGGCGACTGGCATCGACAACGTCGCGTTCGTGGCGGATCTGGTGGCGTCGACCCAGGAAGAAGAGCGGGGGGGCCTGATGAAGCTTCTCGAAACCTATCCCGATCAGCCCGGACTCTACGAGTGGCTCATGTCGTATGGAGGAATGTACGGCAGCAATAGCGGGATGGATCACAAGATCACCCGCCGCGTGCTGGAGCATCCGGAAAAGCTCACTCCGATGGCCCGCTTCGTCGCCTGGGCCTCGCTCACCACCACGGCTGAGGCGGGCGAGCAGGATCCTTTTTCAAATGCGTCCCCTTCACCCAACAAGATGCTGAAGCCGGAGGATCCTGTATGGACCTCATTGCTGGAATCGGCGAAGGCCGCAATCGAGGAAAAGAACGGCCAGTCGCCGCAGATGATCTCATGGCGGCTGATGGGTCAGCTCCAGGCGGAGCCGAAGGAGGGAGGGTTTCCGGAGATCCACCGGGCCGCCGCGAAGAAGCTGCTGCTCGATGCCCAGGCAAGGTACGAAAAGGAACATCCCGAGGACGCCCACAACGGCTACGCGCTGACGGTGCTGTCCGTGGCCGGCACTCCGGAAGCGTGGCTGGAAGAGCTCAACGCCACGATTCGCGAGTCGCGGAAAAAGCCTGCCATGTCGCAAGGTCGGGGGAACTCCCGTCTCGGCCAGATCCTCCGCTATGCCGCGATGGGCGGGATGTCGTCGATGCGCATGAGCAGCTTCAATCCTTGGAGTTCCTACGGTGATCTTTTCACGCTGCCAACGCTGGCGACGCTGACGACCCGCTCGATCCCGGAAGAGGTTCTAACGGTCTTCAACGTCAACGCCGACAACCCGGGTGCGCAAAAGCCGCCGATCAAGATCGAGGATCTCCTGAAGACTCCCGAGAAGATCGAGTCCACCTACCTCCGCGCCTGGCTGGCGGCGAAAGCTGGCAACAAGGAGGCCGTCGCCAAGGCGCTGGCAGCGACTCCCGTCATCCAGGAGGCCTGTGACTTCGAACTGTTGCGGGCGGTCATGCTGATCGAGGAAAAGAAAATGCCGGAAGCTTTCGCCGCGCTCCAGAAAGCCCGTGCCGCGGCCGGTTCGGATCGCGAGATTTCCGGATCGATCAATGTTTCCCTGATCGCGGTGGCGGGTGCGATGACGCCGGAACAGCGGACCGCCGTCGCGGCGGACGTGCAGGCGACCTTCCTGCAATCCCGCCAGATGTTCGGCCAGCAGGGTGCTCCCGTATTGGCGGCTCAAGCGAGAAAGCTGGGGCTCGAGGACTTGGCGAAGCGGATCGATCCGGTCAGCCCTGCCGGACAAAAGGGCGCTGGCCCGGCCACCGGACCCGCCACAATTGGTGCCGTGATCAGTGGTTCATCCTCCTCATCTGGCATTCCGGACAAGATCAGCAAGTTTGTCGGTGAGAAGAAGTATGAGGCCGCCGCTCGCGAGGTTCTGCAGAACATCCGGACCCAGGGGGCGCAGAACTCGTCCTATTATTTCAGCAACGAGCTGCCGGAGTTGCTCGCCCTGCTCGGCAAGGACGGCCAGGCCGAGTTGCTGAAGCAGGTCGATCCGGGCGATAGCAAAAGCCTGGTGAAACGACTGGAATATGTCGCGGTGGTCCAGTCGATGGGCAAGCCCGAGCTTTCGCTCCCGGTGCTGGAAGCCCTCATCAAGGAACGTCCGGACGATACGTCGATCTCGGCGCAACTGGTGTTCGTGCTGCCGGACGATCAGATGGATCGCCGGGTGAAACTGATGGCGAATGCCTGCAAGTCGGATGCCTTTGTCAACCAGGCCCATCAGGCTGCGGAACAACTCGACAACGAGAATGACGCGAGGAAGGCGATGTCATTCTTCGAGGCTGTCGCCCGCTGGCTGGAGACTTCCGATGACAAGTCCATGGCAGGTGCCAACCTGAGCTGGGTGTCCTATCACACGAAGGAGTTCTTCGAAGGCGACTACGCCGAAAACCTGCCATCGCTGCTCTCGACCACCGAGGAGCCGAAGGAGGACAAGGCGGCTTATGAGAAATTCCGCGCGCTCGGCAACCGTCTCGCCCGGGCCATGCTCCGCCACTCGGCCTGCGCGGAGGAGGGATTTCGCCTGCTCAGTGCCACGAAGACGCTGAAGATCGAACCGGCGGAAATGGACGAGCTCGCCCGCAAGGCACTGCTTTCCACGGCGGATCCGAATCAGGAGAAGAATCCCAGCCGTTATCAAAGGAACGATTTCTTCGTGTTGATGCTGCCCGGTGGTGGAGGCTCCAGTGGAGAGAACTACTCCGAGCTCTCCTCGGCGAACTGGCTGATCAAGCGCTTCAAGGAGGTGAAGACCCCGGCAGAGATCCTCACTCCAGCCTTCGTGACCGCCCTGAAGGCGCTCAACCCGGAGGCCGGCAGCCTCATGGAAACTTTAAGCCGTGAGCTGAAGAACGAGGATCTGGCGGTGCTGTGGAAATCCGATGTGATGAAGAGCGACAGCACTCGCTTCAGCCAGATGCTGCGTCCGGTCCTGATCAAGCGTCTTGCCACCGCACCTGGGGCCACAAAGTTCTTCGTCGATCAGATTTCACAGATCGCACCTGGCTCGGCGGTTTCCCAAAACGGCGGCAGCGAGGATCGTGAAAGACTGCTGCCGATGTTCTCCGCCGCGCTCGGCAGTGCGGCGGCGGGCAAGCAGGAGGATCTGGATGCGGTCGCGAAGTCCATCAGCCGCGCGATCTTTGGCGAGAAGCTGGAATTCACCGGCCCGAAGAGTCATCAGGAGAACTACATGCGGGTGAATTTCATGGAAAAGCTGTCCCAGGAGTTCACCACTGACGCAGCCCAGATGGTGCGTTACCACGGGGCCTTCATGCGGCTCGGTGTTCCTGTTGACGATGATGGATACAGCGCGATGCAGCCGTTCCGGAACAGGAACTTCCAGAAGATCGAGGACTTCGAGGCCTTTGTGGAGTCTCTCGGCTGGCTCTCGGAGTTCGACCGATGGGAACCTTTCGCGTGCATGCTCTATCGCGCTTCGAACGGAGCCGATGGAAGCGTGCAGATCACGATCCAGCCGACCCTGCTGAGTGAGCAGGTGCTGCAATACATGAATGTGAATTTTGATCGGGACGATGCCGTGAAGAAGCTGAAGGAGCGGAAGAAGGGCCGCTTCGGCTCATTGATGACGGCGGCCGCGCTTTCATCCGGAAAGCAGCGTTCGGAGCTCGCGGGACAGGCATTCACCGAAGTCTCGGCGTCCTTGTCGAAGCTGCCGCCGGAGAGGATCGAGTCGCTCTCACTGGTGCTGCCGTGGCTGCCGGATGACGTGCGGGCAAAGCTGCCGGAGGTGTTCCGTCGAAAGGTGCAGGCGGCGGATGCGAAGAAGCGCCAGGAAGCGATCGCCGCCGCCGACCAGTATCTCGCCGCGCTGAAGTCTCCCCAGAACCGGTATGCGATGAACAATCTCGCCACCGTCGTGATGGCCCTGATTCCCTACGATCTCGACAAGGCGGTGGAGGTCTTCGTGGCGGCGGATCAGGACTTCACCGACTCGCTGGGACGCGGAGTCCAGTTCTCCAGCACCACGAGCAATGACTATCAGATCTCCGAGCGCGATGAATCCTTCGGCCGGATCTTCCAGAGCTACAGTGGAGACAAGGGGCCGTTTGCCAACGACCCGAAGCTGAGGCTGAAGCTCCTTTCCAAAATCCTCGCATCGCCCTCCGGGAAGCGGCTGATCTACATGGATTCGAATTACAGCGATCGAAGCGTTTTCGCGACGACGGCGAGGATCTTGCTCAATGATGAGAACCGCAGCCTGAGGGGGGCCGAACGGATCCTGCGGATGCTGGAAACCTACAAGGCGCTCGATCCTGAATTGAAGCCGATGGCGTTGAGCTGCTTCCTGCTGGATGAAATCCAAAATGGCTCCAGCAACAATGACCAGGTGATGCTCGACAAGATCAAGGCCCAGGCTGGGAAGGATCCCCAGGCCTCAGATCTGGCGGCCTACCGGATGGGATTGGGAAATTGGGGCCAGCTTTCCAAGCCGGAGGAGAAGGCCGAACTCAGGAAGCTCTTTGCGGTCATCCTTTCGGAAAAAACAATTCCGGATGTGGTGCGGGTGATGATCGCGGGCCAGGCCATGCAGGCCTATCCGAAGGACGGAATGCTCGATGAGACGACCCTTCCGGTCCTGGTCAAACTCTATCAGGAGTACTGTGCCGGTGAGCGCAGCGCGGTGACGCCCGCCACCGGAAGCCTGTTCACAGCCTTGGCGAAATCCCCTCTGCACAGCGATGCCACCGCGCCGATGTATGCCGCACTGGCCAACGCATTCTGGGAAAACACCGCTGCGGCGAAATCCGCCGGACATCCGACGATCCCTGCCTCGCTGGCCCAATCGGTCTTCATCGTGACATTGATGGGCAAGGACAGCTCAAGCGCGGCGAAGGTGTTCCCACGCATCCGGAGCGGTCTCTCCGGAAAGCTGGTGCCGGTGCTTTCCCTGCTGCAGCTCGGACAGGCGGATCTGGCGAAGCAGCTCGCACCACTGCCGGCAGAGCCCTTTGTCGTGGAGGCCCATGAGTTCCACTACACGAAGGAACTTGAGGAATCGATCGCCTCGCTGAGGAAGGCGGGAGTGGACCCACTGACCATGCTGAAGCTGGAGATCGAAATGCTCGGGTTCCAGGTCGGAAAGGATGCGCTGGCTCCTGCGGAGGCTCTCGATGCGAGGGTCGCGCGTTTGATCGATGCTTTCCTCGCCACGCCACCGACTGGTGCGGTCTTTCCGCTCTCGATGCAGATCCTGCTCAATCGTTCCGGTGGAAATGCGAAGCTGAGACTCGTAGCCCTCAAGTGGCTGAAGGACAATCCGATCAGTGGCTTCCTCATTCCTGATGATCGCTCCTCCTCGGATGTGAAGGAGCGCGTCCGAAAGGCTGCCGTCGGCATGCATGGATCGTTTGCGCTGCGCGCCCTCGGAGAGGGAGATCCCTCCCTGCTGGAATCCATCGCCAAGTCTTGCGAGCAACCAGCCGGCCGCAACAACTACGAGTTGCTTGAGACGCTGACGGGCCTGATGCAGACCATGTCCCGCTCGATCTGGCGGGATGTCTGCATCGACAACACCGCTGGCTACAAGGCAGGGATGCCGGTGTGGAATGCTTTGGTGCTCCAGTATGCGAATCAGATCGCGAAGTACAATGCTTCGGAAGTGATCGGCGTGCTTCAGGCCAGCCAGTTTCTCGCCTGCCTGACGAACGAGCAGGCAGCATTTGACCAGATGTTCCAAAAGCTGCCCGAGTCAACCAAGCAGTACACCAGGAACATGAATCGAGATGGTGGTTTCCTCACGTTCATCGAATCCCTGAATGGGCGCAGTGCGCTGGGCAATCTAACGGCGGCACAGAGTAGAAAGGTCTTCCTGGAAAAGGTCCTGCAACAGCCGGGCTTCGCCGCTTCCCTTAAGAAAAACGTGGGTTGGGTCAACAAGCTGGCCCAGAACTATGGCTGCAAGGAGGCGATCGATGAGATTTCCGTGAATCCTCCTGCCAACCTGATCCCCGAAGCCTTGCCTCCGCTCTATGAATACGGCGGCCGCGTCACTTATGCGAAGGATCCGGAGAAGGGCATGGCCCTGACCCGCAAGGGCCTCGACGCTTGCCCGGCAGGCCAGGAATGGAACAGCACGCGCGGCATGTTGAAGTGGCAGTTGGCCGATCAACTGCTCGCCGCCAAGAAGCCGGACGAGGCGAAGGCGGTCTTTACGACCATCAAGCCGGAAGAAGTGGCCGATTGGCTCAAGGTCCGCTACAACAAATCCGCCAAGGCTCTTGGCATCGAACTGCCAAAGCCGCCGCAGGCTCCCAAGTCCCCCAAGGCCCACGATCCATTCGCGGATTTGCCGAAGCCGCCACAAGCGCCCAAGGCTCCCGCTCCTGCACCCGCCCCATCGAAACCCTGAGCCATGTCCGTCCGTCCTGAACTCGAATCGCTGGTCCGCCAGGTGGCTGCCCGCCACCACCGGCTGCTCGCGCGCAAGGTCCTGTTCCTCACGCTCGCGTGTGCTGCCGGATTCTGTGTGGCAGGCGCGCTGGTCTGGGTGCTGCGAGGCTACTCGGTGCCGCCCGTGTTTCCACTCATCCTCGCGGGCCTCGCGCTGATCACCGGCATTTCGATCTGGCAGATCCGGAAGATGAGTCCAGCTGCCGCCATCACGGAAAGCGACCGCTTTTTCGGACTGAAGGATGCCATCACCAGTGCCCGACATCTCGTGGCCACCGCACCGGAGGATCCCGCGACGAAACTTCAGTGGGAATGGCTGGCTCCGCGATTGAAGGAATGCAAGCCGGCCACTATCATCGCGCCGTTTCCGAAGCGCCCGGCGATCATTTCCGTACTTCTAACAGCCGCTGCCGTCTGGCTCTCCCTGCTGCCTCCTTCACCCGCCATCGCCGCTGCCCAGCGCGAGGCGATCGAGACCCAGGCGCGGATCGCGGAGTCCAAGGATCAGCTCGAACAACTCATCGAGGCCCTCGACAAGGACATCGTCGCTCCGGAGGACAAGGAGGCGCTGAAGATGGACGAGTTCCGCAAGATGGTGAAGTCCATCGACGAGCACGGCGACCGCGCCGAGGCCGCGCGACAGTTCGCCCGCATCGAACAGAAGGTCCGCGATTCCAGCCGCGCCCTCGATCAGAAGCGCGACGAGGAAACGGTGAAGCTCGCCGCCGCTGAACTCGCGAAGGCCGAGCAGACCGAGGCGCGCCAGCTTGGCAAGAAGCTCGACGCGAAGGAACTCAAGGAAGCCGCCGAGATGCTGGAGAAGCTTGCCGCAAAAAAGCTGGAGGCGAAGGACCTGAATGATCCCGCCGCGAAGAAGGAAAAGCTCACGGAAGCGAAGGAAGAGGTCGCGAAAATGCGGGCCATTTCCAAACGTCTCGCCGCCGCCGGCAAGCAGCGTCAGGGAGCGCGTCAGGCCCAGGCCGGAAAGGGCGAGGGCCAGCAGGGACAGGGCGAAGGCACTGCCGGTGAAGGAGCCGCCGGACAGATGGCGGAAGGCAAGGGTGAGCAGGGCAAGCCACTGGAGGATCTCATGGCTGAGCTCGATGACGCCGCTGCCGAGATGGAGAAGGATCTTGAGGAAATGGAAAATGATCCCGATGCGGAGATGAGCGAGGAGCCGATGGAAAAGGCCAACGGCGCACTCGGAAAACTCGGCAAGCACCTCAAGGGCATGCACGGCAAGCGCATGGCGAAGAGCAAGCTCGACCAGCTCCGCGACGGACTTGCCCAGGCGCAGTCGTTTTCCCAAGGCCAGACCCAGATGCTCGGACTCGCCTCCCCGGGCGGCAAGGAACCCGGCAAGGGCTCATCGTGGAGCGAACGCAAGGAAAAGGACGACTCCCAGAAGAACGGCCAGCTTGCCGAACTCAAGGGCCAGCATGGTGAAGGCCCATCGCTCAGCGCCGTCGAGGAAGCCGAAAGCGGCAGCGGCGTTTCAGGCCGACGCGGCGAGGCGAAGCAGCGCGAGTTTGCCCGTCAGGTCGAATCCTTCGTCCAGCGCGACGACGTTCCAGAATCCCTCAAACTCGGAGTCCGCAACTACTTCGAAGGCCTCCAATCCGCCACCCCCGCCCAACCCGCTCCCAAAGCCGACAAGTAACCAATCTTCGTTTCGAATTTAGTGCTTAGAATTTCGAATTTTCTTCCTCTCCCATGACCGCCATCTCCGAACCCGCCGTCGACCATTTCAAGGAAACCTTTAGCCGCATCCGCGGTGCCATCTCGACCTTCATGGTCGGCCAGCAGGACATCATCGATGACGTGCTCATCGCGATCTGCTGCGGTGGTCACGTGCTGCTGGAAGGCGTGCCCGGACTTGGCAAGACCTCCCTCGTCAACACGATCGCCCAGGCCATCGACGTCCAGTTCAAGCGCATCCAGTTCACGCCCGACCTGCTGCCGAGCGACGTCGTCGGCACGCAGATCCTGATGGACCGCGATGGCCGCCGCGAACTCGAGTTTCAGCCCGGTCCGGTGTTCTGCAACCTGCTCCTCGCCGACGAAATCAACCGCGCCACGCCGAAGACCCAGGCCGCGCTGCTGGAGACGATGCAGGAAAAGCGCGTCACCGTCGCCAACACCACCCATACGCTTTCGCTGCCGTTCTTCGTCATGGCGACGCAGAACCCGATCGAAAACGACGGCACCTATCCGCTGCCGGAAGCCCAGCTCGACCGCTTCTTCTTCAAACTCCAGGTCAACTTGCCGTCGCACGACGAGTTCAAACAGATCCTCGATCGCACCGGTGGGAACTCGCAGCCGCATGTGAAGGCGGTCGCGCATGGCGAAGACATCATCCGCATGGGCTCGACGATCCGCGAGGTGCCCCTCGCTCCGGACGTGCAGGACTATCTGGTGAAGGTCGTTAGAGGGACCCATCCGAACGAGTCCGCGCCGAAGTCGATCCTGCAGTTCGTCCGCCATGGCGCCTCGCCCCGGGCCGGACAGGCGATCCAGGCCGCCGCCCGCGCCCGCGCCTTGCTTGACGGCCGTTTCCACGTCGCCCGCGAGGACATCGATTCGGTGGCGCTGCCAGCTCT
>JANOBS010000476.1:0-1691 GCA_031411755.1 Luteolibacter sp. | reverse complement strand
CCATCGCGAGGGAGTGGACCACGCCTGAGAAAATCCATTCGCTCATCCACGGCTGGATGCGGGATCAAGCAAACGCTGGCGTTCCGAGATAAAGTCTAATTACTAGAAGATTTTGGTATAATCCGTGATCATCCTCTTCATCCGTGGTCAAAATCTCTTTCTTCTCGATGCTTGATCCCTAGCGTAGAAGCCTCGGCAACTGCGGCCTTGATCCGACCTCGATTATGCAGTTCATTGTCAGTATGAAGACCATCACCGTTAATGTATCCGAGCCCGTTTACGAGGATTTCCGAATACACGCACGGAAGACCGAGAGGAAAGCATCGGAACTGATCCGGGAAGCCATGGAGCTCTATCGACAGCAGGTCATGCAACGTAAGACTTCCTTGCTGGATCGCAGGCCGGCGAGTGTAGGTGGGCCCATCGCGGCGATCACCGAGGAAGACGACATTTTGGGAGGCATGCTCGATGACTCACGGGATTGACACCGATTTTCTGGTGGCTGCGGAGATTCAGGATCACCCCTTTCACCGTGAGGCCGACGCATTGCTCCGATCCCTTCTGGCAAATGGGCATGACCTGGCGCTGGTTCCCCAGACCTTGGCGGAATTCATCCACATCGTGACCGATGGGAAACGAATGCCACAGCCCTTGACGATGGCGGAAGCGATCCGCCGCGCCGAGCATTGGTGGCAGGCGGAGGAAGTGGTGAGGGTGTTTCCCGATGGCCAGGCGGTCTCGGACTTTCTGGGCTGGTTGACACGGCACCAACTGGGTCGTAAGCGTCTGCTCGACACCCTGCTGGCGGCCTCTTTCCACAGCGCCGGGGTGAAACGGATCGTGACCAACAACGAGCGGGATTACAAAGCCTTCGGGGCATTCGAAATCGTGGGATTTCGCCCGTGATCCCCGCCGTCCATGCAGAAAATAAGGCTCTCCGTCAGATTCGCTGACGGTTTCGACAAGGATTCCCGCCACACCGCTCCCGCACAAAGGGGCCCTGCAGCAGAACAGTGTTGGGAGATCCGAACAGGAAATCTCACGCAACGGCGCAACGACGCGACGAATCAAAACCAAAACCCAGACACGGTCTTCGTTGCGGCGTTGCGGCGTTGCGTGAAAAATCAGAGCGGAAGGATTGGATCATTCGGGCGGCCTGACTCCTTGGATTTTCAGCAAACCTGACGAAGTGCCGAAAATGAGGAGCTTGGACGTCTCCGTCCAAAGCAACCTCGCCTCGACTCCCACACTTGCTCCTTCCCCTGACAGGACCATTCGAGTAGTATCACCTTCGTTTTCAATGGCCGCCCCTCAAACAGTCCCCACCATCCAGTCGGCCCGCCGCCGATTCGCCGTGGGTGGACCGCGCATACGTCGGCTTGCTGTTCCTTCCCGAGAACCCTCTGGAACCCTCCCGATTCCCCCAGAACCCGGCGTTTTCGGGGTAATACACTACTACGGCTACAGATACTGTGCGCCAAGCGAAGCTTGGCGTCTCTCGCAGGGTGAAAGTCCCTGCCGAAAGTCTCCCGAGGGCGGAAGCCCGAGGGGGCAAGAACTAGCCACTCGATTCGTACCGAGTCTTGCGGGCGTGAAGGAAAGGAGGAATCCAATGAACGACACGACCGAAGCGTAGACAGGGAATCCCATGGGCCGCAGGGGAGATGCACCTCCCCAAAGCGATTCAGCCT
>JANOBS010000475.1:0-3394 GCA_031411755.1 Luteolibacter sp. | reverse complement strand
GCTCTGGCATGGTGGACTTGGCTGGCCAGAGCAATGGACCACCATTAAGAATGAGAGCAGCATCAAAGGCAAAGTCGATGACCGCAGCATCGGCGGCATCGCTTTCGGGCCCATCGTTGAAGGCGGTGACGAAGCCGTATCAGACACCGGCATCGCGGATTTCGGCATCTCAGAACTCGGCAAGACCCACGAGAAGCCTTTCTTTCTCACACTTGGTTTTCACAAGCCTCACATGCCCTGGAACGTACCGCAGAAATACTACAACATGCATCCGCTGGCCGATATCCAACTGCCCCCAACTAAAGAAGGCGACCTCTCCGACATCCCACCCGCAGGTGTCAAGATGGCCAAGCCAACGGGCGATCACGCCGCAGTGCTTGCCTCGGGTCGTTGGAAAGAAGCCGTGCAGGCCTACGTCGCCGCCATCTCGTATCTCGATGGCCAAGTCGGTCGTGTGCTCGATGCGTATGACAAGTCACCCGCCAAAGGCAACACCATCATCGTCTTCTGGGGCGACCACGGCTGGCATCTCGGCGAGAAGGAACACTGGCGGAAGTTCGCCCTCTGGGAAGAAGCTGCTCGTGCGCCCTTCATCTGGGTCGTCCCCGGCGTGACCAAGCCCGGCGGCATCTGCAAAAGCCCCGTCGATTTCATGAGCGTGTATCCCACGCTCTGTGACCTCATCGCACTGCCAAAACCTGCTTGGCTCGAAGGCGACAACATCAAGCCCCTGCTCGCCGATCCGGCCGCAGCGTGGACAGGCGTCGGCGTCACCACCTTTGGTCAAAACAACCACGCCGTCCGTACCGACCGCTGGCGCTACATCCGCTATGCTGATGGCGGCGAAGAACTCTACGACCACAGCAACGACGAATACGAGTGGACCAACTTGGCAAACAAACCCGAGCACGCCGCCCTCAAAGCCGAACTCGCCAAACACTTCCCCACCATCAACATCCCCGCCTCCGCCAAAGGCAAAATGAGCGACAACGAAGGTGAATCCAGCAGAGCTTCTGACGCAAAAAGGGAAAAGCGCAAAGCCAAGAAAGCGGCTTCTGAGTCCGTAAAGTAGTAGCCCATGCTGCGACTTCTCACGATCCTCGCTCTCTGCCCGCTGCTCCTCGCAGAGGCAAGGCAACCGAACGCTCTCTTCATCTCCATTGACGATCTCGAATGACTGGGTCGGAGGCCTCGGCGAGCATGATAAGCCCTTCTTTCTTGGTTACGGTATCTACCGGCCACATGGACCATGAATTGTGCCCAACGAATATTTTGAGCCGTTTCCGCCCGATCAGATCAACACCCCCCTTTTCCCCGCCCTCCAGCCTTCTCCAAGGCTACGGCCAGCAGGCCGGTCCGGCCAATGGCTGTTTTTGGTGCATCCCGCCAAAAGCAAATTCCTAGCAGTCCGACAGTCGATGCCTCGGCACCAACTACCCCAGCTTGTCGGCGCCGACCTTCTTGAGGGGCTGAAAGAGGTCAGTTTGCAGGCCGGTTAAGCTGTTTGAACTATTTCAGGTTCTTGATTTCTTATCTGAAATCCCAGGCCTCAATTTCTCAAATCACTGAAATGGAACGACTTGAGAACCACGAACGACCAGACAATCTGCCACACGCGATCACGTCATTGGAGTCTGGCCGATTTCGGACATGATGTCGGTGGTTTCACTCCCCCCTGACCAACATGAAAACACTCGTGCTCCCCGGCACGGTTGCCTTGACCCTGATCTGTGCGAGCACCCAGCTCCTCTCACAGAACCTGAGCGAGGTAAGCCGGCAATTCGACAGCGGACCTTCATCCGCACTCCCAGCGTTATCGCAGGGCTTCACCACTGGAGCAGCGATTCAACCGATGGTCGGTGTCTCTCCTGAAAATTTTTCCGCCGAACAACCTTGGTATCTGGTCCAGGATCAGGCGTCCCTCGGATTCTCTGAAGTGCCGACCGTGACCCGTCCATGGTCATTGGAGTCCCAGCTCCGCAGCAATGCAGGGCCCCTACTCAAGCTGCCTGGCAATGGTTCCACCTTCAAGGCGGTCGAGTCCGCTGGGTTCGCCTCACGTGCTCCAGCACGTGATCTTAGCTTCGCCCTTTCACTGCTCGCCTCCATCTATCGTGCGGACGGAGTTCGTCCGGAAGGGTCGGTGGGGGATGACCTCGAATTCTCCCTGAGCATCCGTCACAAGATCCGTGAGGCACCGGACAAGCTCTTGGAAATCGTGGCCGCTGAAATCACCGCGAATCCGGAGAAGGTTTGTGAGATCGTCAAGGCCACAATCAAGGGCAGCGACGGGAGCAGCGAGGTGATCGCCAGCATCGTCGAGACCGCGAGCATCACCAAGCCGGAGCACATGCGCCTCGCCGCCCAATGCGCGGTGGCCTCGGTGCCTGAGTCCCTTTCAGCCGTTCAGGAAGTCCTCGCCAGACTCGACCCTGCTGGCCGCAGCGTTGGGAATGATTCGAAGGACTCAAAGGATTCGAAAGATTGCAAGGACGCGAAGGAAGCGAAGGGGCAGATCGCACCGGAGCTTCCTAATCCTCTCGACCTTCCAAAGTTGCCACCGCAGCCGCCGATTCCGCCGCCGCCGCCACCACCGTCGACGAAGACTGGCTTCATTTGCAAGCCACCCGGCAAGGACGTTCCCTGCAAGGATGTTCCGGACAAGGGGAAACCCGATAAGGGAAGCATCCACTGAAATTTCCAAAATCCCGGCCGGAGTCATCCAGCCGGGATTTTTGATGTTGGAAACAGAGTTCTTGCCGGAAAAGCCACGACATGATTTTTGCGGTCATGCGCCTTGTTTGTTTGCTTTCATGCTTGTGGATGCCCGTCGCATTCGCCGGTCCTCGCGAGGATCTGAAGACCGCCACGTTGAAACTGGTTCCTGCCGACCATCAGATGGCGGCCGGCTTTCTCACCGATTACTTGCCGGAGCGTGACGTGGCGAAACTGACGCCTGAGTATCTCGCGAAGAATGTCTCACTGGCCCTGCAGGCGAGAGCCGAGTTTCCATGGGGGAAAGACATCCCAGATGAGATTTTTCTGAATGATGTGTTGCCCTACGCGAGCCTCGATGAATCACGCGACGACTGGCGGGCAGGCTTTCTCGATCGCTTTCGCAAGCAAGTGGAAGGCTGCAAGACGGCTTCGGAGGCAGCGATGAAACTGACCGCCGGAATCGAGAAGGAACTCGGAGTCAAATACAGCACGAAGCGTCGTGCCGCGAATCAGGGTCCGGCGGAGTCGAGCGAGCTGAAGATGGCCTCGTGCAGCGGGCTTTCGATCCTGCTGACCTATGCCCTGCGCAGCGTCTGCATCCCCGCAAGGATCGTCGGCACGGCCATGTGGACCACCAAGGAAGGCAACCACAACTGGGTCGAGGTCTGGCTTCCAG
>JANOBS010000474.1:0-4365 GCA_031411755.1 Luteolibacter sp. | reverse complement strand
ACGATGCGTTTGCCGGCGAACTCGGGCCTCTTGGCGATCTGCATGGCGGCCCAGACATTGGCTCCCGTGGAGATACCGGCGGGAAGTCCTTCGTCCTGGGCGAGAGCCTGGGCGGTGGCGAAGGCGTCCTCGTTGGTGACCTGGATGACTTCATCGATCACGCCGACATTCAGGTTTTTCGGGATGAATCCGGCACCGATTCCCTGGATCATGTGCGGGCCGGGCTTCACTTCGTCACCCGCACGGGTCTGGGTGATGACCGGGCTGTTCACCGGCTCGACGGCAATCACCTTCACGTCGCGGCGGGACTTGAGCACTTCACCGACACCGGTGAGCGTGCCACCGGTTCCGACGGCGGCGACGAAGACATCGACCTCGCCGTCGGTATCCTTCCAGATTTCCTCTGCGGTTGTCTCGCGATGGACCTGTGGGTTGGCGGGGTTGTCGAACTGGCCTGGGCCGTAGGCACCGGGAGTTTCAGAGAGCAGCTTGTTGGCATCGCGATCGCGCCACCCATGCCGCGGGCACGTGGGGTGAGGACGAGTTCGGCACCGAGCAGGCGGAGCAGCACGCGACGCTCGATCGACATGCTTTCGGGCATGGTGAGGATCACGCGGTAGCCTTTCGCACGGGCCACGAAGGCCAGGGCGATGCCGGTGTTTCCGGAAGTCGGCTCGATGATGAGTCCGCCGGGCTTGAGTTTGCCATCTCGCTCGGCGGCTTCAATCATGGCTTTGCCGATGCGATCCTTCACACTGAAGAGCGGGTTGAAAAACTCGGCCTTCACGCAGATCTCGGCACCGAGACCCTTGGTGATGTGGTTGAGTCGGACGAGCGGGGTGTTGCCGACGGTGGCAACCATGTTTTCTGCGATGGGCATGGGATGGTGGGTTGGGAGTTGAATGAGTTGGTTATACTTCCAAGTGGACTAGTCGAATCACTTTCTTAAATCTGAAAGTCAGGAACGCCTGAGTCAAGGTGGAGTCCGCACTCGTATTTTTCGCCGTTGAAGCGGGTGGCCTCGGCATCAAGGCCGTCGGCTGCGGGAGAGGTGGAATGCCAGTCGCCCATGGTCACGTAGCCTTCAGCGGCCAGTGGGTGGGGCGGCAGGTTGTTCTGGTGCATGTAAACGCTGACCTGCGCATCCGCCCAGTCGAGAATTGGATAGACCTTGAGGGTCTTCTTCTGCTGCTCGGCAAAGGTGCGCTCGGCCCGGGTTTTCGAATGGCTGCGACGCACGCCGCTGATCCAGACATCGGCCCCGAGCTCCTTAAGCGCGCGGTCGAGCGGCTCGATCTTGGTCAGCACACCATACTTGTCAGCGCCCTCTTTTCCATGCTCCCACAGATTTCCCCACAAGGCCTGCATGCGCGCGGCGGTGACGGTCGGCTGATAAGTGCGGAGGTCGAGCTTCAGTTGCTTCGCGAGATCATCGGCGTAGCGATAGGTCTCGGGAAACAGAAATCCGGTATCGATGAACACGATCGGGATCTCCGGAGCGTGTTCATGGATGAGGTGCAGCATAACGGCCGCCTGGATGCCGAAGCTGGTGGTGGCGACGAGTCGGCTGCCGTATCGCTGATGAAGCAAGCGCAGGCGATCGCCGGTCTTCAGCGCGGCGAGTTCATTGGAGAGGGCTTCTGCCTCGGTGATGGAAGTGGCTTCGATCATGCGGTGACACCGATGTTCGCGTGGAAATCGGCTCCCTGTTTGGTTTCCGCGACGTAGCCGGTGCGGATGACGAAGTCGCCGAAGCGCTCGCCTTCCAGCCTCTCGGCGGCATAGCGTTTGAACATGGGCGACAGCAGGGCCGGAACCTCATCGCCCGGGAAGTCGGTGCGATAGAGCTTCGACAGACGCTGGCCGGCAAATCCGCCGCCGAGGTAGACGTTGTATTTCCCCGGCGAGCGGCCGACAAAGCCGATCTCAGCGATGTATGGACGGGCACAGCCATTCGGACAGCCGGTCATGCGGATGGTGATCGCATCGTGACGCAGACCGCTTTCCTCGAGGGCGTTTTCGAGATCACCAATCAGGGTCGGAAGGTAACGCTCGGCCTCGGCCAGCGAGAGTCCGCAGGTCGGAAGGGAAACGCAGGCCAGCGAGTTGAGGCGCATCGCGCTCTTCAGGTGGCTGTCCTTGATGCCGTACTTCTCGAGCAAGGCCTCGACGACCGGACGGTTCTTCGGCGAGATGTTCGCGATGATGACGTTCTGGTTCGCGGTGAGGCGGAAGTCACCGTCATGAATCTTGGCGATTTCACGAAGACCGGTTCGCAACGGATACGACGGGGTGTCGACCACGCGCCCACCTTCGATGAAGAGCGTGAGGTGGTGGTTGCCGTTCGCGTCCTCGACCCAGCCGTAGCGGTCGCCGTTGTCCTCGAAGACGAACGAGCGCGCCGGGGCAAGATGGTGGCCAAGATACTTGTCGAGCTCGGTCTTGAACCAGGCGATGCCGCGATCCTCGATCGTGTACTTGAGACGGGAATGTTTGCGATCCGTGCGGTCACCGAAATCGCGCTGCACCATGACAACTTTCTCAGCGACATCGACGGCCTGTTCCGGCGTGCAGAAGCCGATGACTTCGGCAAGGCGCGGGAAGGTGGCGTCGTTGCCGTGGGTCATGCCCATGCCGCCGCCGACGGCGACGTTGTAGCCGACGACCTTGTCGTGCTCGACGATGGCGATGAAGGACAGATCGTTGGCATAGATGTCGACGTCGTTCGATGGAGGAACGGCGACAGTGATCTTGAATTTCCGTGGCAGGTAGGTCTTGCCGTAGATCGGCTCGACCTCTTCCTCGGACGACTCGATCTTTTCCCCATCCAACCAGATCTCGTGATAGGCACGGGTGGCAGGCGTGAGGTGATCGGAGATGTCCTGGGAAAGCTTCAGGGCCTCGGCGTGAACCGACGAAAGGTGCGGGTTCGGATTGCACATCACGTTGCGGTTCACGTCGCCGCAGGCCGCGATGGAGTCCATGGCGCAGGCGTTGATCGCCTTCACCGTGCGCTTCAGGTTGGTCTTGATGATGCCGTGAAGCTGGAAGGCCTGGCGGGTCGTCAGCTTGATCGTGCCGTTGGCATAGACCTCCGCCATGTCGTCTGTCGCCAGCCACTGGGCGGGAGTCGCCACACCGCCGGGAACCCGGATGCGGATCATGAAAGAGAAGGCCTTTTCAAGACGATGCTTGCGGCGGTTGGCGCGCAGGTCGCGGTCGTCCTGCTGATAGGAACCGTGGAACTTCAGGAGCTGCTGGTCGTCCTCGCAAAGCGACCCGGTGGAAAGGTCGGCGAGTCCTTCGGCGATGGTGCCGCGCAGGAAATTGCTGCGGGTCTTGATGCCTTCGTTGGCGGAGAGTTTCTTTTCGCTCATGGGAAAAAGTGATCGGTGGTCGGTGATCAGTGATCGGTGAGTTTCAAAGGGGATCTGCGGAAGTGATCTTTTCCGATCACCGCTCACCGATCACCCGGCACATTTATTCAATACACATCACGCTGGTAGCGCTTGTTTTTCTTAAGTTCCTCGACGTAGGCCTCGGCGTCGGCACGGGACTTGTGGCCCTGGGTTTCGACGATGGAAACGAGGGCTTCGTGGACGTCGTGCGCCATGCGGTTGGCATCGCCGCAGACGTAGAAGTGGGCGCCTTCCTCGAGCCAGGCGTAGAGTTCCTTCGCGCGCTCCAGCATCTTGTGCTGGACGTAGATCTTCTCGGGTTGGTCACGGGAGAAGGCAACGTCGAGCTTCGACAGGACACCGGACTTGAGATGGTCCTGCCATTCGAGTTGATAGAGGAAGTCGTAGGTGTAGCGCTGGTCGCCGAAGAACAACCAGTTCTTGCCTGGATGACCGAGCGAGGCGCGGTGTTCGACGAAGGCACGAAACGGAGCCACTCCGGTGCCGGGGCCGACCATGATGACCGGCGTCTCACCGGAAGCGGGAAGTCGGAAGTTCTTGTTCGGCTGAACGAAGATCGAGGTGAAATCACCGGTCTTCACGAGGTCGGACAGATAGGTCGAGCACACGCCCTTGCGCTGGCGACCATGAGCGTCGTAACGAACGGCGGCGACCGTGAGATGGACCTCACCGGGATGCGCGAGCGGGCTCGATGCGATCGAATACAGGCGAGGCGGAAGCTTGCGGAAAATACCAGCGAGCTGCTCGGCCGTCAGGCCATTCGACGCAAAGGCCTCGATGGCATCGACGATCTCGCGGCCGTAGTTCCAAGCCTTAAGCTGCTCCTTTGCGTCTTCAGCAAGCAGCGCGGCCAGCTCGGTCGAGCCAGTGATCGCTTGCAGCTTCGTCAGCACAACGCGGGAAATGGCAGTGATATCGTAGTCCTCGCGAAGAGCATCGGCGAGCA
>JANOBS010000473.1:0-4351 GCA_031411755.1 Luteolibacter sp. | reverse complement strand
CGCGAAGTTGCTGCGTTTCGAATCCACTCTCACCGACGCTGGCAAGTTCGTCGGCTTCACCGATTACGTCGCTCGCACGAAGGATGGTCAGGACAAGATCTTCTACCTCGTCGGCCCGAGCCGCGAGCAGCTTGAGAGCAGCCCCTACATCGAGGCCTTCAAGACCCGTGGGCTGGAGGTGATTTTCTTCACCGATCCGGTGGATGAGTATGTCGTCGAGTCGCTGGGCGAGTTCGATGGCAAGAAGCTGGTCTCGGTCACGCAGGCCGGAGTCGAACTCGAAGACGCCGCCGCAGAAGGGGAGTCACTCAGTGCCGACGAGATTGAAAAGCTCTGCGCCTTCCTGAAGGACGAGCTGGGCGATCGCGTCACCGAGGTTTCCAGCGGCAAGCGTCTGGTGGATAGCCCGATCATCGCGCTGGTGCCCGACGACGGCATGACGCCGCAGATGCGCCGGATGATGAAGGCGATGGACGAGAACTTCAAAGACGAGGTCAAGGTTCAGTTGGAGATCAACCCGCGTCACTCGCTGGTGCGGAAGCTTTCCGACGCCCGTGAGAAGAACCCGGAGGTCGCCGGACTGGTGGCCCGCCAGCTTCTCGACAACGCTCTCATTGCGGCCGGCCTTCTTGACGACGCCCGCGACACCATCAGCCGCATGAACACGCTGATGGAAAAGGCGATGGGCTGAGGCTCCTCACTCCGGCCGTATCTCGGCGAGGCAGGGGTCATTGCCTTCGAAGAGGATCTTCGTGATCTCGTGCACATCCTCTTCGGTGACGGCGCTGACTTCTGCCCGCCACTCGGCGGGCATTGGGATGCGGCCGAAGTCCATCAGGCACTCGCCAGCCCACGAGGACTGGGCTCCGGTGCTTTCAAAGGCCATCTTGCTCTGGCCGATGGCGAGACGCTTGGCGCGATTCAGTTCACCGGCACGCGGGCCATGTTTCAGAAGATCGGCGATTTCCGCGTGGATGCAGTCGAGCGCCTCGTCCTTCGATTCGGGATCGAGTCCGGCGAGGATTTCGAAGGCCCCGGTGTCGTCGAAGAGCGTGACGTCAGAGCTGATCTGGTAACACAGCCCACGTTCCTCGCGAAGCCCGAGAAAGAGCCTCGAGCTGGCGGTTTCCCCGAGCATCAGGCTGAGCAGGCGCATGGCGTGGCGCAGCGGGTGGCTGCGACCGGGTGCGTGCCAGGCGAGGGCGAGCTGGAGTTGCTCGGTGTCGCGAGCGTCCACGATGTCACGCGGCTTGGTGCCATCGTGGGTGAACGGGCTGCGCTTTTCGGGAATCAGGAACGACTGCGGCAAGTGCGGGCCGATGGCATCGAGCGCCTCCTGCTCGGAGAACGGACCGGCCACAGCGATGACGAGGTCCTTTCGGAAATGATGGCGGGTTCGGAAGGTGTTGAGGACATTCCGGTTCACGCGGGCGATCGATTCCAGGCTGCCGGAGATCGGATTCCCCAGGGGATGCGGCGACCACAGCGCCTGCGAGATGAGATCGCCGATGTGGTCGGACGGACTCTCGCGATACATCGTGATTTCCTCGCCAATGACATCTCGCTCCAACGTGATCTCGTCCTTCGGAAACGTTGCATGCCAGACCATGTCCGACAGCACATCTGCCAGCACCGGCAGCAGTGAGGCCTCGCCACGGCCTTCGTAAACGGTGTTGTCCTCGCTGGTGCAGGCGTTGATTTGGCCGCCCGCGCTTTCGATCTCCAGGCTCAGCTCGCGGGCGCTGCGGCGTTCGGTGCCCTTGAAGACCATGTGCTCCAGGAAATGCGCGGTGCCAGCCGGGACATCGTGCTCATCGCGGCTACCCGCCGGGATGTAGATCGAGATCGCCGCACACTCCGACTGAGGCAGGGTGGCAAGGGCGAGGCGCGGGCCACCCGGCAGTGGGTGGACGGAGTAACGGTGGCCGGTCATGAAAGTGGGAAGGAAGAGTTGAACCGCGAATGGACACGGATGGACACGAATGAAATCTGAAAAGGCACGATCCCGGGCAATGGGTCAGGATTCGCGTGAATTGGCGTTCATTCGCGGTGGTTTTCCAATATGGCCTCCGCGAGTGCGAGGTCGGAAGGGTGGGTGATCTTGAGATTCGGCTTTCCGGCATCGACCAGCAAGGTCGCGTGGCCGATGAGTTCGAGCGCGGAAACCTCGTCGGTGACGATGCGGTCGAGGCGCTTCACTTCATCGTAGGCGCGCAGGATCAGCGGAAGTTGGAAAGCCTGCGGGGTCTCCATGAACCACAGCCGCTCGCGTTCGACCGACTCTTTCGCGAAGCCGTTTTCATCCGCACGCTTCAAGGTTTCCGTCGCCGGGCGGGCGAGGGCGGCCCCGCCATGCTGGGCGGCGGCGGCGATGCAGCGGTCGATGGCTTCCGGGGAAACCAGTGGTCGAGCCCCATCATGGATCGCGACGAGGGTAGTGCCTTCGGGAACGGCGGCGAGCCCGTTCTGCACGGAATCCTGTCGGCCTTCACCGCCATCGACGCGGATGACCGGCTTGGAAAAGGTTCCTGTTAGAAGCGCATCGAAGCGATCCTGCGGAGCCACGACCACCACCGACGAAACCGACGAAGCTGCTAGAAACGCCTCCAGGCTGCGGCGCAGCACCGGCACGCCCGCGAGGGGGGCGGCCAGCTTGTCGAAGCCCATTCTCCGGCTGGAACCGGCGGCCACGAGGATCGCGCAGCAGCTCATGGATTTCAGGAAAGTCGCTTCATCACGGCGGCGGAGAGCACCTTGCCGTCGGCCCGGCCTTCGGCGAGCTCCTGGGCCCGCTTCATGACCTTGCCCATGTCGGCCTTGCCGGTGGCTCCGGTGTCGGCCACGGCCTGATCGAGGATGGCGAGAAGCTGCTCCTCGGTGAGGGCGGCGGGCAGGTAGCGGGAAAGGATCTCGATCTCGGCCTTTTCGGTGGCAGCAAGTTCGGCGCGACTGGCCTTTTCGAACTGCTCGATCGAGTCGAGCCGCTGCTTGATCTGCTTGCGCACGACGGCCATCACCTCGGACTCCTCCAGCACGGTGCTGAGGCTGCCCTTTTCGATCGAGGCATTGGTCAACGCGGTCTTCAAGGCGCGAAGGGCATTCAGGGCGGTGGCATCCTTGGCGCGCATGGCGTTCTTGATGTCCTCAGGAAGCTGGGTGGTGATCTCGCTCATGCTCCTGTCCTATCAGGGCCGGGGCGCGGGCCAAGCAAAACGTCCGGGCGCAATCGGCAGTGGCGCGTTCCGGAATCACAGGCTAAGGAGGCGCATGGAACGCTCTTCCACGGCTGGTCGCCTCTATCTCGTGTTCATCGGGCTGGCCACGGCCTTGCTCGGGCTGCTCTTCGTCTGGCTGATGGGCCGCTCCTACCTGCGCGCCCACGCCATGCGGTCGTGGCCGGAGGTTCCCTGCACGATTCTCGCCTCGGAACTCAAGGACCGCCGGATCGATCCAAACGGCGCGACCGAGTATCAGTTCGCCGTCCAGTATGGCTACGAGTGGCAAGGTCAGGCGCTCACCGGCGACCACTACACCTGGCGTGGCAGCTCGTGGTCGTCCCGAAAGGCCCAGACCGAGGAGCTGGTGGAAACCTATCCCACCGGCAGCCGCCAGACCTGCCGGGTCGATCCCGAAAATCCCTCATTCGCCGTGCTCAAGATGGACTCCCAAGCCGCTGGCTACTCGATTTGGTTCCCCGGGCTGTTCGTGATCGGTGGATTGGGCATCGCGGGACGGGCCTTGTTGAAACGCTGATTCTTCGTGCGCGGAGTGGCGGATCGCTTAGGGTCCTCCCACTCATGAAAGTTCCTCCCGATTCTCCCCACGAGAAGTCCAGCCAACTGCGACGGGAGGAGCCCTTGGAATCGATCAAGGCCTCCGTCCAGACCTTCACGGCGATTGTCCTGGTGGCGGGGCTGTATTTGGCGCGGGAAGTCCTGGCTCCGCTGGCGATGGCCTTCCTGCTGGCCTTTCTCCTGATGCCACTGGTGAAGCGCCTGGAAAAGCGGCTGCGGCGGATCGGGGCGGTGGTGTTGACGATGCTGGCAATCGCGTCGCTGACGATGGGGGGGGGCTGGCTGATCGCGCACCAGGCGATCGATCTGGCCCAGCAGCTCCCGCATTATCAGCAGAACCTTTCGGCGAAGATCCAGTCGATGAAGCCATCGGACAGCACGAGGTTCGATGCATTGACGAGGACCCTGCAGGATCTGAACAAGGAAGTGTCAGGCGAGGAGGCTACGGCGAAGGCGATGAAGGTGGAGGTAATCGACCGGACCTCCGGCCCCCTAAGTGCACTGCCGATGATTCTCGGCCCATTGAGCGAACCTTTGGGCACGGCGGGACTGGTGGT
>JANOBS010000472.1:0-8179 GCA_031411755.1 Luteolibacter sp. | reverse complement strand
GTAGCGGACGTCGTGGCCTTCGCACTGGAGCTTGAGCCCGCCGGGGACATCGGTGATTCCCTTGCCGCCGTCGTTGCCGCCATCAAGTCCTGATTTCGCTCCGCCCCAGACCTGGTTGATCACGACGTTCGAGTGGACCTTCTTGCCGTTGAAGTACATCGAGACCAGCGGTTTCTCGACCATCTTTCCGTCCACAAACCGGGCGGCGCGGAAGGTGATGACGTAGGCGTTCCATTTCCCGACTCCGGCATAGGCGTCGTAGGGCGAATCGGTTTCATTGATCACCGCGCCCATGCCGTGCTTGGTCTGGTCGCCGTCCAGCACCTGGATCTCGAAGCGGTTCTGCAAATAGACCCCGCTGTTTCCGCCGGGCTTCATGACGAGGAACTCGATGTGAAGCCGGAAGTCGCGATACTCCTTCTTGGTCACGATGTCGGCCGTGCCGTATTTCCCGCCGTCGGCGACCCGGTCATCGGTCATCAAGGCTGAGCCCTTGTCCACCGGATCCTCGACGATCTTCCATTTGATCGGCATCGCGGATTTGAAACCCGGTCCTGCCCAATAGATCCACTTCTCATCGAGCATCGCGCGCGTGCCATCGATGATCATCTCAGCTCCTGGCAATGGCTTGGCGTTGAGCCCGATCTCGGCGAACACGTTCGTGGCAAGGCCGTTCAACCAACACGCGAGCGAGCAGCAGAGGAGTAGATTTTTCATGGAAGAAATGGAGTGCAGGGGGTTGCCGGTCGGCGTTACTTGGACTTCATGAGGTCAACCATCGCCTTGCCCATGGCCTGGCCGACTTCCATGTAGGTTTCGGCGTTGCCGCCGTAGTGGCCGTTGCCGCTGCCGCCCTTTGACAGGGGGTTTGAGTAGACCGTGGCCACATTGCCCTTGAACTCCGGATACTTGCCGGAGGTGCCGTCAACCGCGAGTTGGGCATCGAGCACCAGCCCACCATTGCCTTGGCTGCCTTTCGTGGCTTCGCCAAGGGTCGCGAGGACGAACTTGGCGTTCGGAGAACTGAAGTCCTTGCGCAACTGCTTGATGAAGGCGACGAGATTCTTCTCGTAGCGCGATGAGTTTTCAGGGCTGCCGCAGTCCTTTTCGCCCTGCCAGAAGAAGAATCCGGCGACCTCGTATTTCTTGGCGTCGGGGAAGTAAGTGGCGAGATCCGCAAGCACTTTCTTGGCGTCGTCCGTGTCGTCGTCGTACTGCTTGCCGGCATACCAGGCGCCTTCGACCTTCTGGCCATTGCCTTTCGGATTATCCGGGGTTCCGCGATAGCCGGGAACCATCTTTCCTTGAAACTCGTAAGGCTCGGAGCCAGGAGGCAGGAGATCCCAACCCAGGCTGCGGTTGCCGATGCAGCTTTTAAGAATCATGACCGGGGCTTCGATGGCATTGCCGACAGGATTGGCGATCCCGAATTCCGGGCCGATGGTGCCGGCCTTGACTGCCATCCACTCGTTGTTGAGCAGACCCTTGCCCTGCATCATCCGCACAAAGCGGACATCCTTCCGCTCCGCCCATGCCCCTGCTTCATCCACGAGGTAGGGATAAAGCTTCTTGGTCTTCACCGCATTCTCCAGGGAGCCCTCTCCACCGGTGATCTTGCCCATGCCGACCATGTTGGACTGTCCCATCAGGATGAATACCTGGACTGGCTTCGTCATGTCTGCCGGTTTGGTGATGTCGACCGGCTTGCCATCGGAGACGATGGCGACACCGGTAGACGCAGGCGCGGCATCCGGCGCGACCTTGCCTTGCTCTCCAAGGAACGTGTTGTCCGCAGCAGAGAGCTTGTCACTGGTGAACTTCAACACGCTGCCATTGGGTAGGGTTACGCCGACTGACCCGGTGGCAGGATCATAGGTTTTCAGCTCTCCCTCGAAAGTTTTGCTGCCGTCTGCGCTGGTCCAGGTGCGAGCCTTTGCTACGGAGAAGGATAGGGCTGAAAACGCGACTGCGACGGCGATGCGATGCATCATGGGAATGCCGGGTCGGAGCGTTTTGATTGCTGGATCATGAGGCCTGGGAGTCGCTTTCATCTGATGTTCTGCTTGAGGAATCAGCGCATGAAACGCTCGCCAACCGTCTGATGTTTCATCGCGCGTCGGACGCGGCACTTCCATTACCTTTCCAACACCACGAGATGGTTGTTGAACGGGGTCCCGCCCCAGAGGGGTTCGACGCGGACCTTTCCGAAGGGCGAGAGGATGCGCTGGAAATCCTCGGCCGTGGGGTAGTGGCCGGGACCGGCCTTCATCCAGTTGGTGAGCTTGGCGAGGATGTCACCGGCGACGGTGATCCTGAATCGCATCGAGGCATCCCTCAGCCCGGAGCGGATGACGAGCTTTCCACCCGGAGCAACGCGCTCGGCGGCGAGCTTGAGGAGGGCTTCCTGCTCGGCGGGGTCGAAGAACTGGAGGATGTCGAGGATGGTGACATTTCCCGAATGCGCGGGCAGGCCGGTACGCGCATCATGGTGATCGAAGAGCAGGCCGTCGTAGTTTCCCTGGCTCATCGCGCGGCGGGCTCCGTCGATTTTCCGCTGATCGTAGTCGAGCCCGTGGATCGGGAAGTGAAGGCCACGTTCGCGGAGATAGAGCGCCAGTAATCCAAGCCCGCAGCCGAGATCGAGCAGCGGCAGATCGGAACTACGGAGTTCCTCGTAGACTGCGCCATAGAGCGGATCGGACTTCAGCTTGGCTGGGATGTAGTAGCGATCCCACTTTCCTGGGAAGAAACTGGCGAGGCGGGCGGTGATGAGTTCGCTCACGAGGTCGGCGGGGTTTGGGAAAGGAGGGGATTGTCGCCACGCAGCGCGAGCATCGGCAGCCGTGCGAAGAATCCCAGGAGCAGCCGGGCGTGCATCCAGGTGAGCAGGACGTTGTCGCGCAGGTAGCGGAACTGGGAGACGCCGCCCTCTTCCTTCGACGGGTAACGGACCGCGGTCGGCAGGTTCAGGATCGGCACGCCGCGCCAAGCGAGGCGGACGGCGCACTCGGGATCAAAGTCGAAGCGCCGCGCGAAGCAGGTGCTTTCAAAGACCTCCAGCAGTTCCTTCGCCGGATAGAGGCGCATGCCGAAAAGCGAGTCATCAATGCCCCAGCCGAGGGTTTCGAGGTTTGCCCAGAAGTTGGAAACCTTGCGGCCGTTGACACGCAGGGCGGGGGCGGAGGAATCGAAGACCGGTCGACCAAAAACAGCGGCCTCGGGGTGCTCGGCGGACCATTTCAGGAAAATCGGGATCGAGCTGGCGGGATGCTGGCCATCGGCATCCATCGTCAGGACATGGGAAAAGCCAGCATCGATCGCCTCGCGCAGGCCGTGGAGGACGGCGGAGCCTTTCCCGGCATTCTGCGGGAGCTGGATCAGCCGGAACTGGCCGGCGTGCGACTGTTCGAAGTCGCGGATCGTTTCCACTGAGCCGTCGGTGGAGCCATCGACCACCACCCAGACCGGAGTCGAATATCCCAGGGCGGACGCCACGGTGGCACGCAGAATCGGCCCCGTGTTGTAGGTCGGGATGAGGATCAGCGGTCGCGTGCCTGCCATGTCCGGACGGGTGTAGTCGCGGAATCGGCATCGGGCAAGTCCGGGAGAAGCGCGGCTGGAACTTGGTGCCGGGCTTGTTTTGAGCCATGCACGCGGGCTGCTGGCCTGGTTTTCGATAAAGCTGTGAAAATCCAGCGGTATTCGGCCAGCCGATTGCTGTATCTTCAGCCAATCCACCCGCCATGATCCATTTCACGAAGATCCTTTTGCTTCCGTTATTGAGCCTGCTCACCGTTGGAGCGTTCGCTGCCAATCCCATCCCGACCGCGCACACCATGCGCAAGATCGAGGGTTGGAATGTGCGGGTGGACGACCGCTTGCTGAAGGGCGAGGGAGCAGCAAAGGGAGAACAAGCGCTGAAGCTACTGACGGCCCGGCTTGTCGCGATCACCGTCGTGGTCCCGGAAAAGTCGCTGGCCAAGCTGCGGGCGATCACCATCGAAATGGACCTCGACTACGGTGGTCTCAACTCAATGCAGTATCATCCGGATGCCGACTGGCTGAAGAGCAACGGCTATTCGGAGAAGCTCGCGAAGTGCGTTCACATTCCCGAGGTGGAGGACTTCCTTTCGCCCTCTGAAAACCATCGCATGCCCTGGGTGGTGCTGCACGAGCTGGCCCACGGATTCCACGATCAATTTGTCGGCTTCGAAGATCCGAAGGTGATCGCGGTATGGAAAAAGTTCTGCGACAGCGGGAAATACAAATCCGTCATGACCAGCAAGGGGGTGATGCGCGAGCACTACGGGCTGACCGATCAGAAGGAATTCTTTGCTGAGATGACGGAGGCCTATTTCGGATCGAATGACTTCTATCCCTTCGTCACCGGTGAGCTGAAGCAGGCAGAGCCCGAGACTTTTGCCCTGCTTGAGGAGATCTGGGGTCCACTGCCCGCCCGCTGATCCTCAGTCTCCACCAACCATTTCCCGGCGCAAAGGGTGCGGTCGCGAGAGCTCGCGGACGAACAATTCCTCCAGTCGCGCGGTGAAGTCCTGAACCGATTCGCCGGGCTGGACGGTCTGCATTTCGCCGAGTTCGAATTCCATCGTGATCGGAAACACCGGACGTTTCCAAAGCGGCCAGCCCTTTTCCGTGAAGCGGCTGTTGCTGCGGATGAAGACCGGGATGACCGGCACGTTGGCGCGTGAGGCGATGATCGCGCAGCCGCCCTTGAAGGGGTTGATCCAGCGGGTCTCGCGTCGAGTGCGGGTGCCTTCCGGGAAAAGCAGGAGCTGTCCGCCTTCTTCCAGTGCCCCCGAGACATCCCGGATCATCCGCGTGGTTGAGCCGTTTGGGATGTAGCCGGCGAGCCGCGCACCACCGCCGAGGAAGACGTTTTTCAGAACACTTTCCTTCATCACGCAGACCGCGAAGGGCAGGCGGGCGATCACGAAGACCACATCCCAGAGCGAGGTGTGGTTCGGCGCGAGGATGAAGGGATGGCCGAGGTTTTTCAACTGGTCCAGAGCCCGCAGGTCGGCATCGACGAGGCGGGAGAGCTTCAGGTAGATGACGAAGTTCCTAAACGCCCAGTGGATCATCAGGCGGCCGACCCGTTCGCCAGTCTTGCGCGACAGGATCAGATTCAGCGGCACGCTCAGCAGAGTGAAAAGCAAGCCGAACACCGCCCAGTAGCTCAGGCCCAGTGCCATTGCGATGTAGTCCCACGGCGCGCGCAACCACCACCGCAGCGTGGCAGGAGCGGCGGAGGGACGGGGCAGGACACTGGGTTCGGCAGGAGGCACGGAGCTGGGGAAGTTGCGGAGATGGATTTTGGAGTCCAATCACCGTTTCCAGATTAAGCCAGGCGGAAGGCGTGGGTCGATGGCATTTTTCTGGTTGGCGGCGGAGGGGTCAGAGGCCGGCAACCAGGGGTCAGGAAGAGGTCTGGATTCTATTCTGGCCCCTGGCCCTTGGCCCCTCACTCTTCCTGCCGGCACAAACTTCCAGCATGTAGGCTTGTCACTACGACCTCCCGGCGGCAGTGCATGGGCATGACTGAGTCCGAACTCTCTGCCGCGCTTTCTTCCCTGCCTCATGGGCCGGAATTCCGTTTTGTGGACGCCCTCACTAGCCTCGATCCGGGCAAGGAAGGCACCGGACGCTACCTGGTGCGGGGCGACGAGGCCTTTCTGGCTGGCCATTTCCCCGGCCAGCCGCTGATGCCCGGCGTGATCCTGCTGGAAGCCATCGCCCAGCTCGGTGGCGTGGTCGTGCAGACTGATCCCGATCAGGCCCCGATGAAAAACCTCCGCCTCACCGCCATCCGTGGCGCGAAAATCCTCGGGGCCGCGCTGCCGGGGGAGACGCTTTTGTTGCGGGCAAAGGTCGAAGGCCGACTCGGAAACCTGGTCCAGGTCGAAGGTGAGGTCACCGGCCCGAACGGTCTGCTCGCAAGCGCGAAGGTGGCGCTGAGTGGCGAATAGAGAGATTCAACCACAATGGAACATGGACGAGCCTCCTCATTCAATTTCTCGTCAAATGAAGAGGATGGACACGGATTTGATTGATAATCATTTCTGTCATCCGTGTGAATCTGTGTGAATCCGTGGTTCAAATCATTTCCCAGTGCCTCGGCAGCTCCCAGTTCGCGAGGTGGGTGGTGGCGGCCAGCTTGAGTTGATCGAGGGTCGCGTTCGCGCAGAGCCGGACGTTGGCGGAAATTTCCTGCACGCGCTCCGGATCGTGGCTGGGGACGCCTTTCACGTGGACATTCTCCAGCAACCCGGTGGCCATCAAGGCGGCTTCCACCTTGGCGGGGCTGATCTTGCGTCCGGCGACATTGATCGCACCGCCGATGGTGCCGAGAAGCCGGACATGGCCGCGTGCGTCGAGATGGCCGAGATCGTGGGTGAGGTAGCGATCGCTTTCGACCGGATCGTGGCTACGACGCTCATCGTAGCCGAGCGCAACCGAGTCGCTGGTCACCAGCAAGCGCCCATCGGTGGCAGTCGAAACATCCACCCCCGGAAGTGGCCGCCCGGCATCCTCGGCGGAGCCGCGCGGTTCATCGCTGGCATCGTAGGAAATGCCGCCGCATTCGCTGGCTCCATAAAAGTTCCGGATCTTCAGGCCGGTTTGATCGAAGACCACGTGCTCGAGTTCCAATGCCAGCGGAGCCCCGGCGGAGAGCGCGAGGTGGATCGGCGCGTCCTTCAGGATCCCCGCGCGATGCCAGGCCCGCCACATCGACGGCACGGCCGGGAGAACCAGCGACTTGTGCTGTTGGAAGACCTCCACCAGCGCCCTGGGAAACGGCACCGGCAGCAGATGGATCGGCACGCCATGCAGCAGCAGCGGCAGAACGACATTTGAAAAGCCATACGAGTGCGAAAGCGAAATCACCCCGAGGTTTGGGCGTCCCGGCGTCAGTCCCATCGCGGTGACGATCCGATCCGCATCCGCCGCGATCCGTGCTCCATCGAAAAAGATCCCGCGCGGAATCCCGGCGGCTCCCGGTGTGTGCTTCACCAGCAGGGTTCCCTCCGGTGGCGCGGAATGCAGCAGCGGCTCGGCGGCGTCGCGCTCGACCGGGATGACCGCCTGCCCATCGCGCCAGGCCCGCAGGATGCTGACGAAAAACTCCTTCGACCCGCTGCGGGCGACCACCGGCCCCTCGGCATGTGGCGCGGCGGCGGCCCGGGCGGCAAGGTCCGTGAAGCTCCACACCTCACCTGTCGCAGCGTCAAACAGCGCGGGCTGTTTGGTGAAGCGTTTCGAGGTTTCGAGCCAGCGGGGATAGAGCATTTGACAAGGTGCGGATCACTGCCTAGCTAGCGCTGCCCGGGTCCGACGAGCCCGAACTTCATTTCTCCATCCAAGTGGCCTATCGCGCTGATGCCCCCTCCAACTCCGGACCGATCGCCGTGGCGATCACCGGCGCAGGGATCGTGACGTCGATGGGCCGGGATTTTTCAGAGAACGCCGCCGGATTCCGCGCCGGGCGGACGGCCTTCCGCCCGATCAATCTGTTTGACACCTCGCGTCAACGCGTCGGCACCGCAGGCCAGTGCGACGTGCCGGACGCTTCACCCGATCCTCGTATCAGCCCGAAAATCTGGAGCCGCATGGACCGGGGCACCCGCATGGCCTGGATGGCCGCGCGCGAGGCGATGGCGATGGCCGGGCTATCCGGGGGTGCGATGCCGATGATGATCGGCACATCCGCCGCCGCGATGCCGCTCGGCGAAGATTATTACAAACAGGCAGTGACCGCGCCGGACCGACGCAGCGGTCAATTCCTGCGGGTGGAAACCTACCAGCCACAGCAGCAAATGGTCGGCATGGCGGAAAGCCTCGGCATCCACGGTTCACTGCGGATCATTTCCAATGCCTGCGCCTCCGGAGCGAATGCCATCGGTCACGCCTTTCATCTCGTCCGCTCCGGAAAAGCCGAGCGCGTGCTGGCGGGCGGCTACGATGCCCTTTGCCAGCTTGTCTTCGCGGGCTTCGATACCCTTCAAGCGCTCAGCCCTTCCGGCATCCCTCGTCCCTTCGATGCGGCACGTGATGGCCTCGCCCTCGGCGAAGGCGCTGGCTTCGTCGTCGTGGAATCCCTCGCCTCCGCGAAAGCACGTGGCGCGCGGGTGATCGCGGAAATCCTCGCCTACGGAGCCGC
>JANOBS010000471.1:0-1866 GCA_031411755.1 Luteolibacter sp. | reverse complement strand
CGGAATCGACCCCCTTGCCAACGGTGACGACGCCCAGTGGGTTAAAAATCTCAACCGGCAGGTGAAGCTTCTCTTCGAAAAACTCGCGGGTGTAAGGCAGGCTGGAACCACCACCGGCAAGGAAGACATGCTTCGGAGCGTTTCCGCCATGCTGGCTGCGGTAGTAGTTCGTGGTGCGGGCGATTTCCGCAGGAAGACGGGTCAGGGCATTGCGGATCGTCATCGCGAGGGCGGCGACGGACTCGTCGAGCTGCTCGGTATGTCCGCCACCGAGGGCGACGATGCCGTTGACGACCTTGTGCTGCTCGGCCTCAGCGAAGGAAACGCCGTACTCCTTGGAGATGGCCGCCGTGATGGAGGCTCCGCCGATGGCAATGCTGCGGGTGAAGAAGCGGCCGCCCTCGATGTAGAGGAGGTTGCTGGTCTTCGCGCCGATATCAATCAGGAGGATCGGCTCGGAAGGATTGCCATAAACGGCGCGGAAGGAGTTGTAGAGGGCCATCGGGGCCACATCCACTTCGGCCGTAATGAGGCCGCTGTCGTTGACGCTGCGGTTGATCTCGTCGAGGGCATCCCCCTTGATCGCCACGATCACGACTTCCTTCTCTCCGTCGCTTTCAAGGAGCTCATAATCCCAGACGACCTCGTTGATCGGGAAGGGAACGTGCTGCTGGGCCTCGAAGGTGACGAGCTGCTCGATGTTGTCGTCCTGGAGGGGCGGCAGCTTGACGAAGCGGGTGAACACGGACTGGCCGGAAATCGCGTAGCGGACCCTGACCTTTCCCAGCTTCATGCGCTGGACGAGCTGGCCGATCGCGATGCGTGCCTGCGAGAGGCGGATGGCTTCGCTGCCGGGATCGGCGAGGATGGTTTCCGAATCGTAGGACTTGAGGATCAGGCCGCCGTTTTTCGAAGGTTCGAAAACGGCCATGCTGATGCGCTGGGAGCCGATGTTGAGGGCGACGGTAGTCTGGTTGTCAGCCATGATGAAGAGGCGAGGAAGGAGTGGGGCTAGGAAGAATCAGCCGGGAGGAGAAAGGAATGGGGAAGGATCAGCGCTTGTCCTCGGAGATTTCCGCGTAGCGATCCCACCACAGCATCTTGAACGGAGTCTCGTTCTTGTTGAGGAGCGGGAACCTTGAGCTCATGTCGGAAAGGCTGGGGGCATTCCACCAGCCCTCCTTCAACTTGGAGGTGCCTTCACCGACCTTGACGCCATTAACGAGGACTTCGATTCCGACGACTTCCAAGGCATCCTTGCCGGCACGGTCCTTGCCGGTCAGGCGCTTGAAGAGATTTGGGGAAATGTAGACGGAGGAGTAGAACGCCTCATCCACCGGCACGTTGATGTGGGTAATGTCTTTGGAAAGCTTGACCGGGCCCTTGGCTCCTTCGACGCCCTTGACGGCGACATACCACTTCACGGTCACCTGATCGATGAAGCCGATCTTTTTCTGCTCGGCGCTGGCGGCAGGGATGGTGATCTCGGCTTCCGCTTCGAGCCAATCCTTCGGCTTGAAGGATTTGTCCTTGCCGGAAGCGACCTGCGGAGATGGCAGGGCATCGAAATCGATCTTGCCGATGGTCGCCTTCTGCTGCTGGGCATTCAGGGAGGCGGAGGAGAGGAGGGCGGCGAGAGCCAGGCCGATGGAAAGGGTTTTACCGAAGGGAGTGCGCATACATTTCAGGTTTCCCCAACAACTAGGGAATCCCCTTTCAGGTTGACCAGATAAAACCTCCTATCGACCCAAAAAAACCTGGGTCGTATTTACATCGTTCGGAGTCGCGAATGCCCAAGGCGATTGACGAAAATGGCGATCCATGCATCGCTACGGCATGGTTTCGAGGCTGTTGCGATTCGAGTCC
>JANOBS010000470.1:0-6873 GCA_031411755.1 Luteolibacter sp. | reverse complement strand
GCCCGTGATTGCGTCGGAGCCGTCGTTGATGATGGCGAAAAATAGATCGTTTGTGACCGAGGGCGTCGTGAGGTAGCTGCCGGAGAGGCTCAGCGTGCCGCCCAGCGTGACGCCGCCGGTGACGTTGAGAACGTCGTAGTTTCCAGCGCCAGTCGCGTTCACTTCGAGTGCGAGCGATGCGCCGGTATTCAATGTGAATGCCCCAGTGTTAAGCTGGCCGGGCGAGAGGCCAGGCGAGACGGTGCCGCCAGTGTTCACGGTCAGGGCACCAGTGGTGCCGGTGCCGCCAAGCGTGCCGCCAGTATTTACGGTGACTGCGCTGCCACTGATGCTGCCGGTGACGACAAGCGTGCCTGCGTTGATGGTGGTTGTTCCAGTGTAGGTGTTGGTGCCGGAAAGCCCCTGCGTGCCGAGCCCGGTCTTAATGAGGTTAATGCCGAGGTTTCCATCGCCGATGTCGGCGGAGTAACTGTTGCTCGCGCCCGTTCCTGGGTTCAGGGTCAACGCCGTCAAGCCGGAGTAGCCGCCGGAGGCGCTGGTGAAGACGTCGCCCAAGTCCTTATTCCCAATGAGTCCACCCATGGTCAGCGTGCTCAAAGAGGTCTTGAGACCGTTCGTAGCATCCCCCGCGATGCTGTTGAGCGTGTCCAGCGGGCTGTTCTGCATGGCCAAAGAGTTGCCGAGGCTCAAGGTGCCCGCGCTAACCGTGGTCGCGCCGCTGAAGGTGTTGCTGCCGGTGAGCGTCAGCGTGTCCGCGCCCGTTTTCACCAGACTGATGCCACCTGTGATGGTGCCGGAGTAAGACGATGGAGATGCCGCCGCGGTATTGACCGTGAGGGTCGCCGCCGCAGTGGACTTGACCTCATTGCTGAAAGTGCCGGAGACTTGGCCCACGGAGATGCCCGCCACTTCCTGATTTTGGCCGTTCAGGTTGAGAACGCCAGGGACGGTGGAGACGCCGATAATAAGCTTGGTGGTAATGGGCAGACGATTGGAGCCGCCGCTGAGGATCACCGATCCGCCGCCACTATTTGTGGCGAAGGTCGTATCCCCCAAGTAAGTGTTGGCACCGGAAAGGGTGACGCTGGTGCCAACGATACCGGTTCTGAAGAGAGGGCCAAAGGTGTTCGCGCCGCTGTCAATCACCCCGGAGATCTTCAAATCACCCGCCACGCTCAAGTTGTGGCCGATGCGGGCGTTATTGGAGCCAATGGTCACATTGCCCGCCCACTCGCTATTGCCGCTGTTGTTGGTCAAGGCACCCTGGAAGTTGACACCACTGCCATTGATGGTGATGGTCTTGCCGCTGCCGACGGTGATGCCCCCATCAAGGGCCAACATCGCGCCGCTGGTGACTGCGATGCCTGAGGTTCCATTCAATGCGGTGGCAGAGCTGATCCGCAGTTCACCAACGGTGACATTGGTCGCGCCGGTGTAGGTGTTGGTGCCGGAGAGTATCCAGAGACCCGCGCCCGCCTTGGTGACGCCGACGGTCGCCGTGCCCGTACCGGTTCCCGAGACCAAGTTATCCTGAATGGTGCCGGAGATGGTATTGGTCCCGATGCTCGCCCCCTGGAGGGTCAGCGTGCGGTTCGCGCCGACGCCGGTGGTGGCATTGGTCTGGGTGTTGAAGGTCGCGGCGCTGAAGGTGAGCGCGGCATTGGTCGCGCCGTCGGCCTGGATGGTTGCGCCGCCGGTGTCGGTGTTCGCCGGGGTGGTGCTGTTGGTGCCGATCTGGATGGTGCGGTCGGTGCTCTGCACGGCCCCGGTGTAAATCAGCGTGCCGGTCGTGGCCGCGTTGCCCATGGCGATCAGGCCGTTGCCCACCGTGGTCGGAGCGCCGATGGCGTTGCTGGCCCCACCGACATTGGCGATGGTATTGATGCTCAACGCGCCGGCTTTGATCGCGGTCGCGCCGGTGTAGGTGTTCGCTCCGGAAAGGGTCAGAACGCCGACACCGGACTTGGTGAGCGTGCCGACTGCGGCAGGGGATGTGGCATCTCTAAACACTTGGGCAATGGTGATGTCGCTTCCTGTGGGCACATTGAACTTGGCACCATTTGCGGTGAGGTAGGCATTGTTGAAGGTTCCGGCTGGCATGTAGGTAGCACTGGCTGCCGCAGGAGTCAGGAAACCTGTCGTGGAATCGAAGGTGATGGATGCCGTGGAACCAGTTCCTTTAACATTCACCGGAAAGGCCGGTAGTGTGACTTGTGCCGTGCTGCCGATGTTAATGGTCGAGGTGCTGTTGTTTGCTCCAGACAATACGCCGAAGGTGGTGGCAGTAAAGGTACCACCCGTGAGGTTCAGCGTGGCGTTGGCTCCGTCATTGTTGGCGGGCGTCGTATTGGATCCGCCCATCTGCAGGATACCCACCGTCGCCGTGCCGCCGGTCTGGTTGAACGTGCCGGTCACGCCCGTGGCTGCGCTATTGTCCGAACGCGTGATCTGCAGGGTGGAAGTCGCGGGCATCGTGAGGGTGCCCGTGCCGCTGAGGTTGAAGGTACCCGTCGTGCCGGTGTTGACACCGATCGTCACACCGAGCGTGCCGGCGATCGTGGTGAGCGTTCCGCCGCTCAGGTTGTAAGTGCCGGTGGCGGTGCCATTGCCTATGAGCAACTGGTTGCCGATGGTCGTCAGGCTACCGCCGGATTGATTCATGATGCCAGTGCTGCCGGTGCCATTACCGACGAGGAAATTCGAACCGGCGGCTCCCACCGTGAATGTGCCGTTCGTGACTTCGAGAGTGCCGGTGCTTCCGGTCACATTCCCGACACTAAAGCCGCCGGTTGCTGCGGCCGTGCGGTTGCCGGAAAGGGTGAGGACGCCGTTGCTGACCGTGGTGACACCGGTGTAGGTGTTGACTCCCGAGAGGCGCCATGTGCCGGAGCCTAGTTTGGTGATGCTGGTGGCAGCGGTATTGTTGGGGATCACTCCGCCGAGTTCGCCGGTGCCAGCGTTTGAGCCCAGCAGGAATAGTGTTTTTGCTGCGGTGTTGGGCACACTCACATTGGCACTGAACAAGAGGTTGCCCGATGTGGCGGCCTGTTCGATCGCAAAACCAGCGCCATTCAGGGACAGGATGCGGTTCGTGGTTTCGCCAGCACCCGTGTAAATGAGTTTGCCCGTGGTCACGGTATTTCCTGCCAGGACAGCAGCTCCGCTCTGGATGGTCGTTCCGGAGCCGAGATTGCTCGTGACGGAGCCGGTGTTGCCGATGTTGGAAACGCTCAAGTTTCCTCCATTGATATCAGTTCGGCCAGTGTAAGTGTTCTGCGCCGTCAACACGGTGACTCCGGTATTTGTCGCGGTGCCACCGTAAATTTCAAACGTGAATGGTCCGGTGATCGCGGCGTTCACGGTGAGCGTGGTTCCATCGTTAGTGCCATTGTCGAGAAGATCGCTCCCGAGAATGATCTTGCCGCCACCGGTCGCATTGATGGTGCCGCCGGTCGCGGATCGGAAGCCATTAGTGCCGCCATTCGTGATGGTCAGGTTCCCTGCACCTAGGTCCACGATGCTGCTCGCACCGCCGTCGATATTGATTGTCTGGATCGAACTCGCAGGGCCGGAGAGCGTGGTCGTGCCTCCGGAGGTGACCGTGACCACCACGTTGGAAGCGCTTCCTTTGGTGATGCTGCCCGTGAGCGCCGTGCTGCCAGGTCCGGCAATGGTGAGGGTCTTCACGCCTGCGGTGCCGCCCGCGATGGCCGAGATGTCTCCACCCACGGTGAGCGAGGTGCCGACGAGGACGCTGTTGTTCGTCAGCGTGAAATTGCCGGTCGTGGCATCCGTTCCGAGGGTCACGGCACCCGCGCCGAGGTTCAGCGCCCGGGTCCCGGTGAAAGGCAGGTTAGCCGCATTGGTCCATGTCTGCAGAGGGTTGCCAGCCTGCGTGTGAGCCACGGTATCGGTGTTGTCAAAGGTGCCGCCGCTGAGGGTCAGGCGTCCGGTGCCGAGGGCGTTGTCGCTGTTGATGTTTAACAGGCCCGCAGTGAGGGTGACACCGCCAGATGCACCCGAGTTATTACCCGCCAATGTGAGGACACCAGCGTTCACGGTGGTGAGGCCGTCGTAGCCATTGTTGCCATTCAGCACCAGCGTTCCCGCACCGGCCTTGGTGATGCCGAAGGTGAAGACCCCATCGTCAATGGCACCGCCGACGGTCAAGACCTTTGCTACGGTGCCGGTGGTGATGGTCGGACTGGCACCCAGAGTCACGGCACCCGTGCCGAGGTCCATGCTCTCCGTGCCAGTGAAGGTGAAGCTGCCATTCCAGGTCTGCGCGTTGTTGTTAGCACTGGTGAGCAGCGAGCCTTTGGTGTTGTTGATGGTAGTGCCTGCGGAAATCGTCAGCGGGCCGCTACCGAGGGCGGCATCATTGCCCAAGTTCAAGGTGCCCGCGCTGAGCGTCGTGCCACCGGAATAGGTGTTCGCCGCGTTTAACGTGCTCGCACCAGCTCCTGAGAATGTGAGCGACCTTCCGGTGCCGGAGATGATGCCACCAAAGGTGATTCCGGTGCTAGCACCGGGCGTGATGTTCGCGTTGCCGGTCAGGACGACCGGCGCATTGATGGTGTGACTGCCGGTCGTGGCCGAAATCGCGCCGGCGGCGATGCCATTGTTGAGGGTGATGGCATCGGTATTGGTGCCGATGGTGAAACTGTTCGCGTTATTGAAGATGATCGATCCGACCGTCTTGCCACCATTGAGCGTAACCGTCTGGGGAGTGAGCGCCAGATTTCCGAAGTTGGCGACTGCACCGAGGCTATCCGGTTGCGCGCCACCGTTCCAGTTTCCACCCGCTCCGTCAGTCGTCCAAGAACCGTCGCCGTTGGTGCCGCTCCAGTCGGAACTGATCGCAGTGCCGAGAACCAGTTGGATCATGCTGCCGGTGTCGTTGATGGCGTAAGTCTTGCCTCCCTGTGAATTGGCGACTGTGAGATTCGTGGTCGAGCCCCCAATTGCGATCGAGTAACTAAACAAGTCGTATGTCCCATTGGCGATCAGAGGGTTGACTCCGCCCGCGGCATAGAGGCTGAGCGCGCCGCCATTCAGCGTCAGGCCGCTGGCAGTGGTCACCGCCACCAGATCATTGGTGCCGCCAAATTCATAGGCCAACAGCGAGCCCGCATTGAGCGTAAGGCTGCCGATGGTGAGCGTGCCGCCCGTCGTGCTCGTAGCTGGCGAGAGCATGCCGCCGGCGTTGATCGTTACGGAACTCGTCAAGGTTCCAGTTCCACCAAGCGTAGCAGCACTGGCGACCGTGGTTGCCGACGAGGTGAGCGTAGTATTCACGATCAGCGCGCCAGCGTCCACCGCCACGCTACCGGTGCCGAGATTACTTGTGCCGGAGAGGATCAAGCTGCCGGGACCGGTCTTGGTCAGGTTGTTGTTCGTAGAATTGACGCCGCCGCTGAGAGTCAATGCACCCAGCAAATTCGAGGTATCGATCGTCCCGTGGCTGGCCCCGATGGTCACCACCTGATTGGCCGCCAAACTCACGGCACCCGAGCCCGTGTAGCTCAGGATGCCGCCATTGATGCCGATCGTGTTGCTGGCCACAGCGCTGCCGAGCTGGTTGCTCGCGGAAAAGGCCAGCGTGCCGCCATCGACGTTCACCACGTTGGCAAATGCGCCGAGGCCATTGCTGGTGAGGGTCACAGTGCCGGTGGTCGTCTTGCTGACTGCGACCGCACCGCCCAGACCGCCAGCGCCGGTGAAGCTCACCGTGCCGCTCCGGAGGTCGAAGGGAGCCGTGGAGGTCAGGACGCCGGTCGAGCCGGTGATGGAGCCTGATAGCAGGCTCACGGTCGCAACGGTTTCCGCGAAAGTGGCTGCGTCGAAGGTGCCGCCATTGATGGTGACATTGCCCGCATCCGCAAGCACGCCAGCCGCACCGAGGGCGAGGGTGCCGCCCGTGACGGTGGTGCCGCCGGTGTAGGTGTTGACACCGGAGAGGGTGAGCGTGCCCAATCCGGTCTTGGTCAGCCCGCCGGAGGTGTTGGCCACAGTTCCAAGCGCCCCGAGGGTGGCGGCGGTCACACCGTTGCCACCGCCGACCAAGGAAACCGCCGGGGCGGCGTAGTTGTTGCCGGGGTTGGTGATGGTGATGGTATCGATTTTGAAGGTGCCATTGCCGGTGCCGTCGTCCACCATGTTGGCGATGGCGGTTGCACCAAAGCCGGATCCACCGTCGGTGATGGAAACCGCCGGTGCGCCGATGTAACCGGACCCACCGTTGGTGACGGCAATGGTGGTCACGCCATTACCGGTGGGGGCGATCAAAGCCGCGGGCACGGTGAGGTTTACGCCAGTGGGGCTTTCAAATACCGCACCGCCTGCAAAGGAGCCGAACGCGCCGTTCACATAAACACCGGTCAGCGCCGGGAGGAATGCCGCCTGTGTAGTGACGCCCTTGAGTGTGCCGCCGTTGAAGTTCAGGTAGCTGGTCGCACCCGTACCTTGGGCGGTAATGGCCGTGGTGGTGAGCGTTCCAGCGTCCAGATTGACGATGCCAGTTCCAGTCCAAGCGGCACCACCGGCACCGTACCCCAGAATTCTGCCCGTGGCAGAGGTAATGGTACCGCCGGTGAGATTCAACTCGGCGCGGCCGGCACCCTGCCAGCCAATACCAAAATTCTGACCGGCTGTCGCGGAGGTATGGTTCAGGGTGCCACCCGTGGCGACCGTGAGTGCTCCAATCGTTCCGGGAGTGGTCCCGTAGCGGGCGAGAATCACGTAAGAACCGGCGTTCACGGTGCCTCCAGAGATCAACCCCACACCCACGCCATTTTGAGCAGGGACGTTCTGACTGCCGAACTGGAAGCGGTTGGTGTTGACCGTGCCACCGGTCATCCCGAGGTAACCGTA
>JANOBS010000469.1:0-5315 GCA_031411755.1 Luteolibacter sp. | reverse complement strand
TCCGGCACCTGGACCTTGGAAAACGTCAGCAGCCTCACAGGTGCCTACGGTTCCACCTTCGCCATCTCGGGCTTCACCGATGCAGGCAGCAACAAGTGGACCAAGGCCAACGGTGCGAAGACCTACACCTTTGACGAAACCACCGGCATCCTGACCCTCACCCAACCCGGCTACGCCTCGTGGATCAATGGCTTCTATCCAAGTGAGACCAACCCCGCGATCATCGGAGCAGGGGCCGACCCGGACTTCGACGGCATTGCCAACGGAGTCGAAATGGTCATCGGCGGAAATCCGAAGCTCGGCATGGACACCGCCCTGCTGCCGACCCTCGAGTTGGTCACCAATCCAGTGGGTTCGCCTGCCATTCCTGCCGGTGACTATCTGCTCTTCACCTATCGCCGCACCGATCTTTCGGTGACCGGTGGAGTGACAGCGGATTGTGAAACCGACACCGACCTCGCAGGAATCTGGACCTCCTCGACCGGCGCCCCCGGCGTGGTGATCCAGGTGGATGACAACTTCACCTTCACGCCAGCCACCGCAGCCGATACCGACCGCGTGCGCGTCTACATCCCAAGGGCTGCGAACACCACGCTCTTCGGCCGCCTCAAGGTCGTGGTGCCCTGAGACCCCCAATGAACCAGCCGCCTGTGGGATCACTTCGATAGGCACCATTCACGACCGGAAAGAATTGTTCCACCGCTGTTTCGAAATGGCGGTGGAGATGATTCCAGTCAATCAGGGGTTTCTTAGCTCCCATCTCCAAAGCAGCCCTTCGTGGGGATCGTGGAGAGTGGTGACGTGAATGAATCCACAGTGAGCGAGGATCCGGCTGGATGCATTCCGGTCGGCCTGGGTATGGGCGCGGATGACTTTGACTTCCGGAAGTCTCAGGGAGCCGAGCGACAGCGCGGCGACGGTTTCGCGACCGTAGCCCTGGCAGCGGTAAGTCGGGGCGATGGAGTAGGCGATTTCAACCATGCCGTTCTCATCCGGAGGCCCCTTGTGAAGGCAAACACCGATCACACGGTCTTCATCACGCAGCCGGATCAGGAAGGGCCGCCACCAGGCGTCTTCATGGCAATGTTGTAAGGATTCCCCCAAGTCTTCGAGATCCTCCAGCCAGCCGGGCTCGACTCTGAAATCCAATCCACTCCCACCGGCAGCAATCGAGCGGAGCTGGTCCGGCGTCACGCGGAACAGGACCAAGCGATCACTCTTGATTTCATCGGGGATCATGGCTCGAAACAAGAATCCCCGCTACCCGAGGAGAACTGCGTGGATGCTATAGCGGGTGCCATGCGCTTGGAAAGCATCGCAGCCAAAACTTCCCGGTCGGCGGAGAGAGGGGAGAAGTCGTTATGTCATTGCAGATGGGCGATATCCTCGCCAAGACGTGAAAAGCCTGAGAGCCTGTCGGCAACTGTTAGCCACCCCGCGTGAACAAGAAGCTTTTCCTCTCAGCCGTCAGCGATGAGTTCCGATCCTATCGTGAACTTTTGACCAGCGATCTTGAACGCGCCCGTGCGGAGGTCGCGACTCAGGAAAAATGGGGAACTCTGGGACTCACCACCTTGGAGAAACTGGACCACTATCTGAAGGACTGCGGTGCGATCATTCATTTGGTGGGCGATGGCGCGGGCCATATCCCAGCGGCGGCAGCGGTCGATGCCTTGCTGGAACGTTGCCCAGATTTCCTGTCGAAGCTCGCCGAGCACACCGACTTGACGCGGGAGCTTCTGGCCAAATGCTCTTACACCCAGATCGAAGCCTACATCGCCATCTACTGCGGATGCAGGCTTCACATCTACCGGCCCGATCCGGCAGCGCCGCGTGAGCCGGATTTCAAGACCGACGACCGCCAGCAAGAAAGCCAACGACTTCACTTCGAACGCATTCGGAAACTGGGTCGTGATCGCGATACCTTCCTTGATAAGGAACGCCTAAGCAGCTTCGTGCTGGCTGATCTCAGCGACATCCTGCCTGCCCCTGCACCGCGCATTCATGTCCCGCCCACCAAGCTCCGCCACTCCGCTGGCAAGCTCATTGGCCGGGAGAAGGAACTCGCGATGCTCGATGCGGCTTGGGAAAAGGGGAGCACCCACGTCGTCGTCATCCGTGGCAAAGGCGGGGAGGGGAAGACCTCGCTCGTTTCCACCTGGATGGCGGAAATGGCGATGAAGGACTGGCGCGGCGCGGAGGCCGTCTTCGATTGGAGCTTCTACAGCCAGGGCACGAAGGATCAGGGCAGCGCCACGTCAGAGTTTTTCCTCGCTGCGGCGTTGGAGCACTTCGACGATCTTGATTCCGGAAAAGGCCACTCGGAGGATCGGGCCGCGCGGCTTGCCAAGCTCATCGGCGAGAAGCGCGGCGTACTGGTGCTCGATGGCCTAGAGCCGCTCCAATATCCACCAGGCCCCATGCATGGTGCGTTAAAGGATAAGGCCATGGCTGCGCTGCTCGAGGGGCTCGCCGCGCAGAATTCTGGTCTCTGTATCGTCACCACCCGTGAGAAGGTGAGTGAACTTGAGTCTCACTACGGAAATTGCGCCATCGATCACCAGCTGGACTTCCTCCAGCCCATCGACGGAGCCCGACTGCTACACCACGCTGGAGCCCAGCGCGCCGGAAGCGAGGAGATCGTGCCAGAGGACGAGGAGCTGCAACAGGCCAGTCAGGAAGTGCAAGGTCATGCCCTGACCCTCTTTCTCATCGGCCAGTTTCTGCGCCTCACCGAAGACGGTGACATTCGCCACCGCGACCGCATGAGACTCGCCGAGGCGGACCGGGAATACTCCAATGATGCCACCCGTCCCTACGGTCACGCCTTCAAGGTTATCGAAGCCTACGAAACATGGTTCGCGGCAGGAGATCCTCAAGCCCGGCGGCAACTCGCCATTCTTCGCCTTCTCGGTCTGTTCGACCGTCCCGCCTCTGCCCGCTGTCTCAAGGCCCTACGCAGGGATCCGGTCATTTCCGGCCTCACTGACTCCATCTCAGGCATTGGAAAAAAAGATTGGACAATCGCCGTCTCTCGACTCGGGGAAATTAAGCTCGTCGAGGCAAACGGTGACGGTGACCTCGACTGTCATCCATTGCTTCGCGCCTACTTCGCCACTCGCCTGAAGGAAACGAATCCATCAGCCTTTCGCGACGGCCACTCGAGGCTCTTCGATTACCTTTGTGGAAACACTAAATACCTGCCCGACACCCTCCTCAGCCTCCAGCCGCTCTACCAAGCAGTCATTCACGGTTGCCTCGCAGGGAGGCACGAGGAAACCTGTCTTAAGGTCTACTGCGACCGCATCCAGCGTGGACCGGAATATTACAGCACCAAGAAACTCGCCGCATTTGGACCGTGTATGGGGGTGATTGCGGCGTTCTTTGAGGAACCTTGGCATCAGCTCTCGCCGAATCTGAACGATGCAGTTCAAGCTTGGCTGCTCAACGAAGCCGCCTTTTGCCTGCGCGCCCTAGGCCGCCTCAACGAAGCTCGCGAACCCATGGGGGTCGGCACGGAACGGAGGACTGCTCAAAGTAACTGGAGAGGAGCCTCCATCTCTGCGGGCAACCTGAGCGAATTGGAGGTGACCTTGGGGCTGTTGGAGGAGGCCGTTGAGCACGGTCGCGATGCAATCAGTTACGCCCACCAAGGAGGTGATGCTTTCCAAGAGATAACCAATCTCTCGATCACCGCCGATGCGCTTCATCAGTTCTGGGGGGCAGAATCCCCCGAGGGAGCCGAGGCTTGGGATTTGTTTGGGAAGGCAGAGGAAATGCAGATTGAGCGCCAATCTGAGTTCCTTCTGCTCTGCTCTCTGCCGGGCTTCAATTACTGCGACCTGCTGCTTGCTTCCGCAGAGCGTGTGGCGTGGAAGGCAGACACTTCCAACTGCCGGAATAATAGTGTGCGACAAGGTTATCACTCCTGTTTGGACGCCTGCGCAGAAGCCACCCGTCGCGCTACTCAAACCCTCGAATGGGGAGCACATAGCGGAATACTTTTCGACACTGTCCTGGACCAATTGACGCTGGTACGGGCGGCGTTTTACCGAGCCATTATTTCCAGTGATTCCTCCCTGGATACGGATACGTTCGAACGTGAAGCCCAAGGTGCCCTCAATGGCATGCGCGACGCAGGCCAAAACCATTATCTTCCCCGCGCCCTACTCACTGCTGCACATGTGCGGCATTTCCTCGGCCAGCCGGAGGAAGCCCGCCGCCTGCTGGACGAGGCCGAACGCATTTCCCGCCGTGGGCCGATGCCGCTGCACCTTGCCGACGTCCACCTCCACCGCGCCCGCTTGTTCCGGGATCGCGAGGAACTAGCCAAGGCCGCCGTGCTGATCCACAAGCACCACTACGGGCGCCGCTTTGGTGAACTGGCGGATGCCGAGGAGGCTGCGAAGGGATGGTGAGGCCTGCGCATAATTCCCAGATCACAGGCGAAATAAATTTCGCGGTCCATTAAGCAGAAAACCCCGCTGCCCTTGGAGGGCGGCGGGGTTTTAGAGGAATGCCGACTGAAGCCAGCGCTCCGTTACTTCGCGGCGCGGAGCGCTTCTTCCTTGGCCTTGGCCTTGGCGATGACGTCATCGGAGACGTTGCGCGGGCATGGGGCGTAGTGGCTGAACTCCATCGAGAACTGGCCACGACCGGAGGTCATGGTGCGCAGGTCACCGATGTAGCCGAACATCGCGGAAAGCGGAGCCTCGGCCTTGATGCGAACACCACCGGGTGTCGGCTCCTGGCCTTGGATCATGCCCCGGCGTCGGTTGAGGTCGCCAATGACGTCGCCGACCTTTTCCTCTGGAGCGAAGACATCGAGCTTCATCATCGGCTCAAGGATCTGCGGACCGGCCTTGACCATCGTCTGGCGATACGCGGCCTTGGCGGCGATTTCGAAGGCGATGTTGCTGGAGTCCACTGCGTGGAAACCACCTTCGTTAAGCGTGACCTTGAAGTCCAAGCAGGGGTAACCGGCAAGTGGTCCTTTATCGACGGAGGTTTTGAAGCCTTTTTCGACGGCGGGGATGAACTCCTTCGGGATGCTGCCGCCGGTGACCTTCGATTCGAAGATGAAGCCGGTGCCGGGTTCGCCGGGATCGATGGTGTAGTCGATCTTCGCGAACTGACCTGAACCACCGGACTGCTTCTTGTGGGTGTAGCTGTCGTTGACGGACTTGGTGATGGTTTCGCGATAGGCGACCTGTGGGGCGCCGACAGTGACCTCGACCTTGTGGGTGCGCTTGAGGATGTCGATTTTGATGTCGAGGTGGAGCTCGCCCATGCCCTTGAGGATCATCTCGTTGGTT
>JANOBS010000468.1:0-4566 GCA_031411755.1 Luteolibacter sp. | reverse complement strand
GCCCGTCCGCACATTTTCAACCACAACCTCGAAACCGTGGAGCGTCTGACGCCGCTGGTGCGCTCGCGGGCAAAGTATCATCGCTCGCTGGCCGTGCTGAAGAAGGCGAAGGCGATGGTCAACGGTCGAGTCGCCACCAAGAGCGGGCTGATGCTCGGTCTTGGCGAGCGTCGCGAGGAAGTCCTGCAGGCGATGGACGATCTTCTCGCCGCCGATGTGACCGTTCTCACGATGGGTCAGTATCTGCGCCCGACTCAGAAGCACCTGCCGGTGGTCGAATACATCCACCCGGACGTTTTCGAGGAGCTCAAGGTCATCGCCTTGGAAAAAGGCTTCAAGCACGTCGCCAGCGGTCCGCTGGTCCGCAGCTCGTATCACGCTGCGAATTTCCGTCCGGAGCTCGATGTCATGGACGCGATCGACGAGGATGTCCGCGCCGCGAAAGGCCTCGAACTCGGTCCCGAGCACCTCGCGATTCCAGCAGTGAAGCCGGAGCTGTTGAGCGGGGTGTGAGTCAGCTTTTCACTTCACAATCCCCGCTTCGCGGAACGAGTAGTAGGGATTCCTGCCGGGACTCGGTCGGCCGACGATGATGTGGTCGAGGAATCGCACCTGCATCAACTGGGCGGCCTCGTGAATGCGGCGTGTGATGCGTTCGTCCGCCACGCTGGGCGATGGATCGCCGGACGGGTGGTTGTGGGCGAGGATGAATCCGTAGCAGCCGTGGGTGATGACAGGACGCAGGATGTCGCGCGGATGGGCGCTGGTCTCACTGACGGTGCCGAGGGAAATGGCCACCGTGCCGGTGTGGTGCAGGCGGGCGTCGAGCATCAACACCAGCACCTGCTCCTGGGCCTGATGGGCGATCTGCGGGGCGAGGAACTCATAGAGCAATTCCGGCGTGTCGAGCGGGACATCCGAGAACTGTTCCCGGGCGACGCGCGCTCCGAGCTCGAAGGCCGCTATAAGCTGCGAGGCCTTGGCAAGACCGAGGCCCTTTTCCTTTGCCAGCGCGGTGACCGACATCTTTCCCAAGGCCCCCATCGACCCATATTTCCTGAGAAGATCACGGCCGATCTGAATGGCGCTGCGGCCCTTGATGCCGGTGCGTAGGAAAAGCGCCATGAGCTCGGCGTTGTCGAGGGCAGCAGGGCCGAAGCGTGCGAGCTTTTCCCGTGGACGATCCTGCGTGGGCATGTCCTGGATGAGTGGTTCTTCCATCACCGGGAGTTTTCAAATTCAAACACGAGATGACAAGGAAGAGTGGCACTCCGAGAAAATCCGGCCATGGTTCCGGCATGCGATGGGTGGTGTTCTTCGATGGCGACTGTGCGTTCTGCTCGCGCAGCATCCGGATGCTGGCGAGGCTCGACCGGCTCGATCACATCAGGCTGTCACCCTTGCAAGGACCACTCGCGGCGGAGAAGGGTCTCGGTCGATATGCATCCGAAGCAGAAGGCTCGATGGTCGTCTTCCGTGAGTCCGACGGGGCGGTCTTCACCCACAGCAGCAGCGTGTTGGAAATGGCGCGGGCGCTTGGGTTTCCGTGGAATATTTTTGCTGTCTTCTCGCTGGTGCCGAGGGGGATACGCGATGGCATCTACAAGTGGATCGCAGGAAACCGCTACCGCTGGTTTGGAAAAGCGGACGTCTGCCAACTGCCGACCGAGGACGTGGTGCGGCGGTTGGTTTAGGATCAATCGAAGGCGGCCGGATCCTGCATCAGCTTGCGTAACGCCAAGGCGTCGAGCTGGTCCTTCTCTCGAACGGACTTTTCCTTCCAGCCGATCAGTGAGGACTTGGAGGCGAAGGGAATCGACTGGCCTCGCAGTTTGAAATGGTCGGCATCCACGATGACGTCGTCAAACTTCCGCCCTGACATTCTTGTGAATAGATCGATTTGGCAGTTCTCGGTTTCTTCGACGATTCGGATGGCTCCCTCACTGTCATCAAAGTCCTCGATCGAGAGCTCTTTCGCGAAGCCTTCTCCATACCCGCCCAGACAATTCAGGAGTAAACTCAAATTTTCAATCGGGTCATCCACAAGGAGGTCAACGTCCTCCGTCAATCTGACGTATCCCTGGAGAGTGACGGCCACCCCTCCTACCACGATGAATCGCAGCCCGCTTTCAGCGAGGAGCACCAACAGTTTTTCGAACGAGGGTTCCATCATCTGCAGGAGGTTTCCATTTTCCGCCGCGAAGCATCACAGCGTTTTTCTGAAGCATGGCGAGCCTGTTAAGAACCGGAAGCTTGCTGAGGCTGCCGCCGACTCTCTTCTTCAATGGCTCTTGGAACTGGTCGTTCACCGGGGAAGCGTAACCTAATGATTTGCGTCCGCCAATCCCTCACTTCGTCGACTTCGGATCCAATGCGTCGCGCAGTCCGTCGCCGAGGAAGTTCAGGGCGAAGAGGGTCATGGACAGAGCGAGAGAGGGGAATAGCAGAAGATAGGGATTCGTGAGCATGGCGTCAGCGCCTTCCTTGATGAGGATGCCCCACGAGCTGTTGGGTGCCTTCACGCCGAGACCGAGGAAGGAAAGCGTGGCCTCGAAGAGCATGACGCCCGGGATGGTCAGGGTGGTGTAGACGATGATCGGGCCGAGCGTGTTCGGAAGGATGTGCCGGAACAGGATTCGGAGATGGCCGAGTCCGAGGGAGCGGGCGGCTTCAACGAAGTCCATCTTCGCCACGTTCTGAACCTGGGCACGGACAATGCGCGAGACCGTGAGCCAGGAAAGCGCGCCGATGGCGACAAACAAGGGCACCAGCGTGGCCAGCGGCTCCACCCAGGTGCGGGTTTTTTCCAGAACGAGACGGTCTTCCGATCCGCCGGAGAAAAGTTTCACGGCGCTGTCGGTCAACTCGCCGGTCCATTTCTCGAACGTGATCGAAAGCAGGATGACGATGACGAGGAAGGGAAGTGCGTAGAGGATGTCCACGGTGCGCATCATCAGGGCATCGGTGCGGCCTCCAACATAGCCGGCGACGGCACCCCAGACGATGCCGATGGTGACCGAGACGAGGGTGGTGATCAGTCCGACGGCGATCGAGATCCGTCCGCCGAAGATGACGCGCGAGAAGATGTCGCGACCGAGCTGGTCGGTGCCGAACCAGTGGGCGGTGGACGGCGTCTGGTTCTTTCCTGTTAGATTCGGAAGGTTCGGATCCTGGAGAAGGTTCGGAATGAAGGGAAGGATGATGCAGGTCAGGATGATGGCGATCAGGATGAAGAGCCCGAGCATCGCGGCGCGGTTGTGGCTGAGCCGCTGCCATGCGTCTTTCCAGAGTGAACTGCCTTTTTCGGTCGTCATGGGAAATGGAGTGGGGAGTTGGGACCGATCAATTCTTGCCGCTGCGGAGGCGTGGGTTCAGCCACAGCCCGGCGAGGTCGGTGAAGAGGTTGGCGAGGATCACGAGCGTGCCGTAGAGCAGGACGGCCCCGGTGATCACGGGGGCATCGCGGGTTTCGATGGCCTTGATGAAATGCCGGCCGAGCCCCGGGATCTGGAAGATCGTCTCGATGACCACCGAGCCGGAAATGATTCCAGCGAAAGCCGGTCCGATGTAGGCGACGGCGGGAATGAGTCCGCCGCGCAGACAGTGGCGGATCAGGATTTTCCAGCCCGGGACGCCCTTGGCCTTGGCCGTGCGGACGAAGTCCTGGGAGAGCGTCTCGATCATCCCGGCGCGGGTCAGGCGGGAAAGGTAGGCCGCCGTTACGAGACCCAATGTGAGGGCTGGCAGTATCCAGGTCTGGGGAGAGGATGCGTTCCATCCCATCGCAGGAAACCATTTCAGGTTTCGGCCGAAGGTTTCGGCGAGGATCGGTCCGATGACGAAGGACGGCAGGCAGATGCCGATCATGGCGACAGACATCGAGCCGACGTCCAGCAATCCATTTCGCCGTGCGGCGGCGATGCAGCCGGCGGGGATGCCGATCGTCAGGGCGATGGCCATGGCGACCACGCCGAGCTGGAGGGAGACGGGAAACGCCTGACCGATGATTTCCGTGACGGGCCGACCTTCCATGCGCAGGGACAAGCCGGGATCACCATGAAGATAGTTGCTGAGTAGTTTGAGGTATTGTTCGCCTACGGATTTATCCAGTCCGTAGTAGGCCTCGATCTTCGCCTTGATATGATCGGGGATTTTTTTTGCGGCGTCAAAGGGACCTCCCGGCATCGCCTTCACGAGGAAGAAGGTGACGGTGAAGAGGACGAAGAGGACGACCACTCCCTGGAGCAAGCGACTGAAGAGATTGCGGATCATGGGTGGTCAGGGTTCGATGCGAAGATCCGAGTAAGGATGGTTGTCGAGCAGCAGCGGATGCCAGCCCTTCACCTCGGGTCGATGGAGATAGTTGCGAGCCTGGAAGGCGAAGGGGGCGATGGGTGCCTCCTCGATGAACAGGCGCTCGGCTTGTGCGAATTTGGCAAGTCGCTGGGCGGGATCCTTCTGGAGGGCGGCTTCATGCAGGAGTTCCTCGAATTTCGCGCTGTGCCAGCCGGTGTTGTTGTTGCCGTTGCCCTCGGTCCACATCAGCAGGAAGGTCGTCGGGTCGAG
>JANOBS010000467.1:0-9021 GCA_031411755.1 Luteolibacter sp. | reverse complement strand
CTCCAGAGCTGGTGCAGCGGAATGCGCTCGCCGGAATCGGTCTTGCCGGTGACGGTCTTCGGGATGACGACGTAAGCGCAGCGGACGCCGGTGAAGCCACCGTTCTTCGAGAACGAACGGAACTCGATCGCCACGTCGCGGGCGCCTTCGATTTCAAAGATCGAGCGCGGGATTTCCGGATCCTGGATGAAGGCCTCGTAGGCGGCGTCGAAGAAGATGATCGTGTCGTTTTCCTTCGCATACTTCACCCAAGCCTCGAGCTGCGCGCGGGTGGCGACGGAGCCGGTCGGGTTGTTCGGGAAGCAGAGATAGACGAGGTCGACCTTCTGCTTGGGAAGGTCCGCCACGAAGCCATTGGCGGCATTGCAGGGCAGGTAAACGAGACCCTCGTAAGCGCCCTTCTCGTCGGAGTTACCGGTGTTTCCGGCCATGACGTTGGTGTCGACGTAGACCGGGTAAACGGGGTCGGTGATCGCGATGACGTTGCCCTTGCCGAAGATGTCGAGGATGTTGCCGGTGTCGCACTTCGAGCCATCCGAGATGAAAACCTCGTCAGCAGAAATGCCGAGATCGGCGAACTGGTTGTCGACGATCGCCTGGCGGAGGAACTCGTAGCCCTGCTCCGGTCCGTAGCCCTTGAAAGTGTTGCGGCTGGCCATTTCATCGACGCCTTCATGCATCGCCTTTACCACGGCCGGTGGCAGTGCCTCAGTGACGTCGCCGATGCCGCAGCGGATCACGCGCTTGGCGAGCTCGGGATTGGCATCCGCGTAGGCTTTCACCCGGCGGGCGATCTCGGGGAACAGGTAACCGGCTTTCAGCTTCAGGAAATTCGCATTGATGGTGGCCATGGCGCGGGGAAGAAAAGCGGAAAACGGCGGGCTGGAAACTCAAAATTGCGGCTCTCGGCTGGAAGAGGGAGTGGCCAGGGATCAGGGGCTAGGGGTCAGGAAGAGGCGTGGAATTCATTCTGGCCCCTGACCCCTGACCACCGGCCCCTTCGCCGATAGGCGATAACAGCCGCGAAGGCCGTCCCCAACGCGATGATTTGATACCCGGACAGTCCCCAAAAAGGCTTCGGCGTGCCGCGCAGGAATTCGTGGGCGAAACGGAACAGCCCGTAGCCGATCAGATACAGATGAAAATGCTGGCCGGTCTGGAGCTGCTTCCGCCGCAGGACCCAGAAGACGATCATCGCCACCACTTGGAATCCGATCTCCACCTGCACCGAAGGCCAGCGGCCGAACGAGCACTCGATGCCGCCGCAGCAGCCCGCATTCAGACAGCCGATCCGACCTAGGATCAGCGGCACCGGCATCAGCATCGCAAAGCGGTCGCCCGTCGTTTCCCGATACCCCAGCGCCTTCTTCGCGATCTCCACCGCCGCCCAACCGCCCGGCAGCGCGCCCATGATCGACTTCCCTGACAGCCAGATCACCCAGCGGTTCGGGTCAGCGAAATGCAGCCAGCCTTCAGCGAACAGAAAGGCCAGCTTCGCCCCGGCAAAGGCCCCGGCTAGACCCGCCCCATAAATCAGCGCAACACGCCCATCCTTCTTCGATTCACGAAACCAATACACCGCCCCCCAAACGATGCCGAAGATCAGCATCAAGGCGTAAATCGGCGAGCCGGTGGGGGTGATGGGGAGGTTCATGGCCCAGGATACAGTTTTGCCATGAGATTGAAAAAGAACATGAAAGCCAAATAGGCAATCACCGGCTGTACCACCACGAAAACAAGCATTCTCAGCAAGGTCCCTCCCCAATCTGAATCCGTCCGAGCCCGCAGCCGGGTGTCATACCAGCCCGCTACAACTGCCAGGACGAAGCCAATCAGCAAGAGCTGGTCTCCCTTCATGTTGTGAACCCACCTGAGTATTGAAACCCACCAATGACCATACGACAGGCCACTGCCGTATGGACCAAACTCCCTGCGTAGCCACCAAGCCAAGCTTTCCAAGGAAACACACGTAGCCGAAGGCAAAATCCACAGAACCACACGGAACCAGGCCTGCGCCCAGTTCGGGGGAATCTGTTGGGAATTGTCGGATTCAAAATTTTCCATGATCACCACCTGATCGGACTCGCAACACTTCACCCGAAAATTGCCAAGGCCACAAACCAAACTCCGCCCCCCACACGATGCCGAAGATCAGCATCAAGGCGTAGATCGGCGATCCGGTGGGGGTGATGGGGAGGTTCAAAATTTAATGGGGTCGATCAGGCAGGCGAAGAACAGAAAAGCCAATGAGAGGACAGGGATCAGGAAAAGTTGAAGCAGAAAAAAGCGCATGATCCTGTCCGCAGATCCTCCAACCTCCGAGCGTGCTCGAACGGAAAGCTGTGAATCAAACCAGCCACTCCCGATCACAAAGATGAAATTCAAAACGAACCAAATCATCGTCCCGACCAGTGCTTGGTCTGGGAAGTAAGCAATCTTCAATCGATCCACCCCAATCCCGGAAGCAACCGCAAACCCGGCAGGCAAAATCCACAGAAACACCCGGAACCAAGCCTGCGCGCGGTTTGTCGGAGGTTTCTCGAAGTTCTCGTCCATGGGTTTAATGGCTCACTAGACGATCAACTTCCTGATCCAATAGAACACGAAGATCAACGTCGGGATCAGGAGAATCTGGGCGAAGAAATACTGAAACGAGCGATAGCTCAGATCTCTCCGATACCTTGGACCGCTCATGGTCAAAATCGAGTAAAGCAATCCGGGTCCCCCGATGGAGGCGAGCAACACCATCAGCATGATGATCGTGCCAATGTTATCGTGCGCGCGGAGCCCCTTGATGCCGAGTTTGTCCAATAAGGAGCCGAAAAGGTAACCAAACTTGAGCAAGCCATTGTAGGTCCCAGTCAGCAAAGCGGCCGGCAACATCCACAGAAACCAGGCGATCAGCCAATGAGGCTCACGGTTCAGCTCGGGAACGGGAGTCGGTAAATCTGTCCGCCGGGTTACAGGCTTTTGAAACTGCTTCGAGGGAGTGGAATCGAAAAATTTCATGACCATCCCTTGAACTCAACGAGGCATAAAGGCACAAAACGCAAAGACCAGAAAAACTGAAATGAATGGAATGAGGAATAGTTGAATCAGACAAAAGAGCGTTGTCAGCCAAGCTATTCTTCCGGTTCTTTTCCCAGTCTCAAGAACCCTGACGCTGCTGGACATGATCGCAACGAACCACCCCGTGGTCGCCATGAAAACAAGGTTCACTCCAATCCAGAGCATGAGCAACGAATCGACGTCGGGCTTGTAATTACCAACCGCCCAAGCACTGACCGCCGCGAATCCGGCAGGCATGACCCACAGCAGCACTCGAAAACATCCTTGAGCCTGATTGATCGGCGCAGCTTGCGGCGGATCCGCAGGCACTCCGATTTTGAATCCGGATTCCGGCCACTCGTGGGTCGGTTTGATCGGCGGTTCCTTCATCGGGATCGTAAGCAAGATTACCCAGCAAGATCAGCGTCCCAAGCCCATCCAGTTTTTGATCAGCTCCGCCCCCATCGTGAACATCAGGCCGATCACGACCAGGATCGTCAGCGCCACCATGAGAGCGGATTGGATGACAAAAAATACCACCATCCTGACGATGCGCGTCTTCCGCTGCCGCTCCGGTGTTGCCGACCTCACGGCCTTTGACAAGGCCGCGTGATACCACGAGGCGACAAGCAGGGAAATCAGATTGAGACCTACCCAAGTCCAGAACGACAGGTCCTTGTGTTCGATGAAACCCGTCAACCACGCAGTCACCCAAAGGAACCCGCTCGGCAGGAACCAAAGGCTGATCCGAAACAACCGCAGCGGCAGACTCAGCGGCGGAGCCTCGGGCGGCGGCCTTGGTGGCATGCCAGCGGGTGGTTGCGGCACCAAGCTCATTTCCCTCCTCCTGCGGCGTAGTAGCGACAGAAGGAATCAAGCGTTCCGTCCTGGCGGATGACATGGGTGCAGCAGCGGTCGATGCGGTCCTGGTCCCAGGTCCAGGCGTCCATGAAGGGCTTGATGAAGAGCCGGAAGGTGTCCTTTTCCGTCATCTCAAAGCGATGCAGGATATCGCCAAGCTCGGTGTTCTCACAGCCGCACTGGATGAGGTCGGAGAGTTCGTAGTTCACCTTGTCGCGCAGGAAACCCTGGACGCTGGCGAAGTCAATGAACTCGGAAATGCTGCGCGTGCCGACCGGGGTGCGCAGCAGGTAGCCGATGGTCGCGCAGTTCGGATCACCACAGGGCAGCGGGGTGAAGTCCTCGTAGCGGAGTTTTCCGGACGACTGATCGACCGCACCCATGATGATGTCGGCGGTGTTGAGGCGCTCGCCGGTGCTGTCGATCGTCCGACCTGTTAGAAACATAGGCTGGAAGGAAATGCCACGGCACACGCCGTAGCTCAGGCCGGTCTCGATGGTGTCCCAGAGGTGCGGCAGATTTTCATGCATCACGGTCATCGCCAGCGTGAAGGGAATGCCCTCGCGATCGCAGCGCTCCATGGCCATGCGCTTCATGTCACGAAGATCGGCCCCGCGAAGGTCGCGCTGGCCGGCTTCCTGGGGACCATCGAACTGAAGGTAAAGCTGGAAATGACCGAGCCGTGCGCGCTTTCCGAGCTCCTCGAGAAAGGCGTCCTCCTTCGCAATCCGGACCGCGTTGGTGTTGACCAGGCAGTAGTCGATCATCGGATGCGCGTGGATCCAGTCGATCAGCTCGAACAACTGCGGATGCAGCGTCGGTTCGCCGCCGGAGAGCTGGAGGATCTCGATCTTGCCCTTGCGGTCGATCACGCCCTGGATGCGCGATTGCAGCGACGCGAGCGAATGGTATTTCAATCGATCCCCCGCCGCGCCTATCGGTGAGTCCGCAAAGCAGGTCGGACAGGCGAGGTTGCAAGAATCGACGATCTCGATCAGCGCAAGGCAGGTGGATAGCACCTCGACCTCCGGCACCGTGGCATCGGCATTCCGCCCGAGCGTGCCGGTGACGCCAGCAGGATCCGCCGAGCAGGCACAACCGGCTCCACAGGCGTTCGAGGGATTTCCCTTCGCCAGCCAGTAAAAGCGCGCGTCACTGGCAATGCAGGCCGTGGCCTCACCGTGATCCGGGCAGGTGCGGGTGAGGTAAACCTTCGCCGGAGTGCCGGTCGTTTTCCAAACCTCCGCAGGAACGTCCGCCTGACAGGTCGGACAGCGCGAGATGGTTTGCTTCAGGGTTTCCTTGAGGGTTGGGAAGATCATGGGTCAAGAGGTGAAGATGAAACAGGAGCCGAACCAGACGGCGAGACAGATCACGATCTGGCCGATGAAATAGAAGAAGCCGAGCAGGACCGCCGAGCGACCTTGATAACGCGGACGCAGGGCCGAGTTGAAACGGAAGAGAAATCCAATCGTCAGCGCAAGTGACAACAGCGGCACCCACAGAAAGCTGGCTCCGTAGTCATTGCGGTTCCAGTTCAGGCCGGTGATGCAGTTGGCAATGAAGGTGGCGGCGGGTGGAATCACCAAGGATGCCCACAATTTCCCGCGTGGAATCCTGGGCGGCGGAACTGGAACTTCAGGCGCTTCATTCATATCCGCATCATTAGCAAACAAGCTCCGAAGAACATGGCGAACGAGATCACTCCCTGCCCGATGACATAGCCGAAAGTCAAAAGGACCACCGTCGAGGTCGAGTAGCGGCGATTCAGAATCAGGATGAAACGGATCAGGCAGAGGATGAAGACCGCCAAGCTCAGGAGGCTCAGGACTCCCGGCAACCAGTTCATGGCAGAAGAAGTCGCCAGCGAGTTTCCAAGGGAAAACGTAAGCGCGGTCGATACCGCCGCCATCAACTGAGGAGCCAGCAAACAGATCCACAACGGCCCGCGTGGGATTTTCGGAATCTCCGGCATCGGTGGCGGAATCTCAGACATGGCCGGATCGTTAAACAACCATCCCTCCCACGGCGATTCGAAAATCCACCCGGTCATCACCTTCGGCTCGCCAACTGCTGATCGTTCTCCTAATCCCCGCCTGTGAATCTCTCCCCCCGGAGTTTCCCCCAGCTTGCCTGCCTTGCCGTCGCATCTGCGTCCGGCATCGTGCCGTCGTCCGGATTGCAGGTTCGAAACTATGTCCAGTTGCAGCACGACTGGTTTTTCGGAAATCCGTCGGCTCCCTTTCTCAATGGCGTCTTCCAACCCTCCTCCACCTTGTTTCGGGCGGTCGGCCAGCCCGATGATTCGGTCGAATGGTTCCGCCACATGGCCCTGATCTCGCCGCGACATTTCGTGTATGCGACCCACTATCCGGTCTCGACGACCTGGCAGCTCCGCTTTCACGGCTCTGACAACCAGCTCCACCGCTATGGAATCTCCGGCACGGTCGCGGTGAAGAACGCCCAAGGGCAAAATACGGACCTGATGCTCGGCACACTTACCTCGGACGTCGATACTTCCACCGGTGTCATTCCATTTCCCGTGTTGAATCTCGCGAGTGAAAGCGCCTACTCCGGACTCACGCTCCAGGTCTTCGGAAAAGCCGCGCGCTCCAGCACCATGCCGATCAACGGCTTCTCCACCCTGGTAAATGACCCCGGCTTCGACACCACCCGCTTCGCCTACTTCGACTACATGGCGTCCAGCGGAGGAGCCAACGACTGCTCCTACGAAGGCGGCGACTCCGGCTGCCCGACCTTCATCCTGGTCGGCGGGCAGCCCGCACTGATCGGCACCGCCAGCGCCTACGACTACATTTCCCCGTCGCATCAGGTGATCTCGACCCCCTCCAACGATCACCGGAACTACCTCAGTTTCATCCCCGCCTATCTTCCCCAGCTCGACACGCTGATGGAAACGCAGGGCTTTCACGTGAAGCGTTTCTATCCCGCCACCACCACCGTCACCACCTCAGCAACAGCTTCCGTCAGCTTGCGGCGCGCGAAATCCGGCACCGTGATTCTAACCGCCCAGAACACCGGCGGAAACGACGCCCACAACGTCGCCACCACCCTCACCTTTTCCAACGCACCCATCACGGTCAGCGGCAGCGGCTGGATCTGCCAAGCCTCCTCCCCCACCGTTTGGAAATGCCATCGCGGCGGCATCACCACCGCCAACAGCTCCACGCTCAACGCCACCTGGACCACCCTGCCGATGACGAACTCGATGCAGGTGACCATCGACCGCACCTACGACGGCGCGACCTCCTCCAGCAACAGCACCACCCTGTCTTTGCAGGAAACCTACACCAGTTGGAGCAATGGCCTGGCCGACCCCGCCACCGCCGCCGATCCGGACCACGATGGCGTCGGTAACCTCCTGGAGTATGCCTTCGGCGGCTCACCTACCACATCCTCCGTACTTTCGCCCGACAGCCGCAGCCTCGCCTTAGGCATCCAAAAGATCGGAAGCAACCTCCTCATCCGCTACCCCCGCCGCACCGACGCCGCAGCCCGGAGCCTGACCTACACCCCCGAGGTTTCCACCACCCTCGGCACCTGGACCAGCACCCTTCCTTCCGGCAGCACCCTCACCGCCGCCGCCTTCTCCCCAGCCTCCAGCGGCTTCGAAGAAGTCACCCTCACGATCCCCATCTCCGGAGCCAAGCGCTTCGCAAGGGTCAAGGTGGGCCTCGCGGAGTGAGCGGTGATCAGTGATCGGTGATCAGAAAGAGACCACTTACCATTCACTATTTACCCCTCACTTCTTCCGCCTCTGCGTCATCATGAACTCGTTTCCCTCGGGATCGATGCACATGGCGAGGTGGAGCGGATCATCCGGCGTGTCGTTCGGTTCGCAGGCGAGCTGGCCGCCGCATTCGATCAGTCTAGAAATGCCTTCCCGCAGGTCATCGAGCTGGAAAGACAGCCCGGTCCAGGTCCGCTTGCCCTCGCCCCCGCCGTGGACGCCGATCGTCGCTCCCGCGATCACGATTTCCGACCACACCTCCATTTCAAAGCTCACCACGCCCCCGAACATCTCGCGATAGAACTTCAAGCAACGCTGCCAATCCGCCGCCCAGAGGACGTATTTCACTTTTTCAACCTGCATGGGTGGAGGGTCTCTTTTTGAAGGACGAACGCAATGCTCAGGAAACGGCAAGAGCAGCTTGAAGGAACGGGGCGGTTCTGGACTTCTTCGATTTGGCGACGCTTTCCGGGGTGCCTTGGGCGACGAGGGTGCCGCCGCCGGCTCCAGCTTCGGGGCCGATGTCGAGGACCCAGTCGGCCTCGGCGGCGACGGCCATGTGGTGCTCGATGACGACGACCGTGTGGCCTTCATCGACGAGGCGGTGCAGGACATCGATCAAGCGCTTCACGTCCTCCAGGTGGAGGCCGACGGTGGGCTCCTCGATCAGGTAGAGGTTGGTGCGGCTGAGGGTCTTGACGTTCTTCACCGAGACACGGCCCTTGGTGAGTTCGGAGACAAGCTTGATGCGCTGCGCCTCGCCGCCGGAGAGGGTGGGCGAGGCCTGGCCAAGTTGGAGATAGCCGAGGCCGGTGTCGGCGAGGAGCTGCAGCGGGCGGGAAAGCCGTGGCTGGGACTCGAAGAAGGCTGCGGCCTCATCAATGGTCATCGCAAGGACATCGCCGATGGTCTTGTCGCGGAAAGTCACCTCCAGCGTGGCGGAGTTGTAGCGCTGGCCGTTGCAGGTCTCGCAATGCACCCAGGTGGATGGCAGGAAATCCATTTCCAGCTTCACGCGGCCGTTGCCGCCGCAGTCGGAGCAGCGGCCGCCCTCGGTGTTGAAAGAAAAGCGCGAGGCCTCGAAGCCGCGCATGCGGGACTCGGGGAGCTGGGCGTAAAGGGCGCGGATGTCGTCGAAGATCTTCACATACGTCGCCGGACAAGAGCGTGAGGTTTTTCCGATCGGCGACTGATCGACCTCGTAAACATTCTGGATCGTCTCGAAGCCGGTGGCGGACTTGTAGGTGGCCGACTTCGACTGCTTCTTGCCCGCCGCCGCCACGGCGAGGCAGCCGTGCATGAACGAGGATTTCCCGGAACCGGAGATACCCGTTAGGACCGTGAGCCGCCCGAGCGGAATC
>JANOBS010000466.1:0-14468 GCA_031411755.1 Luteolibacter sp. | reverse complement strand
AAATACCCGCTCAACACCTACATCCTGCGCGTCGAACACGTCCCCACCACCAACCTCGTCCTCAACTGGGCCAATGCCCGCAGCGAGGCCCACCAGCTCGACAAGCACCTCTCGACCATCACGGTCCGCTCGAAGGACGGCTTCCCGTTCAACCTCGACGTTTCCCAGATCATCCACATCCCGATGACGGAAGCCAGCAAGGTGATCGCGCGCTTCGGAAACATGAACAACCTCGTTTCCCAGGTCCTCGAGCCGACCATCGGAAACTACTTCCGCAACAGTGCCCAGGACAGCGATGTGATCTCGTTCCTCACCACCCGAAAGGAACGCCAGGCCTCCGCGAAGGAGCACATCAACGAGGTGCTCGACCAGTACAACGTCAATGGCGTCGACACCCTCATCGGTGACATCGCCCCGCCGGAGTCGCTCATGAAGACCCTCACCGACCGCAAGCTCGCCGAGGAGCAGAAGGTGACCTACGACACCCAGCGCATGGCTCAGGAAACCCGCCAGGACCTGGAAAAGGAAACCGCCATTGCGGACATCCAGAAGCAGATCGTGCAGGCCGACCAGGGCGTCCAGATCGCCGAACGTGTGGCCGATGCCGCCGTCAAAAAGGCCGAAGGTGACGCGGCCAGCGTCAGGCTGAACGCGGCCGCCGAAGCAGAGCGGGTGAAGGTCACGGCCGATGCCGAAGCCCGCCGCATCGCGCTGACGGGTAATGCCGAGGCCGAGAAGATCCTCGCCATCGGTAAGGCGAACGCCGAGGCCTACCAGCTCCAGGTCGCGGCCATGGGCGGAGACAACTTCACCCGCACCAAGATCGCGGAGATCATCGGCAAGGACAAGGTCAAGGTCATGCCCGACATCCTCATCACCGGCGGCGGCGACGGCACCAGTGGCCCTCTGGCCGGCCTGCTCGGCATGAAGCTGATGGAGGAACTTGGCGGCAAGGCCACTTCTCCGAATCCTGCCGTGGTGGTCCCGGTGACCGCCAAGCCCGAGGAATGATCTGCTAGGAAAAATCCCTGATCCATCTGCCAATGGCGGAGCGGAGCCTGAGAGCTTCCTCCGCCATTTTGCATGGTGGAATCACTCGGAATCCTTCGCCGCGCGTGACTTCATTTTCGCCCGGAGGATCTCGATCACCATCGGCAGGACGGAGATCCCGATGATGGCGAGGACGACGATTTCGAAGTTCTTCTGAACGATCGGGATGTTTCCGAAGAACCAGCCAGCGGGAAGAATCAGGCCGACCCAGAGCGCCGCGCCGATGACGTTGAACGACATGAATCGGCGGTATTCCATGCAGCCGGAACCGGCCACAAAGGGAGCGAAGGTGCGGACGATGGGAACGAAGCGTGCGATGATGATGGTCTTGCCACCGTAGCGGACGAAGAACTCGTTGGTTTTATCCAGATGGCTTTGTTTGACGATTTTCGGAAATTTCCGGATCATCCAATTGCTGCATTTACGACCGATCCAGTAGTTCACCGTGTCGCCGAGAATGGCGGCGGTGAGAAGGATCAGGGCGGCGATCCAGATGTTGAGGTTGGAGCCTTCCTTCGCCGCCAGTGCACCGATGGCGAAGAGCAGGGAATCTCCCGGCAGGAAGGGGGTGACGACGAGCCCGGTTTCACAAAAGATGATCAGGAAAAGCAGTCCGTAAATCAGCGGGCCATGGGCGTTGATGAACACCTCCAGGTGCTCTGGCAGGTGCAGGAAGAGGTCGAGGATTTCCTTCATGGGTCAGCTGTGTTCGGGTCGTGGATCGCGGTTGAGAAGTTCGTGCATGGCACGCGGAGCAGGCTTGCCCTGATAGAGGATGCTGTAAACGGCGTCGATGATCGGCGTTCTAACGCCTGCCTTGCGGGCGGCGTCGTGGATGGAAAGTGTGTTTGGAACGCCCTCGGCCACCATGCCGAGTGAGGCCACCGCTTCCTCCAGCGTCTTGCCCTGGCCGAGCGCGAGTCCAACCCGGTGATTGCGCGAGTGCTCGGAGAAACAGGTGACGATGAGGTCACCCACGCCGGAGAGTCCGGAAAAGGTTTCCATCCGGCCCCCGAGCGCGGTGCCGAGGCGTGTCATTTCCGCCAGCGCTCGGGTGACGAGCGCGGCGACGGCATTGTCGCCAAGTCCCAGCCCGTGGGCCATGCCGGCGGCAATGGCGTAGACGTTCTTCACCGCGCCACCGAACTCGATGCCGGCAAGGTCGTCGCTGGTGTAGGAGCGGAAATGCGGCAGCGTGAAGAGGTCCTGCAACCTTACCGCAAGATCGTGGTCCTCGGAGCCGATCACCGCGCAGGTCGCCAGTCCGGTCGCGATTTCCTCGGCGTGGTTCGGTCCGGAAAGCGCGGCGATCGGATTCTGCGGAAAGACTTCGTGGAGGATCTCGCTCATCCGTTCACCCGTCGATTTCTCGATCCCCTTCGCGCAGGAAAGCAGCACCTTGTCGGTGGCCAGGCCCAGCGAGGCGAGCTGGCTGGCGATCGCGCGCGTGGCGGAGGTCGGCACGGCGAAGACCACCAGCGGATGGGAAAGCGCGGCGGCTAGATCAGTGGTGGCGTGGATGTTCTCCGCCAGCGTGACCGAGCTCAAATAGTGGGGATTGCGGTGCTGGCGATTGATCGACTCGACGGTCTCCGGATCGCGTCCGATGAGCACAATTTCCCGCACTTTCGGTGCGAGCAGCATGGCGATGGCGGTGCCGAAGGAACCTGAACCGAGGATGGCGATGGAGTTCACAGCAGGAAAGGGGAGTTCAGGCGGAAGGACGTTTCGACTTCGGCACGAAGCGGTTTTCGGTGCCGGCCCGCAGGCGCTGGATGTTGGAGCGGTGTTTCCAAATGGCCAGCACAGCGATCACCACGGAGAAGGCGAACAGCGGCTTGTTCCAGGTGCCGTTCGAAAGCTTTCCATGGAAAGCCGAACCAGCGATAATCACTACAGGCAATAAGGCCGCCGCTCCGATGCTGGCGACGGAGACGTAGCGCGTGGTTTTGAAAAGCAGGAACCAAATCAAGACCAAGATCGGGAGGCCAGCAGGCATCAACGCGATGACCACGCCTGCGGAAGTCGCGATGCCCTTGCCGCCCTTGAAGCCGACCCAGGGCGAATAGTTGTGGCCGAGGATGGCGAACAATCCGCTGAGCACGACGAGGAGCTGGGCGGTGAATTGTTGATCAGCAGGAAATACCTGCGCGTGTGGAAGCAGCGGCGCGATCGACATGCCGGTCGGCTGGCCCACGAAACGGATCAGCGTGATCGCCAGCACCGTCGGAATCAGCCCCTTCAGCATGTCGAGCAGCAGGCAGGTAATGCCGTATTTTTTCCCCATCACCCGCAGCACGTTGGTGGCCCCGATGTTTCCTGAGCCGTGTTTGCGGATGTCGACGCCCTTCGACTTCGCGATCAGGAGGCCGAAGGGAATGGAGCCGAGCAGAAAGGCGATCAGCGGGCAGAGCCAGAGTTGCATGCGGGGGCTTGGTAGTGGATCGGCGGCCTCCTGTCACCCTCGGAGACCGCTTTACGGACGATGGGCAGCATGGTGATCAATCAAAAAACCGGCAAGCCATTCATGATGAGTGGAGATGGGGGAGTGAGGATCGAAACAGGCTTGCACATCGGGCCGGTCCGGGGCATGGAAGGCACCAGATGCGCGACTTGATGGTGGACCCGGCTTGGACCGAGGAGGATCTGGGGATGCCGTTGCCGGATTCTCCGCACGCATGCTCGGTCTGTCTTCCGACTTGGGATGCCGTGGTCGGATACGAGGAGGGTAGGGAAAAGGTCACCCGCCGGATGCGCAGTGGCTACCCGCGTTTTTTCCGCCATCCGGTGGTGGAGCGGCTTTTTTCAAGCGCCAAGGCGGAGATCGCTTCCGAGGATGATCATGTCATCGTGCTGCCCACCAAGGGCGCGGCGCAGCGGGCTCAACGATGGGTCGAACGCCGGGCTGAGACCGCGGTGCGCGTCGCCAGCTTTCACGGGCTCCAGGTGCTGGTGGTCCCTGCCAAGGCCAAGGCTGAAGCGGATCTTTACTGGCGCTTCTCCGGTGAAGTGGTGAGCAGTCGCCAAGCGCAGGATTTCCTCGATTCACAACTCCGCACCGGGACGAAGTCGCATCTGATCGGTCGTCGCATCGCGAAGCTAGCTGGCGCGGAAGACGGGGATTCATTTGTTTTCGCCAGCGGCATGGCTGCCACCACTGCCGTGCTGCGCGCATTGCCCGGAGTCAAGGAGGGCAAGAAGACGCTGCAACTCGAGTTTCCTTATGTCGACTGCCTGAAGGTCCAGGAAGTCTTCGGAAATGGTGTGGTCTATCTCAATCAGGCGACCGGCGAGTCCTTTGACGAAGCCCTCTTGCGAATCCGTCAGGGTGAGTTCGCCGGAGTTTTCACCGAGGTCCCGAGCAACCCGCTGCTCCGGACTGTTGATCTCGCCCGAGTGGCGGCGGCCTGTGCGGATGGCTCGACGCCGCTGATCCTCGATGACTCGGCCGCCGGACCTGCGAATGTCAATGCGCTCAAATTTGCCGATGTGGTGACCGGCAGTCTCACGAAATGGCTTTCCGGCATGGGCGATGTCATGGCCGGTGCCGCCACCGTCCGTTCGGATTCGCCACATGCGAATGCCTTCCGCGAAGTGCTCGCCATGGAATCAAAGGAAACCGCGCCACTCTACATCGGCGATGGCGAAGTTCTTCTTTCCAACCTCAAGGGCTACGCCCAGCGGATGAAGCAGGTCAATGCGAACGGCCTGCAGCTCGCAAGGTATCTGTCCGAGCACCAGTCGGTCGAAACCGTCTGGCACCCCTCGATCGGCAACACCGCCAACTACGACGCGGTCAAGACCAGGGACGGCGGTTACGGCGGCCTGCTTTCCTTCGTGCTCAAGGCTCCCAAGCGCACGCCGAAGGTTTACGACACCCTCAAGCTTTCGAAGGGCCCCAGCTTCGGGACCCTTTTCACCCTCGTCTGTCCCTACACCCTCCTCGCCCACTACCACGAACTGGAGTGGACCGAAGGCTGCGGTGTTCCCGCGAATTTGTTGCGCGTCTCAGTCGGCATCGAGCCCTTCGAAACGATCCGCGCGGCTTTCGAGGAAGCGCTTGCGAACGGGTGATCTCATCAATCCATGCGATACAGCTTCGGCCGGTCCTGGGATGCCTCGATTTTCGAAATCGCGTCGCGAACTGCGGCGGCCTTTTGGATGCTCAGTTGTTTTGGGAAATCCTTTTCTCCTAGGTCAAACTGAGCAGCGGTTTCCTTCAAGTGGGGGATCACGACCTGGGCCTGCGCTCCATAAGTGACGAGGCATTTCAGGATGTCCGGAGTGCGCTCCTGGCTGGCCCACTTGTTCTGGTTGCGGATGTAATCGGCAGCGGCCTGCATCCCTTCCTCGACGTGGTGTGAAGCCAGAACCTCGAGACCGGCGACACGAACGCCGTCGGCAAACATTTCACCGCTGGGGGCCTGGGTGACCACGGCTTCGAGGATCACTGGCAGCAGCGGTTTGATTTCTTCAAAGGCCAGATGCTTGTAAACATTGCCGACGATCGAGCGGGCATGGCCGTCCTGATTGCCCAGGCCTGCGGTGATCGCTTTGCGGAGTTGGTCGCGGTCCACTCCATCGATGGAGTTGCGGAGCATCTTCTCGAAGACCGCCGTGCAGAGATAGCGCTGTTCCATGGCACGCGGGTCTTCGGCGGTTGGGCCTTTCGCCAGTCTTTCGAGAAGAACGGGGAGGGCCGCCATGGCGGGCTTGCCGATGGCGGCGAGTGCCTCGGCCGCATTGACCCGCAGCCAGAGATCCTGATGGTCCAGCAATTTCATCAATTCCGGCACGGCTGGAGCGGAGGCTCCGCCCGCCTGCTTGAGCGCCTCGCAGGCTCCGTAGCGGGCTTCCAGCGACGGCGAGTCGAACAGCTTGATGAGGGCGGGGATGGGCATCCCGCCTTTGCGCCGGGCAAAGGCCATGGCGGCCCGTTCGCGGACAATCGGCGACCAACTGCTGAGGCGCTCCAGGAGGATGTCCGCCGGGAGGCTGTCGTAGGCACTGTAGCGGTCCTTGTTGCTCCATCCGCGTCCGTCGAGAATGAGATCTTGTGAGCTGGCGGCGTCCAATTGCGGGATGATCGCGGCTTTCTTGCCGGTGAGGAAAATCTTCTTCAGGGGCAACGCGTAGGAAAGCAGGTAGGCACCCGTACTGTCCCAGCCCGCATAGGAGTCAGGCTCCGGTTCCGGAGGGCCTTGGTGGATGAATGTGCCATCCCAACGACGCGCGAGGTCAAAATTCCACGCGCCGAACTCGCGCATCCAGGCACCGGTGGCCTGTGGACCATTCTGCGCCACGGCGGGCAGCGACCAGAGGAGGTTGAAAAAGTTCCCCGTATGCCCGCAGTCGCGCTCGGGGCCATGGGAGGCGAGGCTCATTCGCGCGAAAAATTCCGAGCCCTTGGCCTCGCCCAACAACTGGAACAGCACGCTGGCCATGCCGCATTTGCCATTGTCCTCGTGGGTCTCCATCCATGCCGGGTGGTCGCCGTAGGGAACGGCACCCTTGCCGATATAGAAGCGCATCAATTTCGCGCTCAGCTCGATGGCCTTCTCGACCTCCGGATCCTTCACTCCTGCGGCACGGGCCATGACGAGGGAAATGGTCAGCGGCAAGCCCGGCGCATTCATCATGCCATAGCCGCCGAGACGTCCTTCCGGCGTGGCGAAATTATGCCCCCAGGAGCCGACCGCGCTTTGGCCTTTCGCGGACTCCAGGGCGAGACGCTGCATGCCAGGCATGACCGACTTGTCGCCGGTGGCCATGACATACTCGGCCAACAGGATCGTGACGTATCCGTTGTACCATGTGCGGAATCCATCGGTGGAGAAATCCGCAGCCCACTGAGCTTCCTTCTTCACCAGAGGCAGGTAGTTCGGGTCACCACTGGCGAGCAGGGCAAGCGCGTTGAGCGAGCGTGTGATCGGATCCTGCTTTCGCGCGTAGTCCGGCTCCGCGATGCGCGCGGCGAGGGTCTTGATGCCTTGCTCGAAAATTTGGCGGGACTTCGCGCAACCATAAGGCGCGGTGGCGTTGTAGCTGCCGAGCACCGTAAGTTTTACCACGACCTGCTCTTCCTTCCCGGAACGCCAGCGGGTCAGTGCGAGCTTGCCACCTCCGCCTTCCGTCTCCGCCACCGTGATGGCACGTCCCAATTCCGTTCGTGGATCGAACGAAAACGGCTTGCCGCCCACGCCCAGCAGCACGTCACCGACTGCGAAGACTCCATCGGCAGGCGAACCCGGATCCACCTTGGTGATCGAAACCTGCCGGGCGTCCGTGGTCACCATTTTGTCACAGAACATCCATCCGCGCAGGCCGGTGGGGCCGAGGTTCCAATCGTGTTTGGACTTGGCGGGAATGGTCTCCCCTTTGGTGAAATCGGGCATTGTCAGGGACTGACCGCCACCTTCCGCAAGGACGGAGGAGGTGAGGCCGGACCCTGCGATGCAGACGAGAACTAGGATCGAGAATTTCATGAATGAATGGCGGGTCTTCGAGTGAGTGGGATCACCGGTGTTCAAGGTAGGATTGGGCGAGCAAGTCCCCGAGTCGAACGATCCCCTCGGTGGTGATGACCAGTTTCTCCTGCTGCGGAGGAAGATTGAAGGCCTTGAGGTGAATGAAAGCGGGATCGGCAGTCGCGAGAGCAGCCAGGTTTGCGGTGACATCGATTTGGTTGAGGCCCTCGGTGTCGGTCGGCGGCTGTTGGCTGACGAACCATTTGAGCGAAGGCAGCGCGAGGTCCTGGCGGCTTTGCGCGATGGTGGACTGCAACCACTTGGCGGCGTTGTTCCGATAGTGTCCCATGGCCATGTCATTTTCTCCGACATGATAGAAAATGCCGGCCAGTTCCACCGGATGCCCCTTGGCTTGCAGCTCCTTGATGGAATCCCGGATGAAGGCGATGAACTGCGGGTAGAGGTTGCGGTCCTTCGCGCTCGTTCCTTCGGGAGTCCAGTCGTTCATCTGCGAGCCGCTGTGGGTGAATTTGGCAATGGCGATATTGCCCGTAACCTTGCCTTGCAGCGCCCTGCCGAAGCTGAGCTCGGGGCCGAAGGTGCCATAATATCCGGTGGGTCCCAAGGGTTCCCAGCCGGTCGAAGTCCTGTAGCCTCCACCGAGACTGTATTTGAAGGCGATCCTGCTGTTGTCGCTGGCCAGCGCGTCCTGCCCCTTGAGCGATTTGAGTTCATCGGTGAAAGCGCGTTCACCCTCCATGTTGCGGTGCCCGGCAAGGATGAACAGCTTGACCGGACTGCCCTTCGCATAGGGCAAAGCCTTGAGCGTCCTGTCGATGTTGGTTTTTCTGCCGACCGTCCGCAGATAGGCGTCGGCGTAGTTCACGCCATGCTCCAGTTGTCCCAGCGTTCCGTAATGATAATGCAGCCCTTCTTCGCCGCCGATCTCGACGGCATCATGTGAGGTCGGGATGTACTCGGCCTGAGGGTCCGAATCGGTGACGGTCTTCTGGCCGGCGCGGATGGCGTACATGTTGTCGCGGTTGTCCATGCCCCAGACCGTCTTGGTGCAAAGCTCACCGATGTAGAACTTCAGGTTGGGCGTTTTGAGATCGCGACGCCAGCTTGCCAGGAAATTCTTGAGGTTCCTGCCGTAGTTCGCCTTGAACGTCTCATCAAACATGTCGTTCTCGCCCTGGTGCCACATGAAACCCTCGATGCGATAGGCCACCCTTTTCCGGTCCAGTTCGGCGAGCGATGCCCGCACCAGATCCAGGGCGAGCGGATAGAGTTTGAAACCACTCGGGTCATCGGGATTCCAATCGCCTCCCAGAGTCGTGCCTCCCGCAGCACACTTGATGATGGCGATGGGCGCCTTGGTCTCCTGGGATACCCTGCGTGCAAAACTGAGTTCCGGACCGACGACCTCCTCCACCGGCTGCAAGTCAACCCAACCCTTCGACGTTAGTTTGTCCTCACGCCCGATGTTGTACGCGAAGCGAACCTTGGTTTGTGGCTTTTCCAGACCGGCGAATGGAGGAAAGCGTTTGATGTCCTGTGCTTTGGAATCCGAGCCGACCATGTTCGACTGGCCAGCGAAGATGAAGACGCGCAGGGTCCTCGTGTCAGAGTCCGATGGGGCAGACCTCGTTGTATCGGCAGCGCCGGCTACCATTGGAGAGAGCAAGAGAGCCGCAAGGAGGCATTTCATTGGCTGGTACATGGGAGTTCAAACATGAGCCTACGCGGATCGTCCGGAACCTATTGCTTCGCAGCGGAAATAGGCACCTCGCAGAAGGTGAGCGCGGCGAGGCCGTTGTTTCCCAGCAGGACCTTGTCTTGGCTCCACTTCACCTCCTTGAGGTAGGTGATGGTTTTCGCGGTGGCAGGCTCCTTGAGCTTCAGGCTGAGAGTGGAACCGGAGACACTGCCGCTGGCGATCTTGTTCGGCTCACCATCGAGGTAGAATTGATCGGCGAAGGCATCGAGCCATTGAACCGGCTGATCGAACTCCAGTAGAAGCGTGTCTGGCGCATTGCTGGACCAAGTAGCCCGCTGCAGGTTGGGGGGCGTGACGGGTTGATCGGGTTTCAGTCCGTAGAAATCGCGTTCGATGACCGGCTGGATCAGTCGTGCGAATTCAGCCCAGCCTATCAGTGGATAGTGGCAGCCACCTTCCGGCCGGATGCCCAGCGTGGACATGATGCTCATGTTTGAGAAGAGCTGCGGCAGGGTGCGCTGCTTTTCACGCAAGCGATCCCCGGCGCCATCCTTTCCCCCCATTGCGCAGGAGTTGGGCCAGATCTGGAAAACATAGTAGCGGCTCACGTTTGGAAAATCCTGTTTCCAGGAGGCAGACATGTCGATGAACAGCGGCTGATAGGTTTCCCAGCCGTAGCCCCCGGTGGGTCCGCTGGCGCCCTGATCGCTCTCGCCCTGGTGCCAGAGGATGCCGCGGATGCCGTGGGTCATCTTTGCGCGCTGCATGCGCCACAGCATCCGTCCATAGATGGTTTCGAGATCGGTGGGATTGGAGGCGTTGCGCTGGTGTTCGTCGATGCGGGTGCCGCCGACGGCGCCGTTGAGGATGAAGATCGGCATCTTCTGGCTTTCGAGCAGCCGTTTCGCGAGTTCCATGCCCCACCATCCGAGCTCGGCCTTTTCTCCCTTGCGTGCCTTCCAGACGGGTCGACACCACAGATTGCCTTCGTTCTCCTTCGGGTTCTGGGATGGGCGTCCGTAGCTGCGGATCCACTCGTTGGTTTCCGGTGGAGATTCCTCGCGCGTGTCCGTGGCGAGGGCATTGGACTGGCCTTCGATAAGGAACGCATCGCCGCAGACGAGGTCGCCGATCTTGTCGCTGACGGTTTCCTTGCCAGCGCTGAGGGTGCCGAATTCGACGCGGTATCGGATGAGGCCGGGCTTCAACTTCGCGGAGAGCGAATAGCTCAGGTCCTCCGCTGGTTTCGCTCTCACAGAGGCAAAGGGTTTGTCGTCGGCGAAGACCTTGAGGAACACTTCGTCCGCGCGCTCGCTCAGCGTGCCGTTGTAGAACAGCGTGCCTTCATTGCGGTCGTCGCGGGCGTAAAACTGGCCTTCTTCCGGCTTCTCGTCGCGCTCCGGTGTGCGCACCACCCAGGCGTCGCTCTTCGGTTCGGTGACGTTGATGCTGACGTCGCGCGACACGGGTGCGCCGCCGTTTCTGAGTTTGACGGTGAGTTCAAGCACGCCGCTTTTCTGTGCACGGAGCAGTCGAAGTTTGCCGGGGGTGATTTCCTTGGTGACCGCGAACGGCTTCAGGTCCCACTCCACCTGCACCTCACCCGAGCCCGCCTTTTTCATGGCGTCGAGATTCGTCACACGCGGGACCAGCTCGATGGGCGTGCGGCCATCCCATTTCTCGGGAGCACTGAGCGTGAACTCCGGATCAGGGATCGTCTTTTTCACCGTGATGGTGATGTTGCCTGTCTCCACCCGGTCCGCATAGACCGCCTTCAAGCGCAGCAACATCGAGGTATCGGAGGCAACGCGCCCCGCTGAGAAATCAAAGCTGTAGCGGTCGACGGCCACGACCTCCTCACTCTCACCGCGGCGAAGAGACCAGTAAAGCTTCAGCGCGCCGTCCGCCTTCGCGGTGAACCTGGCCTTCCCGCCCTCGGGCACGGTGGTGGTCACGGGCGTGAGCGAGAACTTTCCGGGAGCGCGCATCAGCGGGCCGACCAATGTCTGCATCGTCTTTTGGTTCTCGTATTGCAGCTTCACCCAATCGGCCGAGCGCGTGACTTTTGAGACCCGGACCTCGTCGAGGTCTCCGATGAAATTGGATTCGCCGCTCCAGCTGCCGAGCGTGAGGCTGGCCGGGCTTTGGAGTTTCAATGGGGTGCCGCGACCGCCTTGGGCGTCGAGCACGCCGTTCACATAGATCCGTGCATTGCTGCTCTCGTAGGCGAACACAACGTGGGTCCATTCATTGAGCGCGATGGGGCTGCTGCCGCTCACATTGCCGTCGGAAAACCAACAATCCATGTTGATGTGCGGAGGACTGCTGAACTGCATCACGACCTTGCCTTGCTGCTTTTGATTTCCCCAACCGATCAAATTCGCGTTGGAACGTTGCGGGCGAAACCACAGCTCCGTCGTGTGCGGTGCGCTCTCGATGGGAAGGCCCGTGATCTTGTCGCCGAGAGAAATCTTAGAGCCCTCGTCGAAGTGCCGCGCCATGCCGATGACGCCTGCCGTTGCGGTCGTTCCGCTGTCTTTCGCTTCCAGCACTCCGACCTCATCGCGCACGGTCTCGCCGAGATGCAAGGCGCTGAGGTAGCCGTTTGATTCGCTGAACACGGCCTTGCCGTCCGAGACGCTGGGTGCCGTTGGATTTCCCCAATGAATGCGCAGCGGCAGCCGAGCATTGCCCTCGATGCGCGGCATGCGCACCCAGATGCTGGCCGTGCCGCCTGTCGCGTCCCATTGCTCGATCTGATGGGGCAGAAGCTTGCCATCTGCCGAGGTGAAACGTAGATCCGCGCCATCGGGTTTTGCCTGGGAGAAATCGAACCAGTCACCATTCAAGCGCACCAGCAGAGGAAAGTCCTCCACTGCCGCGCCTGCTGGAAGGTTCGCGCCGTCCGGAGTTGTGAGCACCGCCATCACGCCGCTGTGCTTCCAGCCGGGCAGCGGGTCGTTTGCGGCGAGTCCGCTTTGGGAAAGGCAGAGAATGGCCAGCAGGGCCAGACAGGTGGATGAAACAGGGATCAGCTTGATGAAGCGTGAGGGGATCATATCGGATCAGAGATTGTGCGTTTACGGATTCACCTTGAGACGGACGAATCCCTTGGCACCAAGTGGCGGCAGGGTCACGTCCACGCGGTCTGTCGCGCCTTGAGGAGTGATGGTCACGTTCGCGGCACTCCCCAATGGAATGGTCACCTGGGTCCAGCCTGTTAGATTATCGCCATATTCGACGATCTGGGTGGTGGCGGGAGGGCGGGAGGCGACGCTGCGGTTGTAGGCAAAAGTCCACGAACCGGTGGCTTGGGTGAGCACAGGCAGCGGGGTCTGTGAAGCCGTCAATGGTGCTCCGCCGAGGACGAACTCCAACTGATTTTTGATACCATCGCCATCGGGATCATCTGCGAGTCCGTCATTGACGCCGGCGGTGAGGCCTTGCGCGGGGTCCAGTGCCCAGGCGCTGAATGGCGTCGCTGTATCTGCCGGAAGCAATGCCATCATCGCCTTACCCATGCTTTCGCCGATATTGAAATAGGTCTCGGCATTCCAATACCAGTGATAGCCCTCATCGGTGCCTCCGAGCAATCTGCCATAATCGAAGGGTATGGTATTCACAGTGGTCACAGTGCCGGCAAACTCCGGATGTTTGGCAGGATCCGCGACGTTTCCTTGCGCCTCGACCAACGAGCCAGCACCGGTGGGCGCATTGTCCATGCCGGTATTGCCAATGGAGACCGGCAAGTTGGGCACACCGAATTGAGTGCGGATGTCCTTGATGAAATTGGTCATGTTTGCCTCATACTCGGCGGTGTAGGTGCTGTTGATACGGTCATTGAACCCTTGGTGCCAAGCGAGACCTGCGATTTCATAGCCGCCGCCGGTGTAGCCCGGGTAGTAGGTTGATAGATTGGCCACCACTTGATTCACGGTCGCGACCAAACCCGTGTAGTATGGCCCGACAACACCTCCGCGCGCGGTGACTGCGCCGGGTGGACGGAAGTCCACTGCCAGAGACTTGCCGCCGAAGGCATATTTGATCAGCAGCACCTTGTCTCCCAGTTGGCTGCCGACCACCAAGCCAAAGGAATACTCAGGCCCCATGCGTCCACCTTCACCAGTATTACCAAAGTTGGGGTCGAGATTCCCTCGGCGGTTTTCGCCAGTGCCAGGATCGCTCCAATAAGTCACACCGACGTCGCTCCGGGTAATCCAACCCGGGCTGCCACCAGCGATGGGATTCGCTGGGTCCGCCAGATATCCGTACTTGCCGGGTTTTTTGTTGAGCATGTCGCGGAGGCTACCCAAACCGTTGGTAAAATTGGTATTGGTGGAATTGTTTGGATCGCGCCCGATTTCAGTCCTCGCTTTTCCCTGCATGTTGGATTGGCCTGCCAGAATGAAGATCTTCAGTTTGCCATTTCCTGGAGAGGGATTCACGGTCTGGAACAACGGACTCGCGGAACTGCTGGGCGCGGAGCTGGCATTTCCCGCATATCGAGCAGTAATGATGCGCCAACCGGCGGGAAGACTTGCAGTGGTGAAGGACGCCTGTGCGGAGCCATTCAAGGTGGCCGTTCCCAACACCGTGGTATCGTCGTAGAAGGTCACTAAACCAGTGGGTAATCCACCTGACACAGTGGCGGTGAAGGTGGCGGGTCTAAATCGATTAGACGGGTTGGTGCCACTGACGAGGGTGGTTGTGGTTGCAGTCCGGGTTTCCACAATGGTCTGGGTGAGTGGGGCGGAGGCGCTTGTGGCACTACCGGCTGTCCCCACATACTGAGCAGTGATGGCATGTACTCCTGCACTGAGAGTCGCAGTGGTTAGGCTGGCCTGAAGCGAGCCATTGAGTGTGCTGCTACCCATCAGTGCGAGCCCGTCATAGAAATTCACGCTGCCTGTAGGTGAACTGCCCGCCACAGTCGCAGTGAAGGTCACCGCCGCTCCGCCGTTGGCGGGTTCACTGCCACTGCTTCGTGCCAAGGTGGTGGTGGTGGGTGACGTGATCGGCCCGATCGTCAGGGTGCCGGGACCACTGAACCAGGTGTCGTTCTTGTTCGTCGCATTGGAACTGGTGGAGCCGTAGGTTCCGTTCGCTTGGCTGATTCCATTGAGGGTGAGCAGGGAAATCTGGCGGGTGCCGATGTAGTCGAGCTGTGCTTTGGCTCCGGTGCTGATGATAAGGGCGCCGCTGCCCACCGCGTTGGCGCGGGTGAAGGCGAG
>JANOBS010000465.1:0-3645 GCA_031411755.1 Luteolibacter sp. | reverse complement strand
CTGAAGGAATTCGTTGCGCCACTTTGAAGGATGCCTCCATTCGGCACGGTGGTGGCACCGCTGTAAGTGGAGGTGGCGGCGGCAGAAAGGGTGACGAGGCCGCTGATGCCCAGGGTATTGGTGCCGCTGATCGCACCGCTGACGGTGAGTGTGGAGCCATTGGCTCCAGTGCCGTTCACGCTCCAAGTCTGATTTGCACCGAGGATGATGGGTGCGGAGATCGTGATGCTGCCGGCATTGCTTCCCACATTGAGACCATCGGCCGATGACGTCGGTGCGATGGCGAGGATTCCGGGAGCACCCGCTGGAGTCAGGCCTGGGGCGATGGTGACCGAGGTGACGCCGTTTGGATCACTGCCAAACAGGATCTTTTTGACCGTGAAATTGTTATCCAGCGTGGTGGTGATGACACCCACCGTGTTGGTGGCGTTGACGGTGCTGAAGTTCACGGTATCACCTGCGCCTGGATTCGCTTGGGCGTTCGTGCTGCCTGCGGCATCGTTATACCAGTTGGCATTCACTCCACTGAACGCACTCCAACTGTTGCTGTTATTGCCACGCCAGTAAAGATCCCCTGCGGTCGTTGGCGTTACATTCAATGTGACCAACGAAGCACTCGGAGTCAGCGAATAGGTGTATCCACCTGGCGCACTTGTCAGCACATAAGTAGCACCACTCAAACCGCTGGAAGCGGAAATGAGATCATACGTCGAGGCACTGCCAAAGCCCGCCAATGCCATGATGTTCAGATTCACTGTGCCGGTGGTGGTGGCCGCAGCTAAAGTGTTGATGGAATCGGACGTTGCCGTGCTGGCACCTAATTCCAAGCCTAAGGTCGTAGTGCCCGTGACTGATCCCAGCGCGAGTGAATTAAAATTGGCAGGGGTGTTTTTTGCGCTGTTGATGAAACCAACAAGCGCACCACTTGCAGCGGCAGGCACGATCGATAAACCACTGTTGTTGGCAAGTGAGCCAGTGACATACAAATTGCCACCCGTGGCACTAGTCACGCCGGTGTAGGTATTCGTCCCACCGAGAGTAAGATTTCCCGTGCCAGCTTTGGTCAGTCCGAAGCCGTTGCCACCGTCGCCGATGGCGCCTGTGAAAATCGTTCCGGTTCCTGCGACTGTCGTTCCTACGTTAGCGGTCAGAGTGCGGCTCGCACCAGTGAGAGTCACCGGGCCTGTAAGGGTAAGAGTCTTCTCTGAGCCAACTGTGTTAAAGGTAGTATCCGCAGCAATCGTAACAACGTTGCCGACGGTGAATGGCCCGCCCGTTCCGCTACGCACTTGTGAGCCATTAAAGACCACCGGTGCAGTCCCTGCGCCAAAGGGGCCATCCGTAGGGTTACCCGCAGTGCCGGTGGAGCTAAACCCAACTGCCACGTTACCAGAGTTCAACGAAGTGCCGCCATTGTAGGTGCTTGCAGCTGACATGCCTACGATGCCAGCGCCAGATCCCGTCACTATGACATTACCACTCCCACTGATGATTCCGTTTGTCAGTTGGTTTCCAGCAGCGTGGTTGAGCGTGAGTGTGAAGCCTGCGGTAGCGACGGTCGACGACAAGGTCAACGCTCCAGCGCCGCCGCCGATGGTGGCATTGCTGCCAAGGGTCACCGGGCCAATCCATGTAGCTGCTCCGGAGGCCGTCAGGGCACCTGCCGGTGATGAAGCCAGACCGGTGCCGTTGATCGTCAGTGGTTCCGCTGCCGTCCAGACCGCCGCACCGGCGTTCAACGCGGCTCCGGAATTGATGGTGGTGCCAGTTGCGGTAGTGCCGAAAGGGGTGGTGCTTACGGCTCCCGTCGTCAGCGTTCCGGCATTGACGATGATTGCTCCGGTGAACGCCGCGAAGTTGCTGGTGCCGTTGCCCAAACTCAATGTCCCCACACCTGTCTTGGTAAGGGTTCCAGAACCCTGGAGCTGCGCATTGGACGATGCAGTTCCCGAACCAGTGCCATCGTCGAGCGTCAAGGTGACACTCGTTGGCACATCAAAAGTGCCGCCACCCGTCCCAATACTGAATACGTAGGAGCCTGCGGCGGAGGCGGTGGGAGCGTTGTCGTTGAAATTCGCATTCGGCCGGAACGTCCCGCCGTTGGTTAGCGTGACCTGCTTGTAAGTGGTGGTACTGGCGATGCCGAGAGGTCCGGCGGTGGCGGTACCGTTGCTACCAGAATTCATCTGAAGAACACCCCCAGCTCCGCTCACGCTGACAGCTCCTGTAAAAGTATTCACCGCGCTACCAATGACGAGGGTTCCCGTGCCATCGTAGACTAAACCGCCGACACCATTCGTCATCGGGGTGGAGATGGTGATGTTCCCAGCACCGCCAGCGATAAGACTGAAGGCACCAGTGACGGCAGCCGTTGCATTGTTCAAGGTGAGTGTGCCGCTGTCGGAGTTGATCCGCGACTGGGCGGTCATCGTGACGGTGCCGCCATAAGTGTTGGCGCCCGCGATGTTGCGGATAGCGCCCAAGTTGGGGGTTGGGAGCGTGACGCCGCCACCAGCGATGCTAATGGCTTCTGCGCCCACGGTCACAGCGCCGCCGGTCCCGTCGATTTCCAAACCGGAGCCGCTGGCCACAGTGACGTTGCCAGCGACAGTGCCGAGTGATGTGTTGTTTGTGATCCGGAGCACGCCGCCGGAGATCGTGGTCAAGCCGGTGTAGCTATTGGCTCCGGAGAGCACCCAAGTGCCCGCGTCGGCCTTGGTGAGGGCGACCGCTCCGGCGGTGTCGTTGTTCTTGATGATGCCCGAGATCGTGTTGGCACCCGTGTTGGTTCCGCCGAGGGTTAGAGTGCGGGCGCCGGTGGTACCGGTTATGGTAGGGTTGAAGGCAGCGTTGGAGAAGGTCAATGTGCCGCTGCCGTTGTTGAGGATACTGCCGGCTGATGTCTGGGCCAGAACGAGGCCGCCGATCTGGACTTGTTTGTCAGTGGTGGAGTTGGTGCCGCCTGTGAAGACCAAGGTGCCACTCGCGCCGATGTTCCCAGCAGCAAGCTGGATCAGTGGACCTTTTCCAAGGGGCTGGGCGGTCGCAGCGGTCGCGATCGCATTGACCGACAAGATCCCTCCGGCAATGACGGTGTTGCCAGCATAGGTATTGGCGCCGGAAAACACCCAAGTACCTGAGCCGAACTTTCCAATGTTCAGGTTGAAACCTGTCGGGTTGCCAATGGTTCCGGCAAAGGTGTTGTTGCCGGTGTTGGTGCCATCAAAAAAGAAAGTGCCAGAGGAGGCGATGGACGTCAGCACCATGTTGGAATTGAACGTAACCGTGCCGGTGCCGTTGCTCTGGAACTGCATGATTGGATTGGATCCACCGCCGTCGAATCCATTCGTAGCTCCACCGGAGAATGTGCTGGCGAGAGTAATCGTTCTCGTGTTGAACACGATGTTCGAGGTTCCAGTATAAGTCATCCCTTGGCGGTTGCCGTTCTTTCCGAAACTCAATGTGCCCCCGTCGCCAAGGCTGCTAAAGCTGAAGAATTCGTCACCAGAGCCGGATGCCGAAAGGAGGACATTACCTGTGAACGTGTTTGCCGCGTTCGTGAAGGCGAGAATTCCTATGCCGGCATTGACTCCGGAAGCCGGCAGAGTGATGGCACTGCTACCCGTGAGGGCGCCGCTAAAAGTG
>JANOBS010000464.1:0-4805 GCA_031411755.1 Luteolibacter sp. | reverse complement strand
GCAGAATTTCTCGATCTCCGCGTGGCTCGCGCCCTCGGCATGTTGGGTGGAGATCACAACGTTCACAATCCGTGTCGGCTTGTCATCGACATACTCGACAGCCACTTGCGACTTCGCGTCGGGGCGGAGCCATTTGGCAAGCTTGCCCGCTTTGCGAATGCGTGTGAGTTCACGTCCCAGGCGGTGGGCGAACATGATCGGCGCCGGCATCAGCTCGGGCGTTTCATTGCAGGCGTATCCGAACATGATGCCCTGGTCGCCGGCTCCCTGCTCGCCGTGCTTCTTGCCTTCGGCTTGCTTCGCGTCGACGCCCTGCGCGATGTCCGGGCTCTGGATGGTCAGGTAGTTGTTGATGAAAATCTGGTCGGCGTGGAAGACGTCGTCGCTGTTGGTGTAGCCGATGCCACGGACCGCATCGCGGATGATCTTGCCGACGTTGATGACCTCGTCGATCGGCTTGGTGGTGCCTTTCTTGGCGTTCTGGAGCTTCGGAATGGTGATCTCGCCACCGACGACGACCACGTTGCTTTTCACGAAGGTTTCACAGGCGACGCGGCTTTTCGGGTCATAGGCGAGGCAGGCGTCGAGAATGGCATCGGAGATCGTGTCTGCGACCTTGTCTGGATGGCCTTCGCCGACGGACTCCGAGGAGAAAATGTAGGTGCTCATGCGTTTTCGAAATTTCGTATCGTCAAATCGTGATGCGTTGATGTAAACGAATATCACATGCCGTCAATGCTCAAATCCCTAAAGCTGCTCGCGGATCCCACCCGGATCCGGATCCTGATGCTTCTGGACCGCGAAGCCCTGTCGGTGGCGGAGTTGCAGGAGATCCTTGGCATGGGCCAGAGCCGGATTTCCACCCAGCTTTCCCAGCTGAAAACCGAGGGACTGGTCGAGGATGCCCGCAGCGGAAAGAACAACATCTACTCCTGTTCGGCCGATCCGGACCTGATGGACGTTGCCCGGCTGGCGGCGAAGGAAATCCGGGAGGTTGAGGCGGACACAGCGTCCCTTCGCCACCTTTTGCGGAAGCGAAAGGACCACGCACGGGCCTATTTCGACGAGCTTGCCGGACGTTTCGGAAAGGACTACGTGCCCGGCAGATCCTGGAAAGCACTGGCCGAGGCCCTGCTCAGAACGATGACCTATCAGGTCGTGGCCGACCTTGGAGCCGGCGAAGGAACGCTTTCCCAACTCCTCGCCCAACGCGCGGAGAGGGTCATCGCCGTGGACCTTTCCCCGAAGATGGTCGAGTTCGGCCGCTCGCTGGCGGAAAAACACAACCTTCCCAATCTCGAATACCGCATTGGCGATATCGAGGAGCCGCCCATCGACAGCGAAAGCGTGGATCTCGCTTTTCTCAGTCAGGCGCTGCATCACGCCGAGCACCCGCAAAAGGCACTCGATGCTGCGTATCGCTTGTTGAAAAAAGGCGGCCGATTGGTCGTTCTGGACCTGCTCCAGCACAATTTCGAGGAAGCACGTGAACTCTATGCCGACCGCTGGCTCGGGTTTTCCGAGAGCGATCTTGCCGCGATGCTGGAAAGCGCCGGGTTCAAGCACATCGAAATCGTAGTGGCTGACAAGGAATCCGGGGCTCCGAAATTCCAGACGCTGCTCGGCGTCGCGTGCAAATAGCCTCTCGATCAACAATTGCGTTCTGGCGTTGTCCGTGGCATTGGTCGCTCGTGAAGTGCTCCCGCTGGCTGATCCTAGGCCTAATCTTCGGCTCGGCTTCTTGTGCGCCGGCCCAAAGGATCACCCGCGCACCCAAACCTCCGCAGGAAATCGCGCCGAAAAAAGCGGTGATCGTCCCTGAGATCGCAGCCGAAGCTCCCCGCCGACTTTTGACGACCGTTGGCGGCATTCCCATCGAAGGCGTCTCATTTGACTCGCGGACGCATCGCCTCCAAGTGCTCGATCAAGCTCAAGGCCCCTCTTCAAAGTGGCCGGACTGCTCCAAGGCCGGCGCTTCCGTGAACGGCCTCGCCGCCATCAATGCCGGCTTTTTCACCCCCGAGGGAGCACCTCTCGGACTCCTTGCCAGCGGAGGAACCCCTTCAGGAAACTGGAACGGCGGCTCCTCACTCGGCAGCGCGCTTTGGTACCGCGACGCGAACGGGCACAGCGGCATCGCCCGACGCGAAGCGCTCGGTCAGACATCCGCGAAAAGAATGCCGGACCTCCTCCAGTCCGGACCGCTGCTAGTCGAATCGGGAAAAGGGGTCGCAGGCCTTGAGTCCGCCAAGGTCAGCGCCCGGACCTTTCTCCTCTGGGACGGTGGCAGCCGCTGGCTGATGGCCCGCTCTGCCCCTTGCACTCTTGCCGAACTGGCGAAAGTTCTCTCCAGCGGCACTCCAGCCGGTTGGCCGGTGAAATCCGCCATGAACCTCGATGGTGGACGCTCTTCGGAACTCTGGATTTCGGCTTCAGTCAGCGGCGGTCCCTCTTTTGTCCGACCAATCTGGAACAACCCGGTGCGCAATTTCCTCGTCCTCAGACCGATTCAACCATGATCCGCTTCCGCGTTCTTTTCTTGACCCTCATCAGCATCGGCACTGGCGAGGCTGGTGAGTATTTTCGCTTTGACGCCCCACTCGGACCAGGCGAACGGAACGGCACCCTTCACGGCTATCATTTCAACCAGAAGACCGAGACCCTGCGCGTCATCGACCGGAATGCCACCCAGCTCGCGCCATGGAAAACGCTCGGAGAAGCCTTTGCGTCATCGCGGGCACTCGCCGGATGCAACGGTGGATTCACCATGCCCGATGGAAAGCCGCTCGGCATCGTCATCTCCGACTCCGTGCGGTTTGGAGCCCTGGAGACGAAACCAGGGCCGACCAGCGGCTTGCTCCTGGTGAAATGGAACTCCATTTCCATCGTGAATGCTGCCCATGCCACCGAGGCCGATCTGATCGGTGCCACACAAGCCATTCAGGGCGGGCCATTTCTCGTCGAAAAGGGCAAATCCATCGCCGGGCTCGACACGAAAAGCTTCTCGCGCCGCACCGTCTTGCTGACTTCCGGTAACGGCGACTGGGCGATTCTTTACGCCCCGAGCGCCACGTTATCCGGTCTGGCTTCCATGCTGGGCGACGGAAAAACCTTCACCAAGTTTCCAGTGGCGACAGCCTTGAATATGGACGGTGGCCTTTCCAGCGGCATTTGGATCCGCCTTGGAGACGGTGCCCCACCCGTCTATCTTAGGGAGGTCAATCAGGTCCGCACCGGGATTGCCGTGACCCGCACGTGACGTTTTTGTGACAAAAGCGCATGATGGACAAGCCAGTTGGACCTGCTAATCTTCCCTTCGGAAAGAGGTCGTCCCGCCTCACAACCAGCCATGAAACCCATCCTGCGCCTTCTCTGCGTAAGCTCTAGTTGCGCTCTCCTCGCCTCCTGCGGAGCGATCGGCTCGATTAAAAATGCCACGGTTTCCGGAGTCTCAAAGCTTTCGCAGTTCTCGGTCACCGACATCATGCCAGCCCGCGTCGGCGTGGTGGAAGTCAGGGAAAAGGACCTCAAGGATCTACCTCTCGGCAAAGAGCGGGCCCTGGCCTACGAAGCGAAGAAGCAGGCTCTCGCCTCCCGCCAAGGTGGCGGCTTCTGGTTTTTTAAAGGCCCTGTGGATTTCAAGGAACCCTCCTTGCCGAGCGAGGCAGGATCCTTGGACGGCAGCCTGCTGCCTCCACGTGCGAACTAAAGGGCTGTCTGAACATTGCTGCCAAATTAGGATTGGCGGCCAATTTTCCACAGGGTCGCTGAGGCTGAATGAGGTCGCAGAGCCTCCGAATCAAGGTTTTCTCGGTGATCTCTGAGAATCCTCAGTCCTCTGCGGACAAAAAAAGGAGACAAAACCTACAAACAGCACTTTTCAGACAGGACTCCAGGTCCAAGCCGAACCCGTGACTCAGGGATCTGAAAACGAGGGTATTTCCCAGAAAGGATTCAGCGACGGCGGCGAAGCATAGCCAGCAGCCCAAGACTGCCCAGTAAGGCAGCAGTGGGCTCAGGCACCTGATAGACGAGCGTGTTAAAAACCACGTTGCTTCCAGAATTGCTGTTCAAGACGCGCACGGAGTCCACATAGCCGGCACTGCCTGCCAATGTTCCGCTGGCCACTTGGCTTCCATTGACCTTGAACGAATAGGTATGAAGACCGGTCTGCTCGAACTGGTAATTGTTACCGTTGAAAGTGAAAGGACTGGAAGTGTTCTGGTTGAAGCCATTGCTGTCACCGAACTGCCAGAACGTCGCTCCACCATTGAATTTGAACTCGAAAGCAAGCGTCGCTCCGTCGAAAAATTGAACCGCCACTGAATTTCCGTTGGTGATGCCACCATTGTCGACCCCCAGAGCAATGTAGGCAGCATAGCCACCGGCACCAGTGAGATCCCCGGTCGCATAGGTCAGCGATCCTACACCACCCGCACTTGCATACAGACCCCAAGCATTTCCTGCCACTACGCTGCTAGAGCCGCCGTTGGCATTGGGATCTGCAGCAGAAAACTGACCTGCATTGCCGGAGGCTGACAGCGTCCAACCTTGGGTAGTCGGATTTGATCCATTCGAGGTCAAAGTCGTGGCCGCATGGCTAACGGGCATCACAGCCAACGCCAAAAGTGGGAATCTCAAATTCTTCATGGATTTCAAAAGCAGTGGGTTACGCGCATGATCAGATAGGCCAAACGCCTGGGTTGGCAAATCGAAAATCCCCCTATCCCTGGATTTCGTCATTGCCCCGTTCAACACCCTCCACCACCCTCCCGCCGCCATGCTCAAAGCCGGAATCGTCGGAC
>JANOBS010000463.1:0-1141 GCA_031411755.1 Luteolibacter sp. | reverse complement strand
TGTATTTGTCGAACTGGTGACTCGATTGCGACGATGGCCCGGAAATGATCAGCGGTGTGCGGGCCTCATCGATGAGGATCGAGTCGACCTCGTCAATGACGGCGAGGTAGTGGCCGCGCTGGACCTGTTCTTCCTTGGTGGAAGCCATGCCATTGTCGCGGAGGTAGTCGAAACCGAATTCGGCGTTGGTGCCGTAGGTGATGTCGCAGGAGTATTCCGCGCGACGATCCCAAGGTGCCATCTGGTTCTGGATGCAGCCGACGCTCAGGCCGAGGAATTTGTAAAGCGATCCCATCCACTCCGAGTCGCGTCGGGCAAGGTAGTCGTTCACCGTCACGATGTGGACGCCCAGGCCGGTGAGTGCATTGAGGTAAACGGGCAGAGTGGCGACGAGGGTCTTGCCTTCACCGGTTTGCATTTCCGCGATCATGCCGCGGTGCAGGGCGATGCCACCGACGAGCTGGACGTCGAAGTGGACCATTTCCCAGGTCAGCTCGTGGTCGCACACGGAAATCTTCCGGCCGGACATCCGGCGGGCACCGTTTTTCACAACGGCGTAGGCCTCGGGAAGGATCTGCTCAAGATACTTCGCCCGGGCCGTGATGAAGGTGTCCTCGATTTCCCGGAACGCGGCCTTGGCGGCCTCGATGGACTCGACAGTGGCCTCCACGCTCGATGGCAGTTCCGGATGTTCCTCGCGGAGGGGAGCCAGACGGCCCTCGATCATGGCCGCCTGCTCGGCGAGTTGACCGGGCTCCATGCGCTCAAGCTGCGGCTTCGCGGCGATCTCCAGCGCATGATAGCGGGAAAGGTGCTCCTTCCATTTCGCGGTCAGCTCCAGAAGCTTTGCCTCCGGCTCGCGCTGGAGGGCTTCCTCGATTTCATTGATACGGCTGACGGTCGGACGAATCCGGCGCAACTCGCGCTGGTTCTTGCTGCCGACGATTTTCTGGAGGATCCACTTGATCATGAGGGAAATAACACGAATTCGACGCGGAAATGACGCGCCGGGGCGGAGTCAATACACTGGTGCCGCGCCATGTGCAAGCGGCACGGTGGGAAGGTTTAGGGGGCAAGGAGCGTGGGCATCCTGCCCACGTGTCTTGCCATCTTCCTGGAGCCTCGTGGGCAGGATGCCCAC
>JANOBS010000462.1:0-2151 GCA_031411755.1 Luteolibacter sp. | reverse complement strand
TACATCGGCTGGGCCGCTTCCAAGGGCCTAACCGGAGGTAATAATGCCAAGGGCGACGATCCAGACAACGACGGTCGCACCAATCTCTACGAATTCGCCTTTGATGGAAACCCGCTCTCGGGTGCCAATGACGGCAAGGTTGTTGGGAAGATCGCCACCGTCGGAGCCGATCAGGTCATGACCCTGACCCTGCCGGTGCGCACCGGAGCAGCCTTCTCCGCCTCCGGTGGCGACCAACTCTCCGCGCTGATCGACGCGATCACCTACCGCGTCGAGGGTGATGTGGACCTCGGCACCTTCAACAACACCATCAGCGAGGTCACACCGGCGATCACTGCGGGATTGCCCACACTGTCCACTGGCTGGACCTACCGCACCTTCCGGGATGCCGGCACGGTCCCAACGGTTCCCAAGGTCTTCCTCCGCGCCAAGATCACCGACACCCCCTGATCGATCTAACAGTCACCACCATGCGGCGCGGCGGGCTTCTCCCGCTGCGCCGCTTCATTTCGACGCATCAGGACATGCTTGCAGTGAGATTGTTCTCACTCCCACACTCCCGACGTCTTTAAGAAGCATCGCCGTCCATCGCCTTAAGCCGCAACCTCATGAACCTTTTCCCCTGCAAGCTTAGCCTCCTGAGCCTGGCACTTGCCCTGAACTGCACGGCCGCTCCAGTACACCTCGTCGATGAGGCTCCGGTCTCCATCAAGCAGGTGGCTCCCAACCTCTTCCTCGTGGATTTCGGGAAGGTGGCTTTTGGAAATGTCAGACTGACCCCACCTAACGGGACGGACACCAAGGTCACCGTGCACTTCGGCGAAGACTTTCGTGATGGACGGATCAACCGCACGCCGCCAGGAAGCGTCCGCTACGCCACTGCCCCGGTCCAACTTTCCGGGTCCAAGCCCATCCTCGCCTCGCCCGCTGCCGATCCACGCAACACCCAGGTCAGCTCCGCTGGAACTCCTCCCGCAGTGCTGACCCCATCGGACTGGGGCGTGGTCCTGCCGTTCCGCTGGGTCGAGATCGAAGGTTGGCCGGGCGAGCTGCTACCCCAGCAAATCCTCCGGAAATCCGCCTTCTCAAGCACCTGGGACGATCAGGCAGCGGCCTTCAGGTGCTCGGACGAAACACTCAATCGCATCTGGGAGCTCTGCCGCTACTCGATCAAGGCCACCACCTTTGCCGGCACCTATGTCGATGGCGATCGCGAGCGCATCCCCTACGAGGCGGATGCCTATCTCAACCAGCTCAGCCATTACGCCACCGACACCGACATCCAGATGGCGCGCGACACTTTCACGCACCTGATGGCGCATCCCACCTGGCCGACGGAGTGGTCCTTCCACATGATCTTCATGGCCCATGCGGACTTCCAGCACACAGGCGATACCAAATGGCTGGCCAACCAATACGAATCCCTCAAGCCCAAGCTCCTCCTCGACCGCGCCCGCGAGGATGGCCTGATTGTTAGCAACGCCAATCAGGTCAAGAAAGGCGATCTGGTCGACTGGCCGGCGAAGGAACGTGATGGCTATGTCCTCAAGCCCGTCAACACGGTCGTGAACGCCTTCCATCTCCGCTCACTCACCCTGATGTCTGAAATGGCCGCCGCTCTCGGCAAGGAGAAGGAGGCCAGCGAGTATTCCGCCATGGCGGCGAAGGCAAATTCGGCCTTCCAGCGCCTGCTCTTCGATCCCGCCAAGGGAGCCTATCGCGATGGCGAGGGGGCCGACCACTTTGCGCAACACGCCAGCCTCTTTCCTCTGGCCTTTGGGCTGGTCCCTCCCGATCAGGTGCAGGTCGTCCGGAAGCACATCGAATCACGTGGCATGGCCTGCTCGGTCTATGCCGCCCAGTATTTGATGGATGCACTCTTTTCCAACGGAGGCGGAACGAGCGCGCTGAAGCTCATGACCGCCGCCAACGACCGCAGTTGGAAGCACATGGTCGAAAGCGGAACCACCATCACCTGGGAAGCCTGGGACCAGAAATACAAGCCGAATCAGGACTGGAATCACGCCTGGGGTGCCGCACCTGCCAATCTCCTGCCGCGCTTCATCCTCGGAGCAGAGCCCCTCACTCCCGGCTGGAAACAGGCACGCATCCGTCCACAAACCGGCACCCTCACCTCTGCCAAAGGCAAGG
>JANOBS010000461.1:0-34021 GCA_031411755.1 Luteolibacter sp. | reverse complement strand
AGAAAGCGGTGTACATCGTGCACAGAAGAACAGCGAAGACGCAAAAGTGGTCCGAACGCGGCAATCAACTGATATGCGCTTGTTCTAGTACTCTCTGCGACTCCGCTTCCATCAATAGTCACAGAACCTTTGCGGAGAGCCTTTGTGTATGCCTCGAAAAACTGAATTTGCACCAGGGGCGGCTGTGAAACAACGAAACGCATCGAGCGGGAAACAGCCAGGTCAAGTGAGCGGCTTGATTCGATGAACGGATTTTCATCCTCGGAAAATCGCTCTTCAATAGGCTTCTCACCCTCAAGCAGCGGAAAGAGGTCTATCACCGCGTTCATTCCCTTGCAAACCGTTCCCCAAATGCGCGGGGCACACAGCGCCCGATGGTGCGCGACTGAATGGCCGATCAGCGCTCCCACGATCCGAGCCCTTTTATTTGGGTTCTTGGCATCGACCCAAGCCACCGTTGGGCATATGGGCCTGACAGCCTCGATGGTTGCGTTTATTTGCCAACCATTCGCCAAAAGATGCTTGTCGACCGCCTCACCGATTTCCCCAGACAGCCGAGAATAAAAGCGGTCCATCGTGTCGATTGCCCGCATCGCCCATCCCACAGTTTCCGCACTCATCCCTCAGTTAATCGTTGTGACATCATGTCTAAATGTTCCGTGCGCAAATGCGAGTAGGTTTTCGCGATCAAAACGCCGCCGTCGCGATGGCCTTGCATCCCCGCAATGGTCTTGAAATCGATCCCGAGTTCCACGGCGCGAGTGATGAAGCAGCGCCTGAGAGCCCGTTGCGTGTAATGGGGGAGCCCAAGCCGCTTGCAGGCCCCGGCAAGCGCCTTGCGAACGTCGGTGACCTCAAAGACGAGATCGCCCGTTTTACGGTCCTTTTCAGCGTGTAGGCGCTCCAGGAACGGGCGGAGCTGTGGATAGATGGGAATCGAAAACCCGGTGTCGGTCTTGTGCCGATAGACCCGAATCCGCCCACGCACGAAATCCACGTCGTCCCAGGTCAAAGACGCCGCTTCGGCATTGCCCATGCCAGCAAGTCCCATGAACTCGCAAAAGTCCGCTGATGCCTTCGCATCTGAATTCCGCTTTTGCGCCCGCATGTCGTTGACCAGGGCGCGGAACTCTTCCCAGGTCGGAGTGTCACGGATCGGCGTTTCCCGCTTGGCCTGCTTCACATCCTTTGCCGGCGAATCGGCAAGAATCCGGTCGCTGACCGCCATGTCAAAAAGCCGGCGGATGAACTGAACGAACTCGTTGTAAGTGGACGTGGCGAACCGCTCCCGCTGGAGTTGCAGCCATTGGAGGACTTCCGAGGGTTTCACGTCGCGCAGCTTCTGGCCCACCCCTTCCGGCCATTCCTCCTTGATCCGCTTCGCAATGGCCTCGTTTTTCTGCTTGGTGGACTGGCTCCGGTGCTGCGACGTGAGGAGGAAGGTTTCCAGATATCGGCCTACTGTCGTCTCAGACATCGAGGCGTCGATCTTCTCCAAATCAGACCGCAATTCCCGGAGCCGTCGCTTGGCAAGTTGGCCGTCCTTGGTCTTCAGGCTCCGGCGAATTTCCTTGCCCGAAATCCAGACGCGGGCGTAATAGCCGCCCGTCGCCGCATACCTGTAAAGGCATTCGGAGACTTTCTCGAAATCCGCCTGATTCTTCTGGGATGCACTCACAACCACTGCATACACCGGATAAAATCACCGGACAACGGGAAAACGGCGAGCCTGAAAATTCTCCATAAGTCCAACAAGACCAATTAGTCGGGGCGTAGCGCAGCCTGGTAGCGCGCTTCGTTCGGGACGAAGAGGCCGTGGGTTCGAATCCCGCCGCCCCGACCATTCGGAAGACCTTGCATCAGAAATTGTAGACCGAGGTCCATTGGTCGCCCGATCCGCCTAGGGCGGGATGAGAGCCCACGAAGTGGGTTTGAAAGCAGGAAGCCGCTGGTAGCGGCGGCGCATGACAGCGAGCGCAGCGAGCCAAACCGGCTTGGACGAAGCGCAGCGGAGTCAATCCCGCCGCCCCGACCATTCAAGCACTCCTGCCGACCCTCACCGGTCGGCATTTTTTGTGCCCGCTCCCCTGCCCGGATCAGGCGATGAGGTCCTTCACCACCTTGCTTCCGGGCTTGGTGATGTTGGAAAGCCGCTGGTTCGCGCCTTGGCTGGGGTAGGTGAATTTTTCGTGATCGAAGCCCAGCAGGTTCAGCACGGTGGCGTGGAAATCATGCAGGCTGACCTTGTTGGTCATCGCCTCGTAGCCGATCGGGTCGGTCTCGCCGTAGGAAAAGCCCGGCTTCGCGCCGCCACCGGCCATCCACAGGCTGAACGCGCTCGGATGGTGATCGCGGCCGACGTGTTTCATTTCCATGCCGCCGCGGTTCTCTCGCATCGGGGTGCGGCCGAATTCGCCGCTCCAGATCACCAATGTTTCCTCGAGCAGGCCCCGCTGTTTCAGGTCTTTCAGGAGCGCGGCGATCGGTTGGTCGATGTCGCGACACTTGTCGGTGAAACCCAGCTTCAAATCCGTCTGTGGACCGGTGCCGTGGGAGTCCCAACCCCAGTCGAAAAGCTGTATGTAGCGGACGCCACGCTCGGCCAAACGACGGGCGAGGAGGCAGTTGTTGGCGAAGGATTCCTGGCCAGGTTTGGTGCCATACATCTTGTGGACGGCTTCCGGCTCCTGCTTGATGTCGAAGGCATCGGACGCATGGATCTGCATGCGGTAGGCCATCTCATACTGGGCGATGCGGGTGACCGTTTCCGGATCTCCGGTGTCCTGGGCGATGCGCTTGTTGATCTTTGAAAGCGTATCGAGCGTGCGTCTCCGCATCGCGCCGCTGACGCCGTCGGGATTCGCGAGATAAAGCACGGGATCGCCCTGGGAACGGCACTGCACGCCCTGATAGACGGAAGGCAGGTAACCGGAGCCCCAGACCGATTTGCCGGCATCGGGATTGTTGCCGCCGGAGGTCAGCACGATGAAGCCGGGCAGGTTGTTGTTTTCCGAACCGAGGCCGTAGGTGGCCCAGGCGCCCATCGAGGGGCTGCCAAGATTCTGCGTGCCGGTGTGCACCAGAAGCTGCGCGGGGCCGTGGTTGAACTGGTCGGTGTACATCGACTTCACGATGCACATCTCGTCGATCATCGTTTCCGTGAAAGGCAGCCGATCGGAAATCCACTGCCCGCTCTTTCCCGCCTGATGGAAGGGAAACTGCGAGCCGAGCATCTTCGGAACGCCCTGGATGAACGCGAACTGCTTTCCGGCCAGGAACTCCTGCGGGCACTCCTTGCCGTCGAGCTTGGTGAGCTCAGGCTTGTGGTCGAAAAGCTCCAGCTGGCTCGGCGACCCGGCCATGTGCAGGTAGATCACCCGCTTCGCCTTCGCCGCGAACTGCGGCAGATCCGGCGCGAAGGGATTCGACGAATCCTTCACCAAAGGCCCGGCGGAGCCCCAGGCACGATTCCCCTCGCTCGCCAGCCACAACGCACCAAGACCCACACCGCAGCGGTTGAGGAAATGACGCCGCGTGAGATGCTGGGCGCGGTCGTGTTGAAGTTGTTGGAAGAGGTTCATGAAGAGAATGACGAATGAGGAATTTCCGAATGACGAAGAAGAGGGGCGTCAAGATTGGGGCGGGCTGGTTGAGGAAGAATTGGCCAAGGTGGTTCGGCGGATCTTGGAGAAAATCAGGTGCAGTTCGTTGGCTTCCTTCCAGAGGACTGCTGCCGGGTCACGGAGGTTGGGGTCGGCTTTGACGATCATGCGGAGCCAGAACTTGGTTTCACGGGATTCCTTCCGACAGGTGTTGATCTTCAGGGCGAATTCCTTCCGGGAGACCGCGTCGTCCGCTTCGCAATAGTTGGCACCTGCACTCGTGCCGGAGCGGACAATCTGCGAAATGAGCGGACGCATCACCGAGGTTTCCTTGATCGTCATCGCGAACTCGATGATGGCCTCCCCGAACGCAGCCGTCCTCTCTTCAAGATCAAACTTTGAAGCGCTTTGATTCGCGGTAGTTCTGGTCGGATCTTCAGCCATCTTGGTTCGTCATTCGGAAATTCGGAATTCGTCATTTTAACGCGTCAGCGCGCTATCCAAGTTGAACATCGTGTTGGCGACGAGGACCAGCGCGGCTTCGTCGGGGGTGGAGCCGAGCTTGGCGGACTCGGCGGGTTGCTTTTCGTAATCGGCTTTGGCCTCGGCGTGGAGGGACGCGAGGGCGGCGATGATTTCCGGACTGGCATCGTCCAGGGTGAGGCGCTTGTAGCCGGCGGAAAGTCGGGCTGTTAGATCAGTGCCGGACGTTTCCATGATCTTCGCGAATGCCTTGGCGAACTCCATGTGCGCGGGATCATTCAGCGTGACCAAGGCCTGCAACGGAGTGTTCGTCGTGATGCGTCGGGCGGTGCAGACATCGCGGGTCGGCGCATCGAACATGAGGAAGGCTGGATAGCCGCTGGTGCGCTTCGAGTAGGTGTAGATGCCGCGACGGTAACGGTCCTCGCCCGTGGAGGTATTCCACTTCGCACCACTGTAAACCGACCTCCAGATGCCTTCGGGCTGCGGTGGATAAACCGGTGGGCCGAATTGCTTTTTCGAGAGCAGCCCGGACACCAGCAAGGCCTGATCGCGGACCATTTCAGCCGACAGACGCTGACGCGGACCACGGGCGAAGAGCTGGTTTTTCGGGTCCTTCGCCAATAGCGCCGGACTGGCCGCATCGGCCTGACGATACGTGGACGAGAGCACGAGTTCGCGAAGGAAGGGCTTGAGATGCCAGTGATGCTCTTTCGAAAGCCGGAGCGCCAGATGATCGAGCAGCGGCTGGTTGCTCGGAAGAGTGCCGGAGGTGCCGAAGTCTTCCAGCGTCTCGACGATGCCGATGCCGAAAAGCTCCGCCCACAAGCGGTTTGCCAACACCCGGGCGGCGAGAGGATTCGTCTCACCCGTGATCCAGCGGGCGAGATCGATGCGGCTCAAGGGGCCCTCTTTTTTGGGCGGCCGGACGATTTCAGGAATGCCCGTCTGCACCGACTTGTCCTTCGTCGAGCGGTTGCCGCGAAGGAACACCCGCGTGTCGCGGCGGGCCTTGTCGGAGCGCTCGACGATTGTCGGAATCATCGTGCCGGGAATCGCATTGTAGGCCTGCTGGAGCTTTGCCAAGTCCGCCCATCGGGCCGCCCGTTCCGGTGTGTTCAGATAGCCAACGAGGGCCGCGTCACTGGTCGTGGAGAGGCGGAAATTCCGAAGCACGCAGCTCTGGTTGTCGCCGTTGCAGACCGCTCCGTGGCGAATCCGGATCTCGAGTTTCGCATCGAGAGGCGGAGTGATGAGTGTTTCCGGAACGAAGCAGGCCTGACGTGGACCACGCAGCACGGGAAAGTCCCCGAAGCCGCCGCCGCCCTTGCTGATCGAGTCGTTCGGGTCATAGGGTCCCGCGAGAAAATCCGCCACCACCTCCTTGAATTTCACCGGCTGCTTCGTCCCATCCGCCAGGATCAGGTCGGCATCCAGTCCCTCGATGACAGAGCCGTGCTCGGACCACTTCGTCGGGTCCTCGCTTGCGGGGAGGATGTCCACCTTCAAGGCACCCAAGGGTGCGGCGGGCAGGGTGATCGTGTAGACCGATCTGGTCGGGTTGGTGCCGGTGGCCTTGAAGGTGCCATCGGCCTGTTGCGCGAGCTTGCCGGTGGCTGCCGATGCGGTTGCGGAAATGGCTTTCGCCTGGGTCCAGCCGGACAACTTTTCTGCCACCGCGCGGGCCTCGTCGTTGATCGCTCTGCGCGTCTCGCGGACCGCCTTTTCCAAACTCACCGCTTCTCCCTGCTTCGCAGGATCAGTCGCATACTTCGTCTTCGGAAACTCGTTGTTCAGGTCGGTGTCCTCGCTGTTGTCGAAGAATGCCATGAAGCGGTAATAGTCATCGTGCGGAATCGGATCGTAGGGATGCGAGTGGCACTGCACGCAGCCGAAAGTCGTGGCCTGCCAGGCGGTCCAGGTCGTGTTCACGCGATCGATCACCGAAGCCGTGCGGTATTCCTCATCGTCCGTGCCGCCTTCGGTGTTATTCTGCGTGTTGCGGTGAAAGGCGGCGGCGATCAGGTCATCCGGCTCCGGATTTGGCAGAAGATCACCGGCGAGTTGCTTCTCGGTGAAACGATCATAAGGCATGTCGTCATTGAGCGCCCGGATCACCCAGTCGCGGAATGGCCAGATGTCGCGATGCGGATCTTTTTCGAAACCCGTCGTGTCCGAGTAGCGCGCGAGGTCCAGCCACATCGCCGCCCAGCGCTCGCCATACTGCGGCGATGCCAGCAGGCGATCGACCGCCGACTCCATCGCGGCCTTGGGATTGGCGGCGGATGCCCGTTGAAAGGCTTCCCACTCCTCCAGCGTCGGCGGCAGACCTGTTAGATCGAGCGATACCCGGCGGAACCACTCGGCCTTCGAGGCCTCCGGCGCAGGCGAAAGCCCCTCGGCCTCCAGCTTCGCGAGGACCAGCTTGTCGCCTTTTGAGGTCGCCCAATCCGTACGCTTCAGCACTGACTCGGCGGGCTCGATTGGCGGCATGAACGACCAATGTTCCTCCCACTTCGCGCCCTGGCGGATCCACTCGGTCAGGGTCTGGATTTCCGAATCCGACAAACGTGGGCCGTGCTTCGGCTTCGGCATCACCTCATCCGGATCGCGACTGTTGATGCGTAGCACCAGCTCGGAAGCCGCCGGATCACCGGGGACGATCGCGGGCTTTCCGGACTTCGCCTTTCCCAAGGCACGCGCCCGGTAGATCAGCGAAAGCTCGCCCGCTTCCTTCACACCGCCGTGGCAGGCCGTGCAGTGCTTGGTGAAAATCGGCCGGATGTCGCGATTGAACTCCACCGGCTCCTCTGCACGACTGGAGAGCACGAACACCGACCAAGCGGCAACAATTGGGAAAACTCTTCTCATGGAACGCCGCTTTATACGTCCGGAACTTCAGATTTCACGCACGATTCACGACTTTCAGCAAAGGCAGGGACTCGACCTCCGGGCGGTCCGGTGGGGTTGAGCTGCAATAACCTTCCGACTGTCGAACGATCCAAAAAGCCGCACCCCGCCGGACCTTTCGGAGAAAGGTCCCTGCCTATTGCAGCAGATCCGGCCGGTTCTCCCGCGTCCGTTCCAGGGCCTTTTCGCGCCGCCACTTCGCGATGTTTCCATGATGCCCGGAAAGCAGGATCTCCGGGACCACGAGGCCTCGGAAGTCAATCGGTCGCGTGTAGGCCGGGGCTTCCAACAAGTTCGGATCGGAAAAGGACTCCTCGACGCTCGATTGCTCATTTCCGAGCGCCCCGGGCAGCAGGCGGACAATCGCATCCGTGACCACGGCTGCCGCGAGCGCGCCGTTCGTCAGCACGTAGTCGCCGATGGAAAGCTCCAGATCCACGAGCTGTTCGATGACGCGATGGTCGACTCCCTCGTAATGCCCGCAGAGCAGGATGAGATGCGACTCAGCGGAAAGCTTACGGGCGAGCGCCTGTTTGAAAACTTTCCCCTGCGGCGTCATCAGCACGACCTTCGACTCCGGAGTCCGCAGTTGTTCGATGGCCGCGAAGATCGGCTCCGGTTTCAGCAGCATCCCCTGCCCACCCCCACAGAGCGTGTCGTCGGCCTTGTGGTGCTTGTCAGTCGTCCAGTCGCGGAGGTTGTGCGCCACGATCTCCACCAGCCCGGCCTTTCGCGCGCGCTGGATGATGCTCTCGCTCAGTGGCGCGAGCGCGATCTCAGGAAACAGCGTGACGATGTCGATGCGCATTGGGGGAGAGTCCAGATTCAAGAGGCAAGAATCCAGAGGGAAGATTTCTCAGCGACCCCCAAGACCGATGAAAATGAAGATCACGATCAGCACCAGGACCACCACGAGCGCCACTTTCCAGGGGCTGATCGGGAACTTGGCGGCGGTGATGCCGGTGACGGCGTTGACCACGCCCTGCCAGGTTTTTCCGCGATACTGGTAAGCCAGCAGCCAGACCGGGGCGAGCAGGTGCTTGAAGGTCTTGTCGGAGAATTCGGGGTAGATTTGGAGGTTCCGATACGTGTCGCCCGGCACCTCGCGGCCGCACAGTTCCTGGAGAAGTCCGTGCATGGTCCCGAAGCCCGCGCGGGCAGCATCGACCAAGGGCACCTGATACTGCTCGACCTGCCAACCGGAGACGTAGGCGGTCTCATACGGGATGAGGTCCTTGGTCGGAAAGGGTTCGATCTTTACCAGCAGTTCGACATCCAGGCCCTTCGATCCCGAAATCAGGATATCGTCGAAGGCGGTCGAAACATGGCCGCTCGCCGGGCTCCAGCGGGTCCGGCGTTCCTGGCGGGTGGTGGTCCGGCCCTCCGAATCCCGCTCGGTGACCGTTTCATAATAATAGGTGCCGCTGTCCGCCGTCCACGGGCACTCGGCGGAGGCGTCGAAGGTCCAGTAGGGCAAGTAGACGCGGTTCATCCGGTCGACCATGTTGCGCTGCTTGAGATCGCCGGGCGCGAACCATTTCGAGGCGAGGTAGGCCTTTAAGGAATGGTAGGCCTGCTCCTTGGAAATCTGGGCTGGGAGGACGGATTCGGGCCGGATCGCGCTGTTGATCTCGGTGTAGTCGAGCAGCTCCGGCGAGCCGCAGAAATCGCAGTGCTGGGCGACGGCATCCGCTCCACGGACGATGACCGCGTGGCAGTTGTTGCACTGCACGCGACGCGTCTCGGTATCGACCGTGGAAGCGCGGGCACCCAGCTCGGTGATCGCCTGATCGAGATCACGCTCGAACACGGCATCCTTCAACGGCGGCGGGCCGACTCGTTCGAAGACGTTCCCGCAATAGGGACAAACAAGCTGCTTTTTCGCCGGATCCCACTCGCCCTTTCCTCCGCATTCGGGGCAAACGTGGCGGCTCAGTGAGCGCACCTCCGACGCCGAACCGCTGACCCTCGGAAGGGGTGGCGGCGCAGTCGTCTCAGGCAGCGGAGGTGGAGGTGAACTTTCCACCACGGATCAGTCGGCGAGGAAGGCATCGAGCGCGGCGCGGGTCACCCGGTAGGTGGAGCCGATCTTTTTCGCGGACAGCTTTCCGGATTCGATCTCGGTCATGACGTCGGCTTCAGAGACCCCGAGGATGCGGGCGACGGTACCGGGATCGAGGATGTCCGGATTCTGCGCCACGGCCGGAGCCGCAGGAAGCGGTGGTGGTGCGCCTGCCGAGGTGGGATTGCTCTGGGCCATCAGGTCCTTCGCCATTGCGAAGCCGACAGCCATCTCAGCCGCCATGCCGCCCGGGCCGGCACCACCGCCAGCGGCCATGCCCTGGCCCATCTGGTATTTGACGAAGTCGTTGAGGTTGCCGATCGCGGACATCGCGGAACGCTTGTCGATGGCTTCCTCGACTTCCGGCGGAACGGACACGTTCTCGACCACGAAGCTGGCGACCTCGATGCCATACTTTGAGGAAATGATCGGGTTGATCAGCGGCAGCAAGGCATCGCCGAGATCCATGTAGCGCGTCGCCACATCGAAGACCGGCACATGCGCGGAGGCGAGGGCATCCGAGAAAATGCTGACGATGCGCGAACGCATGGTGTCGGCGAATTCATCGACGCGGAAATCATGATCGGATCCGGCGACCTCCTTGAGGAAGAGCGGCACGTTGGTCACCTTGAAATCGTAGGTGCCATAAGCGCGGGCGCGGACGATCCCAAGATCGGCGTCGCGCAGCATGATCGGATTCGCAGTACCCCACTTGTTGCCGGTGAAGAGGCGGGTGTTGACGAAATAGACGTCAGCCTTGAACGGGCTCTCGAAGCCGTATTTCCAGCCCTTGAGCTTGTTGAGGACCGGAATGTTGTCGGTGACCAGCGTGTGCTTGCCCGGCCCGAAGGCATCCCCGAACTGACCGACGTAGACGAACTGCGCGGTCTGGCTTTCACGAACGATGAGCTGGGCTCCGTTCTTGATCGCCTTGTCGTCGTCCGGAAAGCGCCAGGCGATGGTGTCACGTGAATCGTCCTGCCACTCGATGATTTCGAGCAGCTCCCCCTTGATGAAATCCATGAGTCCCATGTGCGTGTCGGTTTAAAATTGAGCTACAGACTCAACGACCCCACACGATGAGGCAATCGGAAAACCTTGTCGGAATTGGAACGGACGGACGGAGGCAAAATGCCTCCACTCCATCCCGATCAATCCTCGTCGTCTTTCACGCCCTTGACCCGGACTTTTCCACGCAGCTTGGCCTCGATAAAGTTATCGATGTCGCCGTCCATCACGCCCTGGATGGTGCCGGATTCCTCACCGGTACGGAGGTCGAGGACTTTCTGATAGGGCTGGAAAACGTAGGAGCGGATCTGGTTACCCCAGGCGATATCGCCCTTTTCGCCGTAAGCGCGTTCGGACTCGGCCTTCTGTTTGTCCTCCTCGAGCTGATAGAGCTTCGCCTTGAGGATTTCGTAGGCCAGCACGCGGTTCTGACCCTGCGAGCGCGCAGCGGTGGAGCGGATCAGGATGCCGGTGGGAAGGTGGCGCAGGATGACGGCGGTCTCGACCTTGTTGACGTTCTGACCGCCCTTGCCGCCGGAGCGGGTGGTGGTGATCTCGATGTCGTTCTCGTCGATCTCGATCTTGATCTCCTTGGAAATTTCGGGAGTCGCATCGACCGAGGAAAACGAGGTGTGGCGCTTGCCAGCGGAGTCGAAGGGCGAAATGCGGACCAGACGATGCACGCCGCGTTCGCTCTTCAGGTAGCCATAGGCGTAGTCGCCGGTGATCTTGATGGTGGCGCTGCGCAGGCCCGCGCCGTCGCCGTCCTGCCAGTCGAGCGTTTCCACGGTGTAGCCATGGCGCTCCGCCCAGCGGGTGTACATGCGGTGCAGCATCTGCGCCCAATCGCAGGCCTCGGTGCCGCCGGCTCCGGCCTGGATGATGAGGTAGCAGGGGGAGATGTCGCTCGGCTTGTCGAGCAGCGTGAGCAGCTCGTAGGACGCGAGGTCCTTGCCGACGGATTCGAACTCCGCCACGGCTTCCAGTGCCATTTCACGGTCGTCGTATTCCTTTGCCAGGGAAATGCCTTCCTCCACATCGCCGACGCGCTTCTCGAGCTTCAGGAAACCCTCCAGCTTTTTCTTCATCGCCGCCGCCTTCGAGCTGACGACCTTGGCGTTATCGGAATCGTTCCAGAACTCCGGCGAGCCCATCGATTCCTCGAGGTTCGCGATTTCGTATTCGAGGGTCGGGACGTCAAAGATACCTCCTGAGCTTCGACAAACGGCTTTTCAAGCCATCGGTGTCGAGCGCCAGGAGGTCGGCGGTAAGGATTTCGGACATGCGCCGGAAGGAGAGAGAAGGATCGCGGAAGAGGCAAGAGCCAAAGGCCAGCGGCGGAAACGATTTCCCCGCAAGCCGGGTGACCAGCTTGCGGGGTGGAGGGAGCATTCCGGGGAGAATCAGCGCCTACCGGGCCGGGGCTGGAAGGTGATGCGGAGAGCCTTCTGGCCGACGGTCGGCGTGGCGGTGCCGGTGGTTTCGTCGAAGGTCGAGCGATGGGTGGGGATGACCTGGGTGCCGGTGCTCTTGGGATCGAAAGAGGGATCACCGGTGGGGACCTCGATGTTGAGGACCGTGCTGCCGGTGGTGGTCAGGCCGAGGTCGTGGTCGATGAACTGGCCCCAGCCGTAAACCCAACTCGACATCAAGCGGGCGTTGGCCAAGGGCGTGGTCAGCTCGGAGACGGTGTTGCTGATCAGGCGTGGACTTGGACGACCCTCACCACCCGGCGAGGAGACCCCATCGGCATAGGCGGCCGGAGCGATGCGCAGCAGGTCGGTGCCGGCGGCTCCCCAGGTGAAATGGAACGGATTGTTACCAGATCCATCGTAGCTGGCGGCTGGCATTCCGGAGTCCGGGCCTTGATAAAGGACGGCGGGCAGCGAACCGGCTTTCGGCAATAGGCTGTCGAGGGTGGTGTCCGGATCGAAGAAGAACACGTTGTCCTGGAGCTTGGTGATGCTGGTGTTCCGCCGGATGATGTCGGACAGGCGGGTGGCGTTGAGGGCGGCGAGCTGGCGACCGAAGAAGCTGCGCTCATACCAGTTGCTGTCGCCATCGCGGCTGCGCTCGAACTGATCGACGAGGATGCGCTGGAAGGTCGGGCCGACGCTGGATCCCGGCAGGTGGTCTTCGGCGAGTCCGGCGACCCAGAGGTCCATGGATTTCACATCGCCATAGAGCGCGGTGAGGCCTGCCTGAAGCGTGGGGTCCTTCGTGATTTCGGAAATGCTTTTCACCGGCGGCATGCCGTAGGCGCGTCGGACCGTGTTGTAATCGGCGAGGCCGTGATCACGACCGCGCTGGATGTTGAGCGAGGCGAGATCGAGTCCACCGGCACCGGGAGGGCCGAAGAGAAAATCACGCAGGCCGGGGACGATCTGGGTGTCGACTTCCTGGGCGACATCGGTGGCGAGGTATTTCAGAATCGAATCGGGACCGAGTTGCTTGAGCGGCTGCGGATTGAAGAAAGCGAAGGCGAGTTCGAGGCCGTCGGCGATTTCCTCACCGTCGTTGTCGAGGAACTCGATGTCGTCATTCACCAGCGTATGCCCGATGCGGAAGGCGGCGGTGGTGAACTCGGTGGCCATGCCTGCGTTCACGTCGGGATTGTATCCGGTGTAGCGGCGCAGTGGGTTCGGACCGAGCAGAGCAGGCAGAAACTCGCGATACGTCACGACTTGGATCTCGGCGATGACGAGCCTGCGGGCGCGTTGATAGACCTGCTCATCGTTCATGCGTGGATTGGCGGCGGAGATGGCGGCGGCGAGCTGGTTGTGCTCGCGCATGAACAGCGTCTGGATGGAGGCGAGCTCGGGGTTTTCATTCGCGCGGACATCGCCAGCCAGGAAGAGCTGGTCATCGGGAAAGAAGTGCGCGTCGTTGGCATTGGCGAGACCGCCGGTGTTGAGCGGCAGCAGGTTTCCCGCGCTGGTTTTCAACTGGCCACCCTGGAAGGTGCGCAGCGCCCGGGCGCGGGCTTCATCGGAGCCATAGACCATCGAGCCGTCGAGATAGGCCGAGATTTCGGTGATCTGCTGGCGGGGATTCGGCGTGCTGGCCTTGAGCGTGAAATCGTTGTTGCCCGGGCTCAGATTGACGGGGACGGAGAAGTTTCCTCGTGGGTCGAGGAGCAGCGGTTTGCCGTTGAGGGTGGCCGCGATCTGAGAGGACGGATAGATGTCGTGGCTGACCTTTCCTCGCAGGACAGTCTGTGGCGTTCCAACGACTGTGCCGTTGGAGGGATTGACGTTGGTGAACGAAGCCGTGGGTGCGGCGTTCGCGAGGGTGGACGCCAGCGGACCGGCGACAACAAGTGCAGTTTTGAGGATTGGGTTCATGGAATGTAGCCTTGTTGGGCTATGGTCCACATCCAATCGGGGGCGTGTTAAATCCGTGTGTTAGAAAGCACGGAGAATTGTGAAGGTAGGGTAAAAGTTTCCTTGATCTTGGTGGGGATTCCCCCCTTTCCTTAGCTATCCATCACCCGATGGATGGGGACTTCAAAATCTCAGCTCACAGCGGTCGGCATCGACCGCAAACGATGCCGCCAAACCGACCAAACGGCCGGGGAGGCGGTGGCGTATGTCCAGGTCACCTCTTCGGAGATGGCTAAAGGCCATCGCGGTCGCCTGTGAGCGACTTTTGAACTCCCCGTCCACCGGAAGGACTTTCCAGAAACTCCTTCGCATGAAAACCGCCTCTTCCCTCGCTTTTGGTTTCCTTCTCATCGCCACGGCATTCAGTCGTGATTTTCTTCCACAGACTTGGTTTGAGGATGTTTCTGCTTCAGACGACTCCATTCAGAAATGCTACGTGTTTCCCACCTTGCCGGGCGTTCTTTACACGGTAGAAACCTCACATGACATGCTGGATTGGACCGCAGTGGACGAGGTCTACGGTCTCGGCAGCGAGCATTTGGTGTCGATGTATGAATACACACCGCCGCCTCCCGCGCCGCCGGGCAGTGGCCCCCCGCTTCCTCATCCTCCTCCTGCGCGACACGTCAGCCTATGCATCCAGCCCTGCTCCGGTGTAGAGGGCGGCACCCTGATTTCATGGGCGTCCTTGGACAACGGGCAAGCCATCAAGAAACGGCTCGCACAAGCGTTGACGGTGAACTGGCAAGCGCAGCCTTATTTCTGGAACCGATACGGCAACTTCAACTTCATGATCCAGCACCCAAGGCCCGCCGCCCCGGCTCCTGAGGTAGATCCAGAGCTTGGAACCTTGGACGCGGCGATGTTCGCCCAACTGGCCACCAGCTTTCCCACGATCAACCAAAGTATCGACGATAATCTCATCCGCGCACGCAACCAACCGCCACCAGCACCAGTCGATCCGAACTCGCGTAAGTTTTGGAGGATTCGTTGCAATTGGGGCGTCGACAGTGATGGCGACGGCTCCCCGGATTGGGCGGAGTTTGAGATTGCAGAACGAGAGGCTGCTAACCAGCAGGCGGCCATACTTGGGGATGCCTTTGAAGCGGATGCCGACCACAATGGTGTGCCCGACGGCGAGCAACTGGACGTGGATCAGGATGGAGTCCCAGATGCACAAGATCCTGACAAGGCTGGAGGAGCTGGAAATGGTCAGGATGGTAGACTGGTCACTTGGACAAGACCCCCAGGCTTCCAGTTTGCTGCGTTCGTGCTTCCAGATCTGACGGGAGAAATCACCGACGTCTCGGAAAATGGAGTAGTTCTCGCCCTCGATACGGAGAACACCTCCTACACCTTGGTGGACAAAAACTTTCAGAAACACATTTACCCAAGAGGCCAGATAGGATTAGGCGATCCTGTTGGCAAATTCTGTAGTCTCGCTAACGTATTGATAGGGGATTCCGTCTTCGGGACAAGAGCGGTCGCTAATGCTGGCGGAGACGGCATCGTGCAAGAGAGCACCGTCTGGGATCCAGTCGCAGGAACCTACTCGGCTTACAGCAGTTTCGGATACGACGATCAGATTCAGGACGAAAGACGCGGAATCCGGGTGGAAAGCAACCGCACGGCAAATAATGAACTTCAAACTACGCGCGGTCCGCTCACTGGCACCGACGAGCATACCGCAAATTGGGCAGTCCTCGAAGCTAACGGCAACATAATCACCAACAAAAGTTACTGGCGGCATGACCCGCAGGCTACGACTTATGGTGCTAAAGTCGCCCTTCCAGAAGATGCCGGAGCAGGTTCTGCCACACTGACACGGACAATTCAGGCAGCGACTCCAGAAGCACTCTCAACCACCCACACCTGGAACCTTGTTCTAGGTGCATCTAGTCTCCTTATTTCGAGAGATAACGGACCCTTCGAAAAATCTGCGGTGACGTGGAAAGAGAACCAGTCTCGAATCGGCATTTCAAAAGATGGATGGGTGGCCACGGAAACTGAGGTTTGGAATTACGATAGATGGACTCCGATCAAAAAGCACCTCGGGGGAATCTCCGCACAGAATCTCAAGCTGAAGAAGCTTTTGGATACTGGAATTGGATTGGCAGATTTCGAGGTGCTTAGCGCATCAGGGAAAAAATCCTATCTATTATTCCCATTCAGCGTGGATGGGTTTGCCTTTTCTTCATTAGACACGGAAATATCAAGCTTGGGAGTGGACCGCATTTCCACGCTGGCCACTGGAGGACAAGGTAGAGTAGAAGGATTCTGGGTGATGGCCCCAAGTGGAAATTCATCAAGGCTTGTTCGCCTACGCTCCATTGCTTCTCCTGATAATTCGATTCAATTGGTGAGCAACACCCATGTTAAATTTACTCCCGAGATTCTAAATGCTGGGGATCAATCGATTTCAATCGAGGGTCTCTCGACCTCGACAGTGGATTCCCCCATCGCAATCAAGCGCAACGGCGCTCATTCGGCAGCAAACTTCCCGCTAAGAGTAAAAGTGATGAAACATCGAACGGTAAAAGTGGCTGTCCACAAGGTGATCGGTCTAGATGCTCAAAATGCTCCAGTCACGCCGAAAACCTTTCCTTCCGAAACAGACATGGAGAACGGCCTGAATAGAATCTACGGCAAACAGACCAACACCTTTTTTGATGTGACATTGCACGAAGAGAAGGGTCCAACCCTGGGAGGGATCGATTACGATTTTTCCAATAACGCCAGCGATTTGAAGCTGAATGCCAGCACAACGGACCCGGAGACGATTGAAGCAACGCCGAATGCGAAATCGGAAGATAATCCAGCCACTGCGAATATCGATGTTTGGGTGATTGGCGGCGTGAAGTTATTCTTAAGAGGCGAACACGTTTATGGCGCTCACTACGGCGGACCAGGTGTAGGGAAAATTCTGATTGATGGAGATCTAATGGGTGCTGCTGGGAGCGAAAGCGAATTGACTGCTGGATTTGTGCATGTGCTCGCTCATGAAATCGGACATGTCATGACCCTGGATGAACACGCGGACGATGGTGTTGCTGCGCGCCTGAGATGGGATGGGAAGAGCACGACTGCCGTTTCCACGGATTTTCATGACAAATTGCGTCTGATGTGCTCCGGAAAGAATACAAATTACGGAGATCCAGGGAAACAACTTATCAAGAAAGAGTGGGACATGATTGAGGCGTGGTTAAAAAAGCAGGAAGATGATGGGAGGTTATGAAATTTTTTATTTTACATTTAATTGCATTAGTCATACTCAATTCCCCATCGGAGGGAAGAGATCCCAATTGGCTCCAGCAGCGATTAGATGATCTGGAGAATTCGATTAAAATTGAGAACACCGGCGATAGAGTTGAATCTCTTGGGAGCTTCATGAGCATCGCCTCGCATGGACGCATGGACGCAGAACAGGAGATTATATTCAAGAAGGCACAGTCTGCGCTGCTCTCCATTCCCGGACACGCTGAATACTATAAAACCAAAATTGAGAATTTCCGATCCAGTGTTTTTGCCGACGCCAAAATAACTGAGCAAGAACTACTCAAATGGCAGGATGAGGGAAAAGAACCCGCTAACGAGAAACTTTTTGAGCTTTACTACGTTGATTGCATGCGAACTTTGGCGTTCATGCCTAGCCCGGAAACTGTTTCTGTATTGGGTTTTTACCTGAACGATCCCTCGGGTTCGGATGGTAAAACTTTGCTTGGTAACCCGAAGACCAAGCCGGGAGATGACTTTGAGCCAACACCAAGCAACGCCAATCTGGCTGCGCTGGCGATTCGGAACCTAGGAATCGAAAAAATGCCCTTCAATCCCAGTGAACAAAGTCTAAAAGGGCGCTGGGCTGTAGATGAGGAAGTGACCGCATGGAAAGACTGGTGGAATGAGGTGAAGACAGGAAAGAGAACGTATCGATTCATTGGCTCCGACATTGAATACGGCCCGGACGGACCGGCAACTCGAGAACAGCTCCAAAAGATCGAACGCAACCGGAGACGTGACGAAGCGCATTCGGCGGGAAACCGGAGGTCCGGCGTCGCTGAAGCCGACAATTTCGAAGCCGCACCCAAGGCGAAAAGCATCGGTTCTCTTCTCGCAAAGTTGAGTTCAGCGCTGCTGCTTGCGGCTGCCGCGTTGTATTTCTTCAGGAGAAAGTTGAAGAGCCTTGGTAGCAATTAGCGCTTCTCGATCATTGGCTCGGGAGCCCTTTCGCGCAGCGGCAGGACCTTCAACGGCTGCCTCGGCTGCTCTCCATCGGCGCGGTAGACCATCAGTTCGCCGCGCTCGCCCAGGTTCTGAACGATCGCGCTGGAGTAGATCCGGTTGGCGTTTCCGGAGGCATCGATCCACGCGATCTGCACCGGCACATCACGGCCCACTGGCAGGGCGATCAGGTGAACCTTGCCCGGAGTGAGCGCGATCTTTTCCTCGCCGATGATGAAGCGGATCTCGACCGGAGAGAGGTTGGAGAGCCGCAGTTTTCCTGCGTTGAACTCCGGACCATCCGATAGCAACAGCCAGCGTGGCTTGTCCCAGAGCTTGCCGGGATCACGCCAGACCAACGCCAAGACGTTGCCGGTTTCGGGAAGGGTCAGATTCATCCACGGCTGGGCGGTCGGGCTGTCTTCGGGCCGACGGACGGCGATGGGCTCGACCCCGTTCGGCAGACCAGCGGCCAGGGAAATCCGGCCGATGGAAAGCCGCACCGATGGCACCGAAAGCTTGCCAACCGTAAGGCTCACCTCGCGCGGCGGGATGCTGCCGACGGGTGGCTCCAGTTCGTAACGCACCCCATCGCGAATCTCCTGACGGAACGGCGGCGACTCTCCGAGCGGCAGGAAACGGATCGTTCGCGGCGGTTTCTTTTCCTTCTCCTTGTCCTTTTCCGGCTCTCCATGAACAGGAAGCACAAGCGCCAACATCAGGAGCAGTCGACGCAGCAGCGGGTTGAGGGAAAAAGGCATGCGTGAATGGTCTGTTAGATCTCCTCGCGCTTCAACCAGCGGAAGGTCTTCACGATGAAACGCCTGCCGAAGTCGCCCGACTTTCCTGCATCAGCGGAATTGAGACCGGATTGATCCGGCTTCAGCGGCTCCGGCGTGCGCTGGACGATGGCTTCGCACCAGGCGCGTGCACGGATGGTGCCGGAGGAATCCGCGGCATCGCCGTAGGCGCGGATGACAAAGGTGTCTGAACGCGCATTGAGCATCGGGCCGAGCACTTGCAACACATCGCCCTGGGTGAGGAAGGCGGGGGCTCCCCAGGCCTTCGAGGTCGGCTTGAGCGTCTGCTCCAGACGGGTGGAGTCGCGGACCTTGTCGGGGTGCGAGTAATCGGGCAGCGACTTCGAGTTGTTCAAAGTATAGGCGGCATCAAAGGCGGAATTCAGCCCCGCTGCATCGATGGCGGCCTGCAGCGGCCCCATCCGTCCGGTGGCATCATCGGCGAGACGACGGTTGACGAAATCAGCGAGCGAGAGGAAGGGAGCGCGCTTCCTGACCTCGACGACGATCGCCCTGGCCAGCTGGTCGATTTCCGCGTCCGTCAGCACTCGCTCGCCATTCCAAGCGGACCCGTCGGTCGGTGAGTTGCCTGAAGTCCAGGACTTGCCCGGCGCGGAGAGCACCCGTGGAAACCGCACCTTGCCATCCGGAGAGGCGGCGCGAGCCCCGGAGAGCACCGCCTTCCACGCCTCGACGCTGAGAGAGTTGACGTTAAAGGCTCCGTCCACCAGCAGACGCGACGCCGCCAGATGAAGGTCGCGCAGGTCCTCGGGCTTCGTCACTTTTCCAGATGTCGGAGAAAGACGGAGTCTTCCGTTCGGCAGCGGATTCGCGGCGGGATCTTTGACAAAAGCCTCCGCCTTTGCCTGATCGGCGCCTGAGAGGAAAAACGAGTCCCACAAAGTACGGTTCACCTCGTAGGAAAGATCGTAGACGAGATTGTCCGTGGAAGGATAGTCCTGGAAAATCGCCCTACCCTGTTGCGCCCAGGAGTCGCGATTCGTGGCGCGCTGAACATCCGTCGAGCTACCGATCGCATCGGCAGAAAAGCCGCCGACCGCCGCTTCCGACGCATCCGAGAAAAGCGGCGCGGTTCTCGCGAGTCCGACGGATTTTCCCGTCGGCCCACGTGGATCAGCGAGTGACTGGCCGACGGCATACGAGGGATGCCAGATGAACTCGGAGAGCTTGGCGTGTTGGAGCTGCCCGATCGAGATCACCCCGGTTTCGTTGCGCGGCACATCGAAGAGCACGATCGGCCCGACCGCCTCCTGCGGCGTACCGAAGGGATTTCCGTGGTAGCGGCCATCCTGATAGACCGGCATCTGATCCTGCCAGGAAACCGCCTGATCGTAGAGGTCACGGGTGTAGGCCCCAAAGAACCACGGGCCGCCTGCCGTGCCTGACTTTGGAAGAGTTCCGGCGAGATTGTCCCACGGTGTCCGCGTGACATACGACGACCGCAGGTTCCAGTTGCCCATGAGGGCCTCCTCGAAATGTGCGGTGCCATTGAGCCCGCCCGAATTCACGAGGTTGGATCGCGTTTCGTTGTGCCAGCGCAACCGGATGCCCTCCCGGGTTCGGACATTCGGCGGAATTGTGGCTTTCGGATCAAAGGTGGCGGATTCCTCAACCGGCATCTTTTCATTTGTGCTCCAGGCAATCCTTGGCTCGCGCCCTGCACCGTACTGCAGCGAGGCCGAAACCACGGCGATCTGCGGCAGGGCATCAAAGTCCTCGAAGGTCACGTTGCTTCGATTCCCGAGTTTTTTCAAGATCACCCGGCAGTCATCCCCTTGGTTGGCAATACCTCCCATCCAGGAGATTGGAGCAAACCAGTAGGTGGTGGGGATGAAATCAATCCCGCCATCGATCTCACTGTTTGAGACGTAATAATTTCTCGAAGGGTCGGGGCTGACTTCGCAACTGAGAGCGTTCTTTTCCAATGCGTAGGTGGAACTGCCTCCGAGTATCAGCCGCTCATATTCGCCCGATTTTTCCGGAGTAAAGACGAGGCATTCACCCGGCTTGAACTTTGTTTTGGGAACGGAGAAAAAGAATGAGCCCATATAGGGGTCCTTGTAACCCGCGCTGTCAAGGACCGTGCCGCTCGTGTAACTGAAATTCGGATTGCGGCCGCCTTCGGTCCAGATCCACTGGGCAAGGTATTTGTTGTTGATGTTGGGTGGATAGTAGATCTCCGTCCACATCTCCTGCCGACCATTGCCCTGGATCATCGCGATCGAGCGATCGAGCTCGAGCTCCACATTGTAGGGATTCCACAGCACGATTCTGGGATAAAGATGCAGCCTGACCTGATAGGGTTTCGCTGGCTTGGGCCCTCCGGGGAGGGTGGCCACCTTGTGCCAACTCATCGTGAATGAAACAGATCCCTCCACCAGGGTTGGCACAAGATTCGGGGCATCGAGCGAACCGATCGCAGCAGGACTGAGATTGCCGAGGGCGAGCGCGTTCGACTGCGAGACGCGCGGCGAGTCCTCCGCCTTCGGCGGGACCGCCGCCACGTTCTTTCCGGTGAACGGGACGGCATCGCGCGCCCATTTCCGCAGGAGTCCGAACTTCGGCGAGGTGAAACGGTGCCGCGTCGCGGTCCAGTCCAGCCCGTCGCGCGTGGCCGCCGCGGCATTCGCCGGGCCGACGAGATTGTCGCTGTCGGAAAGTCCGGGCAGTCCATCGCGATCCGCGATCTTTCCCTCACTGGCGAAAAAAGCCGTGAGATCGCGCTTCAGCCCACCGGCCTCCATGTCCGCGAGCACGCCTTCGGAGTGGACGGTGAAATCATGGAAGCGGGTGCGACTCCAACTCGTCGCCGCCAGTCGCCTGGTTGTGTCAGTGACGAGCTTGCGTTTTCCGGGGGCATCGACCGGCCCGCCGACGAGCGAAGCATCCGCCTCCTGGGCGACCATCCGGCGGAACCATCCGCCGTCGCCCGGCTTGTTGGCGTCGGCCAGTTTTCCGTCGTACGCATCCGGCGTGGAAAGATTCGCCCTCACCCCGAGATCGCCGACCCACCAGGCGTAGCCACCCTTTTCCGGCTTCCCGGCATCGATCCCCACCCGTCTCGCCTCGACCTTGCGACCCGCCGGATCATCGCGACCGCTGACGAGTTCGATCGCCTCCGGTCCGATCTCCGTGCGTGGGGATCCGCCGCCGCTGGCGAGCCAGGTGAGGGCCGAGGATTCACGATCGGGATTTCCCTGCCTGGGGTCGGTGAGGCCACCATTGCGGTCGTCGCGTTTGAGCAGCGGTTTGCCGTCGGCGGCGCGCGTGTTCCAGACGCCGGTCCAGTGAGGGTTCGGGATCGCCTCGTCCAGCAAAGCCGATTCGGCGGTCGCGCGGGTATCGGGTCCGGCATAGCGTTGCAGGTCGCCGATGGCCAGCATCAGGGAAAGCCTTGCCTTCGCCCGCGCCTCCGCGTCGTAGCTCGTCGTGTTGGTGCGCCGCAGTTCGATCGTAGCCAGCGTCATCAGCCCGAGTCCGACGACCATCAGCAGCGCCATCGCGAGGATTGACGCCACGAGCGCGAAGCCGGTGGGGCGAATCGCCATGCCCTTGCGGGGAATGGAGGGGCTGAAATTCATGAATCCACGGGAAAGGTCAGGACCTGCCACAAAGCAAGGCACAGTCCACTTGTGCACATGGGTTTGGTTTTTCGCAAGCAGTCGCTCAACCCGGGCACGATCTTCCAACCACCCGCACCACCCTGCAGGTCAGCGTTTCGGCACCGCCAGCCGCTGGGACTTGTAGATCCCGGTGTGGCCGCTGCACGCGTAGGCCACGAAACAGGCGATCGCCAGATAGCCCGCATTCTGGGCACCGAAGAGCTCGATTCCCATCAGCGCGCAGGCCAGCGGGGTGTTCGCCGCCGCCGCGAATACCGCCACGAATCCCAGTGCGGCGAAGAGATCGTTCGGCGCACCCATCAGCCCGGAAAGCGCGCTGCCGAGTGCCCCACCGATGAAGAACAGCGGCGTGACTTCCCCGCCCTTGAAGCCACTGGACAGCGTGATGACCGTGAACAGCAGCTTCCAGAACCACGCCCATTGCACCGTATTTCCCGGCTGGAAAAACGAGGAAATCGTCAGGTCGCCGGGATTCGGTGACCACACGCCGAGCCCGAGGAATTCGCGGGTGCCGAGCAGATGGACCAGCGCAATGATCACCACGCCGCCGATCACCGGCCGCAGCAGGGCATTCGGGCAGAGCAGTTTCATCACGCCGCCGAGCCAGTGTGAGGCACGGGTAAAGAAGGTCGCGCAAAGACCGAAAGCCACCGAGGCCAGCACGACTTTTCCCAGCAGCCAGGGATCGAAATGAAAACCCTGGCTCGGAATGATCACGTCCCGCATGAAGGCGACGTCGTAGCGCGTGTGGACGATCCCCCAGGCCTCGCAGGTCCAGTTTCCCACCAGCGCCGCGAGCAGGCAGGGCAGCAGCGCGTCATACTGGATCCGCCCGATCACCAGCACTTCCAGCGCGAAAATCGCCCCCGCCAGCGGCGTGCCGAAGACCGCCCCGAAGCCGGCCGCCACGCCAGCCATCAGCAGGATCCGCAGCCCGGCGGGTGGCACCCGGAAGGCCTTTGCAAAGGCGCTGGCGATGCTCCCGCCCATCTGCACCGCCGTGCCTTCGCGTCCGGCCGAGCCACCAAAGAGGTGCGTGAGGATCGTGCCCAACAGGATCAGCGGGGCCATCCGTCGCGGCACGCCGCCGCCAGGCTCGTGGATCTCATCGACGAGGAGGTTCGTTCCACCTTCGGATTTCCCGCCGACCTTTTGATAAATCAGCGCCACCAGCAGGCCACCGAGAGGCAACAGGTAAAGCAGCCACGGTTGCTCAAAGCGCAGCCGCGTCACGTGATCGAGACTCCACAGGAAAAACGCCGACGCCGAGCCGACCGCCATCGCCATTGGCAGCAGCCGCAGCAGCCACCACATGAGAAATCCCGCTCCCCGCCAAGCTGCGCGGAGCTGGCGGATCACGAACGCGAACGGCGAACGGCCGCGGGGTTGGAAAAGCGTTTCTGACATGATTCTTCCGGGAGCCGGTAGGAATCATCAGCTCATGAAGAGCGGTTCGACCACTTGGATCAGGCAGAATCCATTGCCTCCGCAAGGCTTCCACGCCGCGCCCGGCAGTGGCAAGTCGTGAATTTCAGGTTCGCCGAATGCAAAACGCCCGCTAGGCTCCGCTCATGGCGGATGCCGTCAACGTTCCGAAAAACATCGTGCTCATTGGATTCATGGGCTGCGGGAAATCCACGGTCGGACGCGAGCTCCAGCAGCGGCTCGGCTACCCGCTTGTTGACATGGACTCGCTGATCGAACAGCGCGTCGGCAAGACCATCGCCACCCTCTTTGCCGAACTCGGCGAGTCCGGCTTCCGCGATTTGGAAACGCAGCTGCTCGAGGAACTCTACGCCCCGGAGGCCCCGCGACGCATCATTTCCACCGGCGGTGGCGTCATTGTCCGTCCGCAAAACCGCGCGCTCCTCCGACAGCTCGGCTACGTCGTCTGGCTCCAGGCACCGGTCGGGACCATCCTCGACCGCACCAGCCGCAACCGCGACCGACCGCTGCTCCACACCGATGACCCGCGTGCCCGCATCGAGGCCCTGCTCACTGAACGCACGCCCTGGTATCGGGAAGCCGCCCACCTTGCCCTCGACACCCGCGGCCTCGACTCCGGGGAAATCGCCACCGGCATCCTCGAAAGCGCCCGCTACTTCTTCACCGGGCATGCTTGAGGGGAGAAAATCCGAAACTCGAAATTTGAAACCCGAAACCGAAGAGGTGAGCGCGGACGCGGTCAAGGCCATCGCCCGCGGGCTGGGCTTTGATGACTGCCGGATCGCGGTCGCCAAGGAGGCCACGCATGCCGAGGCCTTTCGGGAATGGATCGGTGAAGGCCTGCATGGCGACATGGCCTGGATGGAAAAGACGCCTCACCGGCGCTGTGATCCGCGCGAGGTCCTGCCCGGCTGCAAATCCGTCATCTGCCTGGCACTGAACTACTATCCGGGCCGTAGTTCCGGCGCCGATGACTACCGCATCGCCCGCTACGCCTGGAACGAGGACTACCACGATCTCATCCTCGCGAAGCTGAAGGCCTTCGACGTCGAACTCGCGAAACTCGGCGGCACCCAGCGCTACTACGTCGACACCGGTCCGGTGCTCGAGCGCGACTTCGCCACCGACGCCGGCCTCGGCTGGAGCGGCAAGTCCACCCTTCAGATCCACCGCCGCCTCGGCACCTGGTTCTTCCTCGCCGAGCTGCTCACCACGCTCGATCTAACCGCCGACACGCCCTTCGGCGATCATTGCGGGAAGTGCACCCGTTGCATCACCGCCTGCCCCACCGGCGCGATCACCGCGCCGCACCGGGTCGATGCGCGACGCTGCATTTCCTACCTCACCATCGAGCACAAGGAGGCCATCCCCGAGGAGTTCCGCATCGCCATGGGCGACCGCATTTACGGCTGCGACGACTGCCTTGATGCCTGCCCTTGGAACAAGTTCGCCGAAGTCTCCCGCGAGGCCAGCTTCCACGCCCGGGAAAGCGTCTTCCGTCATCGCCTGCGGGATTTTTTAACGCTCGACGACGAGTCCTTCCGCGCCCTCTTCGCCAAGTCCCCGATCAAGCGCATCAAGCGTCCGCGTTTTCTGAGAAACGTCTGCGTCGCCCTCGGAAACACCGGCACCAACGAAGACCTACCCGCCCTCGAAACCGCCGCCACCGACCCCGATCCGCTCATTTCCGAACACGCGATCTGGGCCATCCGTGAAATTCACCGAAGAGGGGATTGAGGCAGTCGGCGGAGGGATTCCGCTCCGGACTGGTCAATCCGCTTGGCTGCTGAAAGTCTCCCGCCGTTGAAACGCTTGCTCTGGATCCTGGTGGGACTGCTGGTCATTGGCTTGACGGCCTGGCAGCTCATGCCTTTGGCGCGCGACTGGCTTCCTCAGGCGGCCCAGAAGATCAGCGGACCCAAGCCGGATCCCGCGACCTACCTGACGCTTTCCTCCGATCTGGAAAAACGCCGCGTGGCGATGGAGAATCGCCACCGGGCCGCGCGGACGGAGAAGGAACGTGTCGTCATCGAGGACGAGGCGCGGGCCGATTTGGAAAAGACCCTGCCTGCGATGATGCGCTGCTGGCTGGGCACCCCCTGGGACTTCAACGGCACCGCTCCCGGACCCGGTCAGGGAAAAATCGCCTGCGGTTATTTCGTCTCCACGGTCCTTCGCGATGCCGGATTCCGGGTTGATCGCTACAAACTGGCCCAGCAAGCGTCCGAGCACATTCTCCAGACCTTCATCGATCGCAAGGCCTTCCATCTGAGCGCTGGGAAGCCTTATGACACGTTCGTTTCCTCGGTCCGCGAAGTGGAGCCAGGCATCTGTCTGGTGGGCCTCGACAGCCATGTGGGCTTTCTCATCAACGATGAGCAAGGCTTCCGCATGGTCCACTCCTCCGGTTCGGCACCGTGGTGTGTGGTCGATGAAAACCGAGAGGAGGCCGGGGTTCTGCAACGCTCCAGCTATCGGCTCGTCGGAAATCTAACAGCCGATCGCGCGTTGATCCGGAAGTGGCTGCGGGCGGAGCATTTGAAAGTCCTGACCCAGCCGGTCAAACCCGGCCCAGCATCGCCTGCACGCGCTGGTCGATGACCTCGGCGAGGGCGGCGTCGCCATCGGCGCGGAGGAAGTCGCAGTAGTTGGCGGACACTGCTTCCAAATCCTCGCAGTACTGGGCGCCGAGGGATTCGAAGGCGGTGAGCGACTTTTCAAAGTGCCGCTTTGCCCAGGAACGATCGCCGGTCAGCAGCAACGCCAAAGCCAGATTGTTGTGGGACTGCGCGGTGTCCGGATGGTTGTCGCCGAAGAGCGCGCGCCGCACCTCAAGGGCCATCATGTGCATTTCACGGGCCTGTTCTCCAAAGCCTGCGGCCAGGTAGAGCGCGCCGAGATTATTGGAAACGGCGGCCGTTTCCTCATGATCCTTGCCGAGTTGGGAGTGGAGGATCTCCAAGGCGCGGAGGTAGTAATTTTCCGCTGCATCGAGATCGCCGGCGGCCTTGCGCAGTGCTCCGAGATTGTTGGCCATGGAGGCCACATCGAGTTGAAGCGGGGGTTCGTGGCGCTCAAAGCAATCCAGGGATTTTTTCCATGCGACTTCGGCACGTTCTGTATTCCCGAGGCTGTCATACGCCGAGCCCAAACCGGCATAGAGGCGACCAAGCTGATCGAGCCGGTCGAGCCGTCCATCGAGCTGATCGACCCCCTGGCGATAGTCATCACGGGCGAGTTCGTATTGTCCGAGCTCCCGATAAATCACGGCCCGCTGCTCCAGACTGGAGACGAATTCATCGATGCTTTCATACTCGGAACTCAGCGTCTGCTGGGCCTTTTCCACCGCAGCCGTGGAGGCGTGAAGGGCTTCGTTGAGGTCCCCTTTCTCGCGCAGGGATTCCGCGCGGTCACGTAGGATTCCAATCAGGGTGGCTGTAGGTGAGTCCATGATGTGTTTACACGGTTAACACCGATTAGCGATTTGACGAGTCCAAATCCCCGGGGGTCGACAGTCTTTCGACCAGGTCGCGTCGGATGCCCGGGAGCTCCCCCACCGCATCGCGCAGGGCCAGTTCGGCGGACCTCCGATCGTGCGAAACTCCGAGCATTCTGGCCAATTCCCGCTCGAAGTGCTGAAGGCCTCGCAAGCTGGGGCCGATCCTGTCGACGTGATCCAGGGCGCGTCGCAGCAGATCATAAAGCTGCGGATCCGGATGGCCGGGCTCGACCGCCTGCTCGAGGAGCCGGCAGAAATAGCCCGCCAACAGGGTGGCGACGTAGCTTTTCCGGAGGCCCATGTGCCAGTTGGAAACGACGACCTCCTTGAGCGGATGGAGTTCACCGCGCTTCGCCGGGGTCCAGACAATCTCGGCGGTGAAAAAGAGATCGAGCTTTCCGGCGAATGGGCTCGCGGGACGACGCGCACCATTCGCCACGGTCTTGATGAGTCCGGCCCCCTCTGTGAACCAGTGGATGATCAGGCTGCTGTCGGTCAGCTTCGTCAGCCGGATCAGGATGCCGTGGGTCTGTTCCATAGGGGGAAAAATGACGAATTTCGAATTTCCGAATGACGAAGGCACTCATCTTCCGGTCGTCATTCGGGAATTCCTCATTCGTCATTCAACGGGTCATTCGTCCCAAAGTGGGCAAGCGGTTCGACAAGGTTCGCGGGCAGCGGGAACTGCTTTTCATAGATGCCTTCCGCCAGCTCATTGGCGCGACCGTAGGCGTCGTGGATCATTTCGAGCTTCGCGTCGAGGTTGTCGATGTGATGGAGGGCGAAGGCCTCGGGCGTGCGCGGCAGCGTGGGCGAGCCGAACTGGAACTCGCCATGATGGCTGGCGATGAGGTGCAGCAGGTGCAGGCGGACCATTTCACTGGCGGGCTCCAGCGTGACCCAGCCCGAGGCGACTTGTGATTCGCTGACGTCCCGCCAGAGCTTGTTGACCAGCTCGATGCCCAGCGGGATGTGGCCGAGCATTTCGCCGTGCAGCGAGTGCCCTTGGGCGAATCCGCGCTCGGCATACTGGTTTTCCCAAAGCTTCCCGCAGTCATGGAACAGCACGCCGATGAGCAACAAATCGCGGTTGAGCTGGGGGTAGGCCCCGCAGATGGCATCGGCCGAGCGCATCATCTGGGCGACGTGCTCGACCAGACCGCCGCGGCGAGCGTGGTGATTCCTCCTTGCGGCGGCGGCGCGACGGAACTTCGCGCCCATACTGGTGAGAAACAGATCCGCCAGCGCGTGAAGGCGGGGGTCGATGACGGATTCGCAGAAGCCGGTGATCGTGCCCCAGTCGCGGCGCTGCTTTTCCGCCGTGGCGGCGTCTCCGGCATAGAAGGCTTCGAGGGCGTCTCCGGTCAGGCGCTCCCAGGCGATGTGGGTGGCGTTGAGCCCGTAGGTGTTTTGTGTCCACTCGGCATCCAGCCGCAGCACCGTGCCGTCGGTGAAGCCGGAAGCAGCGTCGAACAAGGGCGCGTCCGACCAGGCATTCAGCGCGAAGCTGCCGGTGGCATCGGCGAAGGTCAGCACGAGATAGGGCTTCCCTGCCTTCGTCTGGCGCGGGCTTTTCGACTGGAGTTCGGCGTCCAGCACCGCCGCCAGCGCCGATTCACCGGCCTGCTCCTTCAATGAAGCGATCGTCAGGAAATTCACCCCGTCAGCATCCCCAATCCCGCGCGGCTGTCACGAACGGATCAGGCCGGCCGGTGGATTGAGCGCCCATGCCCTAACTTGACCGTTGGAAATTCCACGTTCACCCGCCATAGTCCTGCCGTGCCCGATCTCGTCCGCGTCGAACCCATCGCCCTGCTGCCCACCCAGGCCGGATGCGCGGTGTTTCTCGGCGATGGGAAAAAGGCGATCGTCTTTTACATCGATCCCGCTGTGGGTGCCTCGATCAATGCTTCGCTGGCCGGCCAGCAAGCACCTCGCCCGCTCACGCACGACCTCTTTCTCCAGGCGATGGACACCTTCGGCGCGAAGGTCAGCCGCGTGCTCATCGTCCGGGTGGAGAACGATATTTACTACGCTCGCCTGATCCTGGAGGCGCAGAACGAAATCATGGAACGGAAGATCGTCGAGCTCGACGCGCGGCCCAGCGACTGCATCGCCCTGGCCGTCCGCTGCGGTGCGCCTGTGTATGTGCTGAGGTCGCTTTGGGAGACGCTCCAAGACATGTCCGGGGTGCTGGACGAAATGCGGGAGAAAGGCATGGACTTCGGCGATCTCGGGCAGGCTTGAACTTTTTGCGGTCGTCCGCTTGCGCGAAAACGATTCGCTTTTAGGATGGCGGCATGTCTTCCACCGCCACTTTACCCGCCTACCTTCGCGAGGAGGTCCTCCTTCATCCCGAGACCCGCGAGTTTCCGGCATTCGATCTGACCCGGCTTCTCGGCACAGTTTTCGAGCCGACGAAAGGCTGTAAAGTCTGCATTCTCCTCGATTTCGATGATCCAGCCCCGCTCATCAAGGACTGCGCGTTCCTCCAGCAGCCCGGCTTTCCGATTCAGAAAAAGGCCCATGAAGCCTTCTACCTCGGCCTCCAGAACGGCAGCCTCGACGCCCTCGGCATGTCCGGCGGAGAGATCTTCGCCTACAAGATGACCTATGGCTCGAACCTCGATCTGGCAGACGACGTGTGGGACACCGCCGGCAACCACCTCTCGCTCGATCGGGACATTTATCCGAACTACGACATCATCCTCTGCGTCTCCACGTACTCCGCCACTGCCCCGCTGACGGCCAAGTGCAAGGAATACGGGTTCCGTGGTGCCACCCTGCACGGGGTCAATGACATCATCCTCAACTCCGGACTCGCCGTCGACTACCACGAGGTCTCGAAGGACGCCGAAAAGCTCCGCCGCGCCCTTTCGAATGCCGATGACATCGAGATCGACTTTGCCCTCGAAGACGGTCGCGTGCTGACCGCTTGGCTCGGCCTCGGCGGACAGGACGCCCAGAAGTCCCACGGCCTCTGCCTTGGCGAAAAGCCGGACATCGCCAACCTCCCCGCCGGTGAGGTCTACTTCGTGCCGCAGGATGCCCGCGGACAGTTTCCGATGAAATACGAGGACGGCACCCTCGGCGTGCTGGAGGTGGTCGACCGCTGTATTGTCCGCTCGACCCTCATTTCCGGAAAACAGTCGACCATCGACGCCCACAACGCCCGCCTCGCCGACGACCCGATGACCGGCACCCTCGGCGAGCTCGGCTTTGGCACCCAGGTCCTGCCGGTTTCCGGCGCGGACATCCAGGACGAGAAAGTCCTCGGCACCTGCCACCTCGCCACCGGTCGCGACGACCATCTCGGCGGCGACATCATCCCGGAAATGTTCAAGAAGCACGAGAACTCGACCCACGACGACATCCTCTTCGCGCCGCACAAGACCCCGAACTTCAATATCAGCCAGGTCCGCATGCGCCGCGGCGACCAGCACGAAGTCCTCATCGAGAACTTCCGCCCCGCCCGCTACCTCATGGACGCCCTCGCATCCAACTGATCGTGGGAAACCTCTACGAAACCCGGAAGCTGTTGGGAGAATACCTGCTCTTCCACTACGGTCGCGGCGACGAAATCCTGCCCGACGACGCGCCGTCCGCGATGCACGAGGCGCTGGATTTCGCGGTGCGCACCACGGAGCAATTCGAAGAACACGAAGTTGATCGCGGGCTCGATCTCGGCTGCGCGGTCGGCCGTTCGGCGTTCGAGATGTCGCGCAACTGCCATGAGGTCGTCGGCATAGACTTCTCCCGCTCCTTCATCGATGCGGCGGAGAATCTGCGCCAGGGAAACTTCCTTGCCTATCAGCGCGTCGAGGAGGCCCACGTCTCCACCGATCTCGAAGTTCGACTTCCAGACGGCTTCGATACCAACCGCCTGCATTTCGAAACTGGGGATGCCATGGACCTCCGTGCCGATCTCGGCACCTTCGATCGCGTCCACGCCGCCAATCTCCTTTGCCGCCTGCCCGAGCCGCAACGCCTGCTCGACCGTCTGCCCACGCTCGTCAAACTCGGCGGCGAGCTCGTCCTCGCCACCCCCTGCACTTGGCTGGCCGAATTCACCCCGCCGGAAAACTGGCCCGCAGGCACCACCTTCGATTGGCTTCAGGAATCCCTCTTACCGTCCTTCGACCTCGTCCGCCAAACCAACGAGCCTTTCCTCATTCGAGAGACGGCGAGAAAATTCCAGTTCACCTTTTCCCTCGTCACCGTCTGGCGGCGGCGGTGATTCAAGAACGTGTCCCTGCTGTCTCAGCCGGGCTCATCACTGGTGGCTTCGACTGAGCGGCTGACTGAAAAATCGAAGCTTGTGATCATGACCGCCGTTTTTTCTCCGCAAGGCATTGAGGAAGCGCCGAGTTTAGCGAGAAATCCCAGTAAATGAGATTCAGCGATCTCATCTTGCCTCTGCGACTCCGCGGAAAATGAGCAACCTATCGCTGTGGAGTAGGAATTCTAAGACAGCCTCTCAGAACGAATTCCAAACTCTCCTTTCCTCAGACTCCATTCATGCCATCGTCCACGCATGAAAGTCTGCCTGTCCATCCTTCTCGCGTGTTCCGGTGCCCTGCTCGCCGCGCCTCCGGTCGTCGATGACCTCGGATTGACGAAGTCCCTTCAGGAAAAGCTCGGGTTGCTTGTCGACCAGAAGTCCGCCGTGACCGGTCAGACCTTGTCCGAGGCGCTTCAAAAGGCTCCGAAGGCCATGGAGATCAAGCCCACTCAGGCGAAGCCCGCCGCCGAGTACGAAGGCCTGACGAAGTGCGTTTACATGCTCGGCTCCGTCTACAAGTGCGGCAAGTGCGAGCACTGGCACTCCGCCGGCAGCGCCACCGCCTGGTGTGTTTCCTCGGACGGGCTGATGGTCACCAACTACCACGTTTTCAAGAAAGCCGAAGGCGATGCCTGGGGAGTCTGCGGTTTCAATGGCGAGGTCCATCCGGTGAAGGAAATCCTGGCGGGCAACGAAGCGGACGACGTCGCGCTGTTTCGAGTCGATGCCAAGGACCTCGCCGCCCTGCCGATCGGTCCCGATGCCCCGGTCGGGTCGAACATCCGCATTCTCAGTCACCCGGACGGACGTTGCTTCGTCGAAACCTTCGGGCGCATTTCCCGCTATTTTCGTGACCGCAACACCCCCAAGTCCCCCAGCTCGGTGATGATGGCCGTGACGGCGGACTACGCCCGTGGTTCCTCCGGCGGCCCGGTGATCAGCGATGAAGGAAACGTCGTCGGCATGGTCTCCAGCACCCAGACAATCACCTATGGCGAGAAGCCGAACAGCCCGGTCCAGATGGTGCTCAAAAACTGCGTGTCCGGCGCCTCCCTGCGGGCGCTCATTTCACCACCGGAAAAGCCCGCTACGACTCCGTGAGGAGCGGTGGCAGCGCTTTCCTTACCCGGGATTTTTGAAGGGATCGTCGTGTGAAAGCGCGAGGACCCTTTTCATATTGCTCTTCAGCTAGCGCATTTTAAGAAATAGTGTGGCCGAAAACGTGGCGGCGGTTTTCAACCGCCATGCCCTATGCCTGAAAAAGAGAGGCTTGGCGGTTAAAATCCGCCGCCACGATGCTATCACGGTGGCTACGGAATTTCTTAAAGCGCTCTAACGGTTGAAGTGCGCCCACCGGCGCGGTTGAGGGGAGGAAGAAATGAGACCGAAGAGCTTATAACCGCTTGATGCGCCACGGGTTATAAGGTCTTTCGCGTGCGGCATGCTCGGCAGACTTCGGAAATCAAGAGCACCGCCGCTCCAACGCCAAAGCCGAAAAATGCAAACCGCCCCCAGACCGGATACGGCATGTTTCCCATTTTATCGCCAAACGCCACGCCCATAAATGCTAGATACCAACGAACTTGAGTCAGGAGTGCGCCGCCAACCACGAAAAGTGCGTAGGATGAGGATCTGGAACGGGAGCGGAAGCCCATTAGAAAGCAAGTGATGCTGGCTGGAAATGCTGCAAAGCTGACCAGAAAGAGTAACCCACCGATAATCTCGTCGGGAATCGGATGGATAGACCCGATCGAATTGAGGTAGGTGTCCATCGAGCAACGTCAAAGAGCACGCAACCCTATCAGCGGGAGCGAGCGTCGATCACGGGGTTGATGTTAAAACTACGGGAGAGCATGTAAACAGGGAGGCTGATAGGGGTTGCTGTGTCTCGACTTGTTAACCATCTTCTTTCTTCACTTGGACGAATTGAATCCCTTCAAGAGTAATTCGAATCGTAACGATGTAGGAGAATTGAGGATATGCGTCGTTGTGGGCTTCATCGACTTTGGCGGTCCCGTTGACTTCGATCGCGCAAGTATCATTCTTGGTCCATTTTGAGAAACCCTCGTAGAGCCTGGTCGTCTCTCCGTCATAACCCGGAATATCGAAAAGGAGGTCGTCCCAATCAGGATGAGGGAGGATCGCGATGCGTCCTCCGACAATGGAATAGAAATCGATTCTGGACCAAGTTCTGCCACCTGAATAGACAGCTACTCTTGTCTCATCGTCGTTCCAATAGGCTTTGGTCTCCCAGTCTTCCCGTCCAACCATCTTCGGGACATCGGGGTATGCCCCTTCGCCGGGAAGGAAACACTTGGAAATAACAGCACCGTCGCGGCCAATTAAAGAGATTTTCGCCCCAATCACCCGGCCCATGAGAAGCTTGGTCGTCTTCGGCGTTTCCTGGCGGACTGATTCGGACGCCAACTTGTAGCGCCCCGATGGGGATACCGTCGCTTGGTGAACCGCAGCGTTCGCAATAGCGGGAACCGAAATGACAGCCAAGAGGACAAGTCTCGTGAAAACTTTGGGAATGAGTTTCATTAATTTAGGGCTATTGAGGTAGGGACGCCGGTTTCACCCGGCGCCCCCCTCGCAGATCCCGGCGTGCGGAATTACCGCACCGGGCTCCTCAGGAAGCGCGCATATGAAATCAGTTCCATCACAGGGTGCCAGAACAGATC
>JANOBS010000460.1:0-3216 GCA_031411755.1 Luteolibacter sp. | reverse complement strand
CCCACTCCGAGAACCAAAGCCCTCGATTAACGGCGCAGCACGTGCAGTCATTCTCTCCATTCCGCGTGTTGTAGATAAAGACTCTAGACGTTGCGGCCCCAGAATGACTCCGCACCAAATCGGACTGTTCATTGCTAAGTTCCAAAACATAGGCATCACCAAGCCGAAGCTGTAGCCACTGCCACGCTGATAGCCTGATCTCTGTAGCCGCCCCACCTGAGAAACGTCCGTCAGTAATCGGCATTCCGTCTGCAAATACACGCTGGGAAAGATACAGCGCCAAAAATATCGCGATGATTTTCAATTCTTTTTGGGGGGCAGTCGCCGACCGGTCGGTGAGTAGGTGCAGCGCCGATCCAGAAGTCTGGATCTCGACGAACTCGCTCACGGCGAATTTCTAACTCTGTCCTATTGGCGATCCAAGCTGGAAATCCCCCCGAAACCGGTCAGCCAAAGCCTCACTACTCCAAGGCCAAATCATTAAGCCCGGCCAACTCCCGCAATTCCTCAGAGCCGCCGGGCTTAAAGTTTTCAGACCCGCTTAATCCGGGCCTTTGACTGGAGGTATTCACAGGCCTTGGCTGCACCGATTGCGAGGAGCAGTGGCGGGGTGAGCGCGGCGGCGATCCGGACGTTTGCGACCAGGATGGAGCGCAGGGGCAGCCGATTTAGCAGGTATCCGGCTGCCGTCGCGATGAGGAGCGCCTTCGCGGGATTTCTTGCCACTTCGGTTTCGAGGGTTTGGTAGCGCTGCTTAAGCGAACGCTTTCCATCCTGAAGCATGGCTTGCAGGCCCTCCTCGACGGTGGGCGTGTGTTCGGGTTCGCCGTGGAGTTCGAAAGAGGACATGGCTTACCAGAATTTAAGGGTTTTGCCGAGATCGCGGGCCTGGCCCACCACCCTGTCGACCGCGTGGTGCGGCACGCGCGACTGGACGGATTCAAACACATCCGTTCCGCGCACCTTCAGGTCCTGATAGCCATCGCGCAGGCGTTTCCCCAGCGGGGTGAAGACCGAGGCGAGTTCGTCCGAATCAAAGATCGCCCGGTGGCGGCTGCGGCACATCATGTAACCGATCGCGAATCCCAGTGCGGCGAATCCGACGACGGCTGGCAGTGGCTTGCGACGAATCAACTCCTGAGCCTTGGTGTTGGCGCAGCAGCTTTTCTCGCGAACGGCGCAGCAGGCCCGATCCATGAGGTCGCCGGCCTTGTCCTTGAGTTCGCCCGCGCGTTCCTCGACTTCAGATGCGATGTGGGTGGCGGCGTCCTTCAGGTCGCTTTTCAATTCAGCTGGATCCAATGGGGTGTTCATGACTCCCCTTGTTTCGCAGCCCTCATACCAAGCGGCCATCAGACGCCCGAAGCCTAGTGAAACAGGGGTTTCACGCCGGTGAGGAGTCCGCCCACGAGCGATGCTGGGTTGCAGCCTGCATGGCCCATCGTGCAGATAGGTTCAAGATCCCGGAACCTCACCACTCCGAAGTCAGCCCATAGCGCCCGGCCAACTCAAGCAGCTCGGGACGCATCGGCCATTCGTCGGGACGCTCGCTGACCGCATGGCGCTTGCTGGCCCCCTTGAGGGTCATGCAGCCAGTGTTGTCGCCGATGGCCGCCACTTGCGCGACTTCCTCCGGCGTGAATCGGACGTTGGGAAGCTTTGCGTATTCGCGGATCTTGTCCTCGATCGGACGGGCGCCGTCGTGAGCCTCCTGAACGAAGGTCGGCACGACGCATTCCACCGCCGGGTGGCTAAGGTTCCAGATCGAGGCGAACTGGAGCATCGAGAGACCGTATTTCTCGGCGAGAGGACGCATGCGGTTGGCCTTTTCCATGCCGTGCTGGACCCAGCCTTCCGGGCGATACGAACGGTGGTCACCAGGCTTAAAGGAATGGCCTTCGCCGAGATCGTCATGGAAAACCCCGCCGTAATCGACGACGCGGGTCAGCACCTTGACGCTGTGCTTTTCACAGATCGGCAGCGCGAGCCCGACCGGCCAGGGCTCCAGCGGATTCAGGATCAGCATCGACCAATCAATCAGCTCACCGAAGTTTTCGAAGCAGTAGAGGAGATCGAGCGTGAAACCGTTCGCCGGACCTGGGGCGATGCCGAGACGATCTGCGAGGCCTTCTTCCTTCAGTGTCCGCATCGCTTCCCAGACGGCCTCGCTGGTGTAACCGCGTTCGTCGGGGTTGTGGAGCATCAGCAGGTCGAATTTGTCAGCCTTGCAGTTCTCCAGCGATTTCTGGCAGGCGAAGCGCATGAAATCCTTGTAGCCGGACTCGTCGCGCAGCGCCGGATCAGTGAAGCGCGGGTAGCCACGGCTGCCGTCGCGCTGGCCTTCATAGAAATCATGGCCGATCGTTCCGACCAGGCAGTAGGTCGAGCGATCATAGCCCACCAGCGCCTCGCCCAGCAATTGGTCCGCCCGGCCCGCGCCGTAGACATCCGAGGTCACAAAGGTGCGAATCCCCGACTCGTACGCGGTGCGAATGCAGCCAAGGAAGCGGTCTTCCGGAAGGGTTTCGCCGAAGTGCATGAAGCGTCCGCCGCTCCAGGTGCCGTATGCCGTGGTGGTGAGGTCCATATCGTGTGTGGCGGATGTTTAGAGCGGGACCGGGCTGCGGTCAACGGTCGGGCCATATTCGCCCGGTTTCCGGCAAAAATTGCACAGTCTGCTTTTCGAATTTCAGGTTTCGAATTTCGAATTTCAGAAGGCGTTCTCCACCCGATTCACACGCGGCCGCTTCCCCTTCTCCACGTAAATCTCGATGACGTCGAAGCGCCAGGGGATCTCGCGCGTGCCCAGCAGTCGCAGCCATTCGTTCGCACCGCGCTCGATCAAGGCCTGCTTGCTGGCATTCACCGCATCAAGCCCCCGGTATTTCGTGCCTTCCCGGCGGGTCTTCACCTCGACGAACATCAACAGGTCCCCTTTCCTTGCCACGATGTCCACCTCACCGCCATGTGGTGCCCGGAAATTCCGATACAGCACCTTCGCTCCCAGCGCCCGCAACCAGGCCGCCGCCACTTTTTCGCCGTAATCCCCGATCTCCTTTCGGTCCCATTCCGTCCCATCACGCCTCTCCAAACGGCAGGGCGAGTTGAGCGACCGGCTGAAACGAGCGACGATGAATGCGGCAAGGCCCATGGAGTCTCAAGGCTTCGAGATGAGCCTTGGTGCCATATCCCTGATGTCTCTCAAAGCCATATTGT
>JANOBS010000459.1:0-3816 GCA_031411755.1 Luteolibacter sp. | reverse complement strand
CCTGACCAGCGACAACGGCTGCTCGCCCTCCGCCGAGTTTCCCGAACTGCTGGCAAAGGGCCACAACCCCAGCGCCCAGTTTCGCGGCACCAAGGCCGACATCTTCGACGGTGGCCATCGGATTCCATTCCTTGCCCGCTGTCCCGCACGCGTGAAGCCCGGTACCACCAGTGATCAGCTCATCTGCCTCGTCGACCTCTTCGCCACCTGCGCCGGGATCCTCGAAAAGAAGCTGCCGGACACCATGGCCGAGGACAGCGTGAGCATCCTGCCCGCCCTCGAAGGAAAAGCCACCGCGCCGATCCATGAGGCCGTGGTCCACCACTCGATCAATGGCTCCTTCGCCGTTCGTCAGGGCAACTGGAAGCTCGAACTCTGCCCCGGCTCCGGTGGTTGGAGTGATCCAAAGCCAGGTTCGCCAGAGACCGCGAAACTTCCTCCGATCCAGCTCTATGATCTTCCCTCCGACATCGGGGAGACCCGCAACGTCCAGGCCCAGCATCCCGAGATCGTGGAGAAGATGACGAAGCTCCTCGAAAAATACGTCGCCGACGGTCGCAGCACCCCGGGCGCCTCGCAGCCGAACACTGGCGACATCCAGATCCAGCCGAAACCGAAAGCAAAGCCGAAGAATCCCAAGCAATCGAAGAACGACGCCCCCAAGGATGGCGGCGCTTCGGAAGCAACCAGCCTGAAGACTGCGGTGCCGGTCACCGTCAGCGTGAAGGATGGCATGACCCGTGGTGGCAAGCCCTACTTCGTGAAAGGCGCGGGAGGAGAGAGCCAGCTTGAGCTGCTTGCCAAGCGCGGTGCGAACTCGATCCGCACCTGGAGCACCACCAACCTCGATGCCACCCTCGAAAAAGCCGCCTCGCTCGACCTCACCGTCAGCGCCGGGATCTGGCTTGAGTCGGAGTGCTCATGGTTTTCCTACTCCAAGCCCGAACAATGCGCGAAGCAGTTCGAACGCGTGAAGGCCGAGGTCATGAAGTACCGCGACCATCCCGCGCTGCTCGCCTGGGGCATCGGCAACGAGGCCGAGGGCGATGGCACCAACACCGCCTACTGGCAGCAGCTCGACCGCCTCGCCGTGATGGCGAAGGAAATCGATCCTGCGCATCCCACCTTCACCGCCGTCGCCGGATTGAGCCCGCCGAAATTGAAGGGCCTTAACGAGCACACCCCGCATCTCGACTTCGTCGGCATCAACACCTACGGCGGAGTCTTCGGCCTTCGGAACCATTTGAAAAAGGTCGGCTGGACCCGTCCGTGGCTTCTAACAGAATGGGGTCCGCAGGGTTTCTGGGAGCGGCCCAAGACGGCCTCAGGAGCCCCTCTCGAGCAGACCAGCAGCGAGAAAGCCGGCATGTTCCGCCGCGCCTACGATGAGGTCATTTCAAAGGGCGGCGACTGTCTCGGCAGCTACGCCTTCGTCTGGGGCTGGAAGTTCGAGGCCTCCGCCACCTGGTTCGGCCTGCTCACCCACGACGGCAAGACCACCGAGCCCGTCGATGTCCTCCAGGAAAAGTGGAGCGGCACCCAGCCCAGCAACCGCGCCCCGACCATCCAGCCGCTGAAAGGCGTGCCCATGGAACCGGTCCATCCAGGCAGCTCGTTCAGCGTTCAGTCAGGCGCCGCCGATCCCGAGGGCGATCCGCTTTCCTGGCAATGGGCGGTCCTGCCCGAGAAGCCTCGCAGTGTCGACGGCAAGCCGCCCGCCATGCCCGCGCCGATTGAGGGCATCATCGTTTCCTCCGAGACCTCGAAAGCTGAACTGAAAGCGCCAGAGAAGCCCGGCTCCTATCGACTTTATCTCTGGGTCAGTGATGGCAACAATCACGCCGCCACCGCCACCGCCCCCTTCGAAGTCAAGTGATCCCAATCATCCTTTCCCGCATGAAGCCTCTATTCCTCCTGCTGGCGCTCGCTCTCCCAGCGACCGCCACCAACGTCATCTTCATGATGGCGGACGACCTCGGATACATGGATGTCGGCTTCAACAATCCGAAGACCTTCTACGACACGCCGAATCTCAACGGCCTCGCGAAACAGGGTGTCCGCTTCACCGATGCCTACGCCGCCTGCCCGGTCTGCTCGCCCACGCGCTCCTCCGTCCTCACCGGCCAGTATCCCGCCCGGACGAAGAACACCGACTACTTCGGCGCGCCGAACGGCCATCAGGAACTTCCGGCCGATGTCGCGGCACCGACCGGCGGAAAAGCCGGAAAAGTGGCGGGTCGTCCGCTTCTGCCCGCGCCCTATCTCGCCCGCCTCGCCGCCTCCCACACCACCTTGGCGGAGGCCTTCAAGGCGAAGGGCTACGCCACCATGCACGCCGGGAAATGGCACCTCGGACCGCAGGGCTCCTGGCCGGAGGATCACGGATTCGACGTCAATGCCGGTGGCACCGATGCCGGCGGACCTTATGGAGGGAAGCACTACTTCTCGCCCTACGCCAACCCGCGGTTGCCGGATGGTCCCGACGGCGAAAGCCTGCCCGACCGGCTCGCCACCGAGGTTTCCAAGTTCATCACCGCCAACAAGGACAAGCCCTTCTTCGTTTACTTCCCGTTCTACTCCGTCCACACCCCGCTCGGAGCCCCGGCGGACCTCGTGAAAAAGTACGAGGAAAAGCGTACCAAGCTTGGTCTCAAGCCTGTCTTCGCCCCTGACTTTCCCCGCGACGTCCGCCAGGTCCAGGAGCACGCCGTTTACGCCGGCATGGTCGAGGAAATGGACCGCGCCGTCGGAAAGGTTCTCAAGACCCTCGACGAACTCGGCCTCGCAGACGACACCCTCATCGTCTTCTTCTCCGACAACGGCGGGCTCTCCAGTTCGGAGGGATCGCCCACCAGCAATGTTCCGTATCGCGCCGGAAAAGGCTGGATGTATGAAGGTGGCATCCGCGAGCCACTCATCGTTCGCTGGCCGAAGACCATCAAGCCCGGCGGCACCTGCACCACTCCGGTCATCTCCACCGACTTCTTCCCGACCTTCCTCCAGGCCTGCGGACTCGATCTCCTGCCCGAGCAGCACAAGGACGGCACCAGCTTCCTTGACCTGCTGAAGGACCCACAGGCCAAGCACGAACGCGCGCCCTTGTTCTGGCACTATCCCCACTGGGGAAACCAGGGCGGCATCCCGTCCTCCGCCGTCCGCGAGGGCAACTGGAAGCTCATCGAGTTCTACTGGAAAAAAGGCTTTGAGCTTTACGACCTCTCCAAGGACCCCAGCGAGCAGCATAACCTCGCCGAGAAGATGCCGGACAAGGTCACCGACCTGAAAGCCAAGCTCCAGGCCTTCAAAAAGGACACCGGCGCGCTCCTCCCCATCGTCAATCCCAAGCCTGATCCGTCCTTCAAGAAGTGGTGAGGCCTTGGACTGCGGCAGCCTGCTGCCTCTTTCCCGCCGCCAGCCAGCTGGCAAGGACTCCGAAGTTGTGAAGCTTGAGTTTCGGGATTTGCCCTCCCCACGTCATAAAGCGTCGGACGCAGGATTTTCGGGCACTCTCAACGATTCAAGCCTTCCCAACTCCCCAATTCCAGCTTGGCTTGCCAGCATGACGGATCTAAAAGCTTACGTGATGAACAAGGTCATCAAACTCCGTACTTCCGGGTCGCTTTTGCCCCTGATCACCGACCGGTCGGTGATCACCCCCCAAACCCGACCGGTCGTTCAATAACACTGTTGTGCGCCGAGCCAAGCAAGGCGCTTCTTGTCAGGTGAAAGACCTGATGTTTCAAAACCTAGCCAGTAGAAACTACCGAGTGTTGCAGTCATGCTAGCTAACCCATTGAAAATTCGCGGGAGGCACCG
>JANOBS010000458.1:0-1362 GCA_031411755.1 Luteolibacter sp. | reverse complement strand
GGCATCAACGTCACCGGCAGCTATTTCGTCGCCGATGAAGCCGCGAAGACTTGGAAAGAGCAAGGTCTGCGGGGTAATCTCGTTCTAACGACATCGGCCAACGCCGCGGTCGCCAAGAAAGGCTCGCTCGCCTACGACACCTCGAAGGCCGCCGCGAACCACCTCGTCCGCGAACTCGCCATGGAGCTTGCTCCGCTGGTCCGCGTGAACGGTGTCGCCCCGGCCACCGTGGTCCAGGGTTCCGCCATGTTCCCGCGCGATCGAGTGATTGGCTCGCTCGCGAAATACGCCATCCCTTACACGGATGACGAAGCCACGGAATCGCTGGTGACGAAGCTCGCGCAGTTCTATGCCGACCGCACGCTCACCAAGGCCCCGATCACCCCGGCCGACCAGGCGGAAGCCTACTTCCTCCTGATCTCGCAGCGCCTCAGCAAGACCACCGGACAGGTCATTACCGTCGACGGCGGCCTGCACGAAGCCTTCCTGCGCTGATCGATCCGACTCCCTCAAAGCCGCATGGACGAGCCCTCTCGTCCGTGCGGCTTTTTCGTCGAAGAGAGGGGCCAGGGGCTAGGATTCAGGGGTCAGGGAGAGGAGTTGAGAGGGAAGAGTTGAGAGTTGACTGCAGAGTTCGCTTTGGCTGTGAGCGTCCTTGGCCTTCGTAGCAATTGCAAAGAAGGCTCGCTCCGGGTCTTCAAAAACTTCGACGTTCGATGTTGGATGTTCGATGTTGGATGTTCGATGTTGAACGTTCTCTGCATCCACTCGCGCTGCGATGAAGAGCCGAGGGCTTTCGAACCATAAATCTATATCCTGAAGGGATTACAGCCAATAGCCCGGGGTCGAGGAGCGAATGCGACGACCACCCCGGGTTTGGAAATCTCTAGGATTCGCACCCTGAAGGGCGTGCCAGAAGCGTCGGAAACCACTGACTCTCGCACGCCGCTGCGACCCACTGCTGGGGTCGAATCCTTCTTGTTCCAAGGTCCCCGGGTGGTCGGCCGAAGTACGGCCTCGACCCGGGGCTACTGGCTCCGATCCCTGCCGGGATCAAGAATCGAACCGCTGCTTCCCATCCACTCATTTCCTCCTTGGCCCGCCTGACTCACGGAGCTAAAAACATGACATGAACGAGGTTTTCAAAATCGGCACTTCCTGGTCGTCTTTGCCCCTGCTCACCGACCGGTCGGTGAATACCCCCCAAACCCGACCGGTCGGTCAATAACACTGTTGTGCGCCGAGCCAAGCAAGGCGCTTCTTGTCAGGTGAAAGACCTGATGTTTCAAAACCTAGCCAGTAGAAACTACCGAGTGTTGCAGTCATGCTAGCTAACCCATTGAAAATTCGCGGGAGGCACCG